>NZ_JAJQJP010000019.1:0-13164 GCF_021245825.1 Gordonia metallireducens | reverse complement strand
CTTCTTCGAAAGCCCCGTCGAGATCCTCGGCGAGGACGGCAAGGTCGTGGGCCTGCGCACCGAACGCACCCAGCTCGACGGCACCGGCAACGTCAAGCCCACCGGCAAGATCACCGACTGGGAGGTCGGCGCGGTCTACCGTGCGGTCGGCTACCTGTCGGACAACCTGCCCGACATCCCCTTCGACTCCCAGGCCGGGGTCATCCCCAACGAGGCCGGACGCGTGTTCGACGAGGGTGACCAGCTCACCGGCGTCTACACCACCGGCTGGGTCAAGCGCGGCCCGGTCGGTCTCATCGGCCACACCAAGGGCGACGCCAACGAGACCGTCGACTGCATCCTCAAGGACATGGAAGCCGACAAGCTCCTCGCACCGGCCACCCCCGGCGAGGACGCCATCGTCGAGCTGCTCGAGTCCAAGAACATTCCGTTCACCACCTGGGACGGCTGGTACCGCCTCGACGAACACGAGCGCGCACTCGGAGCCGCCGAGGACCGCGAACGCGTGAAGGTCGTCGAGCGTGAAGACATGCTCGCCGCATCCGAGCCCCACAAGGTGGCGCGGACAAGAGGTATTCCGCTTCGAGTCGGCTCGTGACGGTAATCGCGTGCGCCGGTCGCCCTCCGTCCGCGCATCGCGCATGAATCGAGTACACGCGGGTACCCGACGTTCATGGCACACGCACAAGCACGTCTGGGACTGGTCACCGGCGCCTCGAGCGGCATCGGACGAGAACTGGCGGAACTGTTCGTCGACGACGGGTTCGACCTGGTCACCTGCGCCGAAGACGTTGGAGTCGAGGAAGTCGCCGAGGGGCTGCGTGCACGGGGCCGCGAGGTCACGGCGGTCCGCGCGGACCTGCGCACCGCCGACGGCGTCGAAGCGCTCTACACCGCCGTACAGCACATCGGACGGCCCCTCGATTCGGCCGCTCTGAACGCCGGCATCGGGCACGGGGGCGCATTCGTCGACACCGACCTCGCCGAGGACTTGTCGATCATCGATCTCAATGTCAGGTCCACGGTCCACCTGGCGAAGCTCGTGCTCCGCGACATGGTCGAGCGCGACGCCGGACGGCTGTTGATCACCTCGTCGATCGCGTCGATGATGCCGGGCAGCTTCCAGGCCACCTACAACGCGTCGAAGTCGTTCCTGCAATCGTTCGCGGAGGCGCTGCAGAACGAGCTGAAGGACTCGGCGGTCACCGTCACCTCACTGATGCCCGGGCCGACCGAGACCAACTTCTTCCATCGCGCCCGGATGGACGACACCCGCATGGGCCAGATGTCCAAGGACGATCCGGCCGAGGTCGCCAAACAAGGCTACGAGGCGATGATGAGCGGAGAGGCCCGATCGGTGGCCGCGTCGACGATGACGCGAATCATGGCCGGCGCGAGCATGATCACCCCCGACGCGGTGAAGGCGGCACTCCATCGCGTGCTCGCCGCACCGGGGTCCGGCTCCAAGAGCTGAGGGACGTCAGGCGCCGGTCCCCTGGCCCGGCAACGCCGACTTCCAACGCTCGGTGTAGTCGGCGATCCGGGTGTCCTCGGTGTACGTGGAGTCGATCAGATACAGACCGGGCAGCGGGCACGCGGCGCCGAGTTCGACGAGCACCGGCTTCAGCAGTAGGTCGGGTGCCATGGCGTGCGACGGTCCGGCGCCGAGCATCAGCGGCACCGCGGTGACGTCGCGCAGACCGTCGCCGGTGGCGAACTGATCCAGGAAGAGCTTCAGGACGCCGGTATAGGTCGCCTTGAAGGTGGGGCTCGCGAAGACGACGAGATCCGATGACGCGACGGTTTCGACGGCGGCCTTGACCTTGTCGTCGCCCCAACCGAGGAGACCCGGGCCGAGTTCGATGACGTCGACGATGTGGTCTGGTGCGGAACCGGTCAGCGATTCGGCGAGCCGGTTGGCCGCGTCGAGCGTTCGCGAACCGGGTTTCGGATTACCGGCGACGACGGTAGTGGTCATGGCAATGCCTCTCGTTGGTTCAGCCGTCGGACGACGGCGCGGTCAGACGGCCGAGGAACTCCTGGGTCCTTGCCAGCGACCACACCTCGGCCATCTTCTGTTGCATGTCGAAGAGGTTGGCATGGTGGATCGCCGGATCGCGATCTCCCACAGCATCTTCGACGACGATCGGGATGAAGCCGTGCTGCATCGTATCGAGTGCGGTGGCCCGGACGCACCCACTCGTCGACAGTCCGGCCAGAAAGACGGTGTCGATCCGCCGCGAGTTCAGGTACGAGTTCAGGCTCGTTCCGAGGAAAGCGCCCGCGGGACGCCAACATTGCCCGCATCGCCTCGACGTTCTCCTCGACGCCTGCGTAGAGCGCGCAGTCCTTGTCGATGTAGGCGCGGGCCGGGTCGACGAGCACGAGCGCAGGCCGCTCCCCAGGCGTCAGTTCCTGACCGAAGCCGGCCCGTGCGTAATCCGTTGCCTGCTCGGTCCGGCCGAGGCGTCCAGACGGCGCCGGGGTGTTCGATTCGGTCATGCGGACTCCTTCGTCGTGGCGTACTCGGGAACGGGCAGCACCTCGGCTTCCGGGGTGGGCATCCGGCGCGGAAAGGACAGGCACACCGCGATTCCCACCGCGGACATGGCCCCGAGAACGACGCCGGCCAGCTGGAGGTTGTCGACGAACCGGCTGAGGTCGGCATCGTCGAACGCGGCGGGGGAACCGCCGTACGCCGCCTGCTGTGCTGCGGCGCCCAGCCCGATGGGGATGATGGCGACCACGATCGCCGTGCTGAGCAGGTTGCCGACGTTCTGGAGCGTCGAGCGCATCCCGTTCGCGATCCCACGACGCTTCGCCGGCACGGTCAACATCAGCACGCTCGTGCTCGGCGTCATGAACAACCCGATGCCGGTGCCGATCAGGAACAGGAACAGCGCGGTCACCGGGAGCGAACCGTCCGCGGACAGGACGACGGCCACACCGAGCACGCCGACGGTGTTCAACGCCATCCCGGTCGCGGCGAGTGTGCGAGGCGCGATCCTGATGACCAACCAGCCGGCCGCCGACGCCGCGATGACGGTCCCCGCCGCCACCGGCGTGACGAGCAGACCGGCGACGAACGGCGAGGTCCCGTCCACGGCCTGCACGTAGAGCGAGATGATCAGGGCGACTGCGTAGGTGGCGGTGGCGGTGAGCAGACCGGCGAGGAGGACCAGTGAGATGCCGCGGTCGGCGAACAGACTCAGATCGATCAGCGGATGCGCCCGGCGACGCTGGACGACGATCAGCAGCACGCCGACGACAAGACTCACCGCCCCGAAGCACCACGGCAGCCATGCGGCCGACGAGCCCGGGGTCAGCGCCAGCACGACAGCGGTCAGCAACGTGGTTGCCAGGATGGCGCCTGCGAGGTCGAAGGGTTCGCGACTCCTGATGCCGCCCACGCCCCGCGGGATCACCAGTAGCGAAGCCGCCGTGGCGATCAGGGCGATCCCGAGCACCGCAGCGAACAACCCCCGCCAACCGAACAACGCGGTGGCCGCTCCGCCGACGACCGGTCCGATGATCTGGCCGATCGCGGCGACCGTCGCATTCCAGCCGAGTGCCCGGCTGAGCAGATGCGGCGGAAAGGTGTCGGTCAGCAGAGCTGTGTTGTTGGTGACCACCGCGGCCGCACCGATCCCTTGCAGAACCCTTGCGACGATGAGGAACTCGGCGGACGGACTCACGATGCACAGGGTCGACGCGAGCGTGAAGACGATCAGGCCCGACAGATAGAGCGGACGGCGGCCGACGATGTCGGCGAGCCGACCGAACACCAGGATCAGCGCGGTGGTGACCACCATGTAGCCCAACAGGATCCACGTCGACTGCGCCGGCGTGGCATTGAGCTCGCGGCTGAGGGTCGGCAATGCGACGGTCAGTCCGCTCATCGCGACGAAGACCGCGATCACCCCGACACTCGTGGCGGCGAACACCCGCCACGGGTGTGGATGCGGTCTCGCAGCAGCGCGTGTCGGGGTTTCACTCATGCGGTCGACGACGGTGGTGGTCGGTGACGGTCTGATACGCCTGCGCGATCCGCAGGACGGCGTCGTCGGCCCACGGTCGGCCGACGAGTTGGACGCCCACCGGTAGTCCGTCCGCGAATCCCGCCGGGATCATCGCGGCTGGGAGACCGAGATGATCGAAGACGCCGGTGTTGCGGCCGATGACGCCCTGCATCGGGTGCCGTTCCCCGTTGATCTCAACGGTGACGTCGGACAGACGTGGCGCGGTCGCCCCGATACCGGGCGTGACGAAGACGTCGATCCCGGCGGTGTCGAAGGCATCGACCGTGGCGGTCAGCGCGGGCGCCCGCCGACGCAACGCGCGAATGTAGTCGATCGCCCCGGGCACGCGGCCGCGCGCGATCCGCACCTGGGTGCCGATGTCGAAGTGCGCGAACCGATCCAGCGCACCCTCTTGGTTGGCGGCGAGTTCGCTGACGAGGACGATGGTGAACTCGTCGAACAGCAGTTCCGCGTCGGGCAGATCGACGACTACCGTCTCGGCGCCGAGATCCGACAGAACACCGATGGCCGCCTGCCAGGCTCTCAGGACCGCGGCGTCGCAGACCTCGGTGAACCAGTTGCGCGGAATGCCCACGCGCACACCGGCCAGGGACGGGGCATCCAACCCGCCGTGGTCGCCGAGCCGATCGCGGAGTGCTGCGGTGATGGAGGGCGTCACCGCGGTCGGGTCCACGCCGTCGGGACCGGCGATTACCGCGAGAACAGCACGCAGGTCGGCGGCGGATCTCGCCATCGGGCCGAGGTGATCGAGCGTCCACGACAGCGACACCACACCGGTTCGCGGGACGAGCCCATAGGTGGGCTTGACACCCGAGAGGTTGCACAGCGCACTGGGTACGCGGATCGAACCGCCGGTGTCGGAGCCGAGTGCGAGCGGGACCAGTCCGGCGGCCAGCGCACCACCTGAACCGGTGGACGAGCCTCCGGTCCACCGCTCCCGATCCCAGGGATTGGTGACGGGCCCGTATCGTGCGTTGAACGGCGCACCGCAGGCGAATTCGGTGGTCGCGGTGATGAGGACCGGAATGGCTCCCGCCGCCCGGAGGCGGGCGACCACGGTGGCGTCGGCGCTTGCGATCCGGTTGCCCGTCGTGTGCGATCCCGCGGTGATCGGCGACGCCGCCACGTCGATGATGTCCTTGACCGCGAACGGGATTCCCTCCAGCGGACGGGGCGTTCCGGATCGCCAGCGGTCGTCCGACGCCGCGGCGGCAGAGCGACCGTCCACGGTGGCGAGGATCGCCCCGCCCACGAGTTCCGGTTCGTCCCAACGCAGACTCAGTGCCTCGAGCACCTCGGTCGGGGTGGTGCGGCCCGTGCGAAAGGCCTCGAGCAGTTCGACGACGCCCAAATCGTGCAGCGCGGCGTCCGTGCGCACGACCGGCACCCGGACCGGAGGTCCGTCGGGCACCGGGTACGCCATCATCCGACCGTGGAAGTCCGCAGGCTCGGCGCCGGTCACACACGGCGACGCCGGCAGCGTCCGCTCCCGGGATCGTTGCAGGACCTCCGACATGTCCGTGTGCGCAGCGCCGGCGAGTTCGTCCACGGCGGCCACCGCGTCCGCGGTCAGATCCGGGTAGTGGGTTCCGGTCACCGCCGCAACCCGATCGGGGTGACGGTCGCCGGAACGGCGTCATCGTCGCCGTGGTCGGACCCACGATCGATCGGAAGAGGTTGGATGACACCAGATGTCAGGTCGTCGAGGAGGGAGATGACGTCGGCACGGCGGTCGCGACGTAGCGGCAGTGCGCGACGCACCTGGGACACACGATCGAGGTCGATGGTGAACCGCAGCGTCTCGCCGGATTGGTGTGCAGGCGCCTGGGCGACGATCTCACCGTTGGGTGCGATCACGCACGACAGTCCGAAGTAGTCGACGGTGACCCCGTTGAGGGTTTCCGGTCCGGCGCGGTTCGCCGCGATCACCCAGATCTGGGATTCCAGTGCGCGCGTCTGTAATTCGGCCAGGAAGAGGTCCTCCCGTGATCCCAGCGACGAGACGATGGCCAGCATCACCTCGGCCCCGAGTGCGCGGGCGACCGCCCAGTATTCGGGGAAGGTCCGGTCGTAGCAGATGACACAACCGAAGCGGGTGCCGAGCAGATCCGCGGTCGCGGGCGCCGGCCCCGGAGCAAAGTGGTACTTCTCGTCGATGTCGATGCCGCTGACCTTGCTCGCCGGCAGCGACAGTTTCCGATAGGCGGGCATCCGGCCGCCGTGCGGGGTTCGCCAGTCGACGATCTCTCCCGCGCCGTCGATCAGGACGACCGAGTTGTGGAAGGTGCCGTCCGTCGTCCACTCATAGGTGCCGAAGGCGATGGCGCAGCCACGCTTTCGTGCGATGGCCGCGATTCGTTGCGTCGCCTCCCCCGGGATTGTCTGCGCCCATCCGGTCCGGTCGGTGTCGTGGCTGGTGCAGAAGTAGGGTGCGGTGATCAGTTCCGGAAGGACGACAAGGTCCGGCGCATCTCCTGACGTGACACCCTCGACCGCGTCGACGAGCCGTTCCAGATTGTGGTCGACGTCGTCGGTGAGCTCACCGATCTGCACGACCGCGACATCAAACGATTGCACCATCACTACCCTTTTGTCAGTTGCCGTTCCCTCGCCGGTTGAGTAGGCGAGGAGCCTGCGACGAGCCGCCCCCTCGCTGGTTGAGTAGGCGAGGAGCTTGCGACGAGCCGCCCCCTCGCTGGTTGAGTAGGCGAGGAGCTTGCGACGAGCCGTATCGAAACCACCTGGTGAGCAGGCGCACTCGATGCCCGCTCACCAGGTGCCTGCGTCACGCCGCGGCGGCGTTGTCCTGACGGCACTTCATCAACGGTTGGATTCGGGTGCCGAAGGTGTCCACGCCCTTCACGAAGTCGTCGAAGGTCAGCATGATGCCCTTGACGCCTTCGAGTTCGGCGACCTGGTCGAGCATCTTCGCGACGGTGTCGTACGACCCGACCAGGGTGCCCATGTTGAAGTTCACCGCACCCTCGGGCAGCGAGATCGTCTTGGCGGTCGAGCTGTCGTCGGCGCTCGCGTCGGCGGCGGACTCGTCGGCCATGTAGCCGAGCGCGGCGAGGTCTGCGTTGTCGTGATAGTCCTGCCACTTCGCCTGTGCCGCTTCGTCGGTCTCGTCGGCGATGATCATGAACAGGACCATGGCCCCGACGTCCCGCCCGCTTTCCTTGGCGGCGGCGACCAGTGTCGACGTCGATTCCTCCACGGCCAGCGGGGTGTTGATCCCCGAGCCGAGGATGAAGTTGAAGTCGGCGTTCTCGGCGGCGAACTTCATACCGGTGTTCGATTGTCCCGCAGCGACGATCGGGGCCGTCTTGGCCGCCGGCGGCGGCGACAGGACGCAGTCGTCCATGGTGTAGTGCTTGCCCTTGAAGTCGCTGGAGCCTTCGGCCCACAGTTCGCGAAGGACCTTCACGTACTCGCCGGCCTGCTCATACCGGTAGCCGAAGTACTCCTCGCCCGGCCACAACCCCATCTGGGTGTATTCGCCCGGTGCCCAACCGGTCACGATGTTCACACCGAACCGTCCCGGGGCGATCGAGTCGATGGTGCTTGTCATGCGCGCGACGATCGCCGGCGGCAGGGTGAGGATGGCGGTCGAGGCGAACAGTTTGATCCGATCGGTAACCGCCGCGAGACCTGCCATGAGCGTGAAGGATTCGAGGTTGTGGTCCCAGAACTCGGTGTCGCCACCGAAGCCGCGGAGCTTGATCATCGACAGCGCGAAGTCCAGCCCGTGTGCCTCCGCCTTCTGCACGATGGTCTTGTTCAGCTCGAATGACGGCATGTACTGGGGCGCACTCTTGGAGATGAGCCAGCCGTTGTTGCCGATGGGGATGAAGACGCCGATTTCCATGTCACTCCTACGCTGCGTGGTCATGAGAACCTGCGCGTGGCATAGCTGCGCCGCGCGTGGTTTGTTTCCGCCGTTGGTTTGCGATCCAGTGGCGGCCCCGCTGCCGCCCTCCGGCCGTTCCGGCCGGGTGTCCCCCGAACTGGATGCATTCGAATGTATGCTGGGGTTTTTGCGTGACGGTGTTCGTCGGGTTACCGAGATGTTGCCGAGCGAATGCTCGGTTTCAGACGCCGTCGGGGCATGGTCCGGCACTGCCGCGGCCGACCCATTCGACACCGAAGGCGCGGTGGACCGGGGTGCCCGCGGCGCCGTCGATCCGTGCGAGCAGGAGCTCGGCCGCGGCCAACGCCATCTCCTCGAGGGGCTGGCGTACCGTCGCGAGATCGAAGATCGACCAGCCCGCCAGGTCGAGGTCGTTGTAACCAACGACCGAGACATCCTCCGGCACAGCGAGTCCCAGCCGTTTCGCGGCGTCGAGGGTTCCGAAAGCCACATAGTCGGTGGCGCAGAACAAGGCGGTTGGCCGGTCAGATCGGCCGAGCAGGCGCAGGCCGCCGTCGAGTCCGGTCCTCGCGTCGACCTCACCGCGGTACACCATCGTCTCGTCGAGATCGGCTCCGAGCCTTGCCAGTTCGTCCCGGAACCCGGTCTCGCGGAGCTTGATGCTCGGGTTGTCCACCGGTCCGGAGATCAGTCCGATCCGACGATGCCCCAGGTCGACGAGATGCTGTGCGACGAGCCTCCCGCCACCGATGTTGTCCGACGTGACTCGGTCGACCCGGCCGGCCTGCGTGCCGTCGACGTCGCGGCTGAGGATGACCAGCGGCATCCGCCAGTCGAGCATCTCCGAGACGACCGGCGAGTCGAGTCGGGCCGAGATGTAGACGACCCCGTCGACCAGACCCCCGCGCAAGGCCTCGAGGTCCTTGTCCACGGTGCCCGTCGGACCTTCGCGGTCGCTGAGCAACAACACCCGATAGTCGTCGCGGGCGAACCGGTCCTGAAGAGTGTTGGCGAGTACCGGAAACGACGGGTTGCGCAGGTCGCCGGTCACCACCCCGATCGTCGACGACCGCCTCGTGATGAGGCTCCGCGCGGTCACGTGCGGGACGTATCCCATTTCCCTGGCCAGCGCCTGGATGTGGGCGCGGGTCTCCTCGATCACCCGCGGGTCGTCGCGCAGCGCGCGCGACACCGTCGACTGCGACACCCCGGCCCGGCGGGCGACGTCGTAGCCCGTGACGGGTTTGTTGCGCACGAGGAAGATTCTAGAAGGCCACGACCGCTCGAGCCGTGGTGAAACCCCTCTAGGTGACGGCCGGGGCGCGGTCGACGCGACGGCGTCGCAGGACGAACACGGCACCCGTGGTGACCACCAGCGCGACGATCGTGACGATGGCGACCCACACGACGGCGGTCGTCTCACCCTGGGCGGTGGCCAGGATGCCGAGGAACGCCCAGATCAGCGTGAGCGGGTAGGCGACGAGCACGGAGCCGGCCGCGACCGTGACTGCGAGACCGAAGAGTGCACACAGGACGAGGATCGTGAGCTGCCAGCCGAGGGACTGCGGGTCGGCGAGGTCGGCGCCGATGGCGGCCGCCCAGTTCTGGAACACCGCTGCGGTGGCCCACGCGGCGTAGATGCCGACCAGGATTCGGGCGAGCACCCGCAACCAGCCAGGCGCCTCGTCGTCGGCGGGGCGCGCCGCGACGCGTGCGGCGTCGAGCAGGACCACCGTCATCACGGTCAGCACGATCGGGGTGACCCACGTCCATTCCGCCGCGGACACCAGTATCCAGATGGCCGCTCCGGCGAAGGCGATCTCGAGATCGATCAGCAGACGACGCGGATCTGCGGTCCCCGTCGCGCCCTTCCACACCACCGCGAGTGCGAAGACGACGGACAGCAGGTAGATCAGGCTCCAGATGGAGAACGTCCAACCGGCCGGCGTGATGAGCAGATCGGTCGTCGACTCGTTGGGTGAGGCACCGATCCCGGAGAACGGCACAACCGGCGCCACCACCTGCGCTACTGCGAAAATCACTGCGAGCCAGGTGATCGGGCCGGAGACGCGCGTCAGGGGTGCCATGACATCCACCGTAGGCACACGCCCGGCACCTCCCCGAGAGAAGGCCGCTGACCTGCGGTGTCACCGACCGTCGGCTTCGATCAGGATGCAGTGTCGGCGGTTTCGCGATCCACCGGCCGGGTCACGGCCGGCTGCGCCGTCCGCCGTGTACGACGCAGGACCAGCCCGATCGCGATCGCCGAGGTGACCGCGTAGACGACGCCGATGGTCACGGCCCCGCCGATCGTTCCGGCGAGCTGTCCGGCAACGCCGTCGAGCACCACCATCACGCCGGCACCGCTGTAGGCGAAGGCCGAGAACGTCGCCGCGACGCGGCCCTGCTGGATGGGTGTGAGCCCCACAGTGATGTACGCGAGCGCGACCCGGTATCCGCCGGCCTGACCGATGCCGCCGATGACGGTGCCCAGCAGGATGACCTCGAGGCGACCCATCGCGAGACCCGCGATGGCGATCGACCAGCCCAGCGCCAGCAGTGATCCCACTGCTGGCAGGGTGGTGATGACGCGAAGGCCCACGCCGGCGAAGTTCGCCAGCATCGACACGATCAGGCATGCGCCGCCGACACATTGGGCCACGAGCAACGAGTCGCTGATGCCCGTCGCGAGAATCGCGTTCGGCATCGCACCGACCGCGAGTGCGCCGATCGCCCAGGCGAGCGCCCCGACGAGGTATGCACCGGGGTCGCGGGACCGGGACGATTCGACCACGACGTCGAGATCTCCGGTGTGTGCCGACGGTACGTCCGCGAGCTCCGGTTCGACGACCGTCGGCACGGGATCACGGTCCGGCGCAAGCAGATCCGGCGCGGCCCGCAATCCGGCGAACAGGAAACCGAGACAGATCGTCATCGCGACCGCGTGGACGGCGTAGACCGTCACCAACTGCCAGGGCAGATACACGGCAATGAGGATCGCGGCGATGAGGCCGGTACCGGCACCGATGAGCGAGCCGGTCGCCATGAACGCACGCCCCCTCTCACCGCGGGCGGCGACCATCATCGCCGCCGCCGCACCGGTGCTCAGCGCCACCGACGCGCCCGTCATCAACCGGCCGGGAAAGAGCAGTAGCGGATACCAGGCGCCGACGATCTCCACGAGGTCGCCGACGATCGCCGTGAGGAACGCAATCGGCAGGACCGTGCGCGTGTGCCGGATCAGTGGCCCGCGAGCCGAGATCAAAAGGATCACGATGAGTGCGACGAAGTACGTGGCGAACAGCACGGCGGCGGCGGCCGGCCCGAAGCCATGGCGGTCCATGTAACCGGGGAGGAGCGGCGTCATCGCATTCGAGCCGCAGATCGCGAGGATGAAACCCACACCCGATGCCCCTGCGAGCAAACGGGTTCCGGCATCGCCTCGGCCCGCCGCGACCTTCACTGTCATGTGTCCTGCCTCCTTGCCACCGGTGGCCGTGAGGGGCGCCGGACGGCACCGGCATCACCGTGCAGGAGTACTCAATCCGACCGCTGTAACCGATCGGCAACCTGATCGTGGCGCCCGTATTGCGCACCTCCGTCATCGACCAGCGGCACTCTGACCTGCCCGAATCCACGCCGCCGGCCGAACCACGCCGATTGTCACCGTTGATCCGGAGGCGGCCCGAGCATTCTGTGAGCCGCGCGAACGACTAACCTGACCGGTCACAGATGTTCGAGAGGAGTTCAGGTGAGCGGCAGGGTTCTCGCACTCGTTCACGGTGTGCGGCCGGAGTGGCGCGAAACGGTTCTCGGTTCGTTGCTCCCCGCCTTCGCCGACCGCGGGTTCGACGTCGTCATCCGGGACGTCGAAGACGAGTCTCTCCCCGAGGCAAGTGGATTCGACCTGGTGTGCGTGACCGGTTCCCCGGATTCGGCCTTCGATGCCTCGCTGCCGTGGGTGGAACCCGAACTCCGGTACCTCTCCGACACGATCGCCCAGCAGGTACCGATCTTCGGTGTCTGCTTCGGCGCCCAGATCCTCGCGCGGGCGCTCGGTGGTTCGGTGGCACCGAGCACGCGTCCCGAGCACGGCTTCGTCAACGTCAGCACCACCCGCCCCGATCTCGTGGAAGAGGGCCCGTGGATGGAGTTCCACCACGACACGATCACCGTGTCCGACGTGGCCGAGGTGATCGCGGTCAACGACGCGGGTGTCCAGGCCTACGTCTCGGGACCGCACCTGGGTGTGCAGTTCCATCCGGAGATCACCCCGGACTGCTTCTCCGCGTGGCGTAAGGGATTCACGAGCGCACGGTCGAGCAGCGACGACGGCTCGGTCGACACCCGCGCCCTGGCTACCGAGATCGACGCCGCTGCCGACCAGGCCGCGGCCCGCTGCGACCGGCTCGTCGGACGGTTCCTCGAGCACGCCGGGATCGGCGTCACTGCCGCCTGAGGCGCAAGGAAGCGACTCCCCCCTGCCTGAGGTGCGAGGAGCGAAAACCGCCGGGCTGAGTAGCGACGAAGGAGCGCATCGAAGTCGACGAGCCACGAAGGCCTGGCGAGTCACCGTCGCCACTCAACTACCGGTCGACGTCAACCCGACTGGCAGACTTCGATCGACGTCTGCCGGTCGAGTTGAGGTTCGGCAGTCGAGATCTGGGCGCTTCTCAGAGA
Organism: Gordonia metallireducens; assembly: GCF_021245825.1. NCBI lineage: Bacteria > Bacillati > Actinomycetota > Actinomycetes > Mycobacteriales > Gordoniaceae > Gordonia > Gordonia metallireducens. The sequence goes on along the minus strand of NZ_JAJQJP010000019.1, from coordinate 573 downwards.
GCGGGCCCTTTCGACCCTCACGACGGCCGGATCACCGGCCGCGGGCACTGGAGGTGCGAGGAGCGTAGGCGACGAGATGGTCCTATAGCTTGTCCAGTGCTCCGAGGTCGGTGGTGAGGTCTTTGAAGACTTCGCGGGCGACGTAGCGTTTGAGGCAGCGGATGATGTCTTTCTTCGTTTTGTGTTCGGCGGAACGGCGTTCGACGTAGGCGCGGGTGGGTGGATGGTTTTTCATCCGGCCGACCACGATCATGTGCAGGGCGCTGTTGGCTTGCCGGTCACCACCTCGGTTGAGTCGGTGACGATGGGTTTTGCCCGAGGAGGCCGGTAGTGGGGCGACGCCGACGAGTTTGGCGAAGGTCGCTTCGCTGCGCATCCGGTCGATGTTTTCCCCGACGGTGATGACCAGTCGGGCGGCGGTGACCGGCCCGATGTGCGGGCGTGCAAGCAGGGTGGGAACCATCGTGGTCAGCAGTGCGGTGAGCTCGCGGGTCAGGTCGGTGACTTCTCGTTGGGCCAACCGGTAGCGGGTGAGCAGGGAGCGGCCGGCCCGGACGAACGCTGCCGCCGGTG
>NZ_JAJQJP010000018.1:0-89547 GCF_021245825.1 Gordonia metallireducens | reverse complement strand
TCACCGACTCAACCGAGGTGGTGACCGGCAAGCCAACAGCGCCCTGCACATGATCGTGGTCGGCCGGATGAAAAACCATCCACCCACCCGCGCCTACGTCGAACGCCGTTCCGCCGAACACAAAACGAAGAAAGACATCATCCGCTGCCTCAAACGCTACGTCGCCCGCGAAGTCTTCAAAGACCTCACCACCGACCTCGGAGCACTGGACAAGCTATAGGACCATCTCGTCGACTTCGATACGCTCCTTCGTCGCTACTCAGCCCGGCGGCTATCGCTCCTCACACCTCAGGGAGCGAGGGGTAGCCGCCGCTATCGCTCCTCACACCTCAGGGAGCGCGCGGTGGCCGACGTCATCGCTCCGGGGAGCGAGGGGTGGCCGACGCGCATCGCTCCCGGGGAGCGAGGTCAGGGCAATCGCCAGTCCACCGGGTCGGCGCCGAGGTCGGCGAGCTCCTCGTTGGCCCGGCTGAACGGGCGCGATCCGAAGAAGCCGCGCGATGCGGACAGCGGTGACGGGTGTGCGGAGACGATGGTCGGGACGTCGGGCAACCATTCCTGCAGCGAGGCGGCGTCCTTGCCCCAGAGGATCGCGACGAGCGGTTCGTCGCGGGCGACGAGTGCCTTGATCGCGCATTCGGTGACGGTTTCCCAGCCCTTCTTGCGGTGCGATGCGGGCTCCCCGGGCGCGACCGTCAGGACGCGGTTCAGCAGCAGCACGCCGTTGTCGGCCCAGGGGGTGAGGTCGCCGTTGCTCGGCATCGGATACCCGAGGTCGGAGCAGTACTCGGTGTAGATGTTGGCCAGTGATCGCGGGATCGGACGTACGTCGGGGGCCACGGAGAAGCTCAGTCCGACAGCATGTCCCGGGGTCGGGTACGGGTCCTGCCCGACGATGAGCACGCGCACGTCGTCGATCGGCCGGGTGAAGGCCCGCAGGATGTGTTGCCCGGCGGGCAGATAGCGGCGTCCCTCGGCGATCTCGTTGCGCAGGAACTGGCCCATCTCGGTGATGATCGGCTCGACCGGGGCGAGGGCCTCGGCCCAGCCGGGGTCGATGATCTCGGCGAGCGGTTTGGTCGGTGCGGTCACTCCGGTCTCCCCATCGGTCCCATCGGTGTGGTCATTCGTGTCAGTCGAGTCGCCGCAGCGACTTGCGGTAGTACTGGGCGTTCTGGAAGTACATCTCGCTGTTGAGGTCGGTGTGGCCTTCGGGGACCTCGTAGTTCTCCCGCAGGCGGGCGGGCACGCCGAGAGCCATGCGGCGCGGCGGCACGTCGAACTTGAACGGGACGACGGCGCCGGCTCCGACGATCGCACCGTTGCCGATCGTCGAACCGTTGAGGACCACCGACCCGGAGGCGATGAGGCAGTCGTCGCCGATGGTGGCGCCCTCGATGTGCGCATTGTGTCCGACGACGCAGCGCGCACCGATCACGGTCGGTTCGAAGACGGTGCAGTGGATGACCGTGCCGTCCTGGATGTTGCTGCGCTCGCCGATGGTGATGGTGCCGTAGTCGCCGCGCAGGACGGCCCCCGGCCACACCGAGACGCCGTCACCGAGGGTGACGGCTCCGATCACCACCGCATCGGGATGGACATAGGTGTCGTTGCCCAGAACGGGCTCGCGGTCGTCGAGTGCGTAGATCGCCATACCGAGACTCTAGCCACGTACCGACAGCGGTCCGAGCCCACCCGCGCCGGTCACACGCTCCAGGCCAGCCGAAACCGTTCGGTGAGTGCCTCGGGGGTGTGGTCCGGGATGTGGATGACCTCGTACCGGCGGACCGCCACGAGCGCGTCGACCGCCGGGTCGCCCAGGATTCCGCGCAGCAGCGGCGACACGTCCATCCGATCGACGACCTCCCCCTGATCGGTGGAGAGCAGCGTTCGCTCCCCGGCTGCACGGGTTCGCGGGTCGACCCCGACCTCGTGCGGCAGGGTGGCCTCCCGCTCGATGCCGGCCGCCGCCGCGCCCAGGATGGCGGCCGTGGCGAAGTACACGTTCGCCGACGGGTCGGTGATCTTCACCTCGACGTTGGCACCCCGCCCGCGAACATCCGATGTATCACCCTGCGCTCCAGTGACACTCGTGCCGTGGGCCGAGTCCTCCCGGACCAGCCGCACCGCCGCTTCGCGGTTCTCCACACCCCAGCAGACGTGCGCACCCGCCCACTGACCGGGCAGCATGCGCAACCCGGACACCACCGACCCGCACAACACTCCCTGCAGTTCCAGGAGCGCATCGACGATGCCGGCGAGTGCGTGCGCACCGTCGGGCGTCATCCCGGCGACGCCGGTTCCGCCGGAGAACAGTGGCCGATCCCCGCGGTGCAGCGAGACATGTTGATGGGCCCCGCATCCCGCTTCGTCGGCGAAGGGTTTCGGCGAGAAGCTTGCGCGCAGACCGTGTTTGCGGGCGATGCGACCGATGATGAGCCGCGTGAGCACGAGCCGATCGGCGGCGGTGACGGGGTCCGCCGGACCGAGCGAGACCTCGAACTGCCATCGCGCATGCTCCGGATGCAACTGTTCGACGGTGATGCCCGCGGCACGGCAGGAGACGAGGACGTCACGCACGAACTCCTCGTACTCCAGCAGTCCGACCGCGCCATACGGGGTCCACGGGGCGGACGGCAGCGGCGATCCGTCCGCGGCGACGAGAACGAACTCGAGTTCGTGACCCACCATGGCGTGCAGCCCGGCGTCGGCCAGTTCGGCGACGACACGTCGCAAGGTGCCACGGGCACACTGCGGCACCGGATCCCCGGTGAGGCCGAAGAACTCACCGGGCGCCCAACTCAGCGTCGCGTCCAGATCCACCCGCGCATCGAGATCGATCCGGATGCGCTGGTCCCCCACCACCCCGACCTCGTCGCTGAACGCGATCCCGGTCTGGTCGATCGCGAAGGCGTGCCACGACGGGCTGGCACCGAGTCCCACCGATGCGAACACCGGCACGCGTTCCGGGGTGACCGTCTTCGCCAGCGTCAGTCCGGCCGGGTTGACGACGGTCGCGAAGAGGATCGACGACGACGTGTCGCCGACGGAATCGGATCGCGAGCCCATGTCCACAGTGTCGTGGAGCGCGGCGGTTCCGGTGGCGGAACCGCGCGGATTCGGCACATCATCCGCGCGGGGCGGCGAACGACTGCCACCCGTGCAAGTCTGGTCCGTCGGGCCCACCGACGCGCCGACCGTCGACCCACACCTCCGGGGTCGATGATGTGGCCGTGCGGACCGATCCGATCACGGTCCACCCGTCGGGCACCGACGCGGCGTCGAAGGCCGCGAGCAGGTGATGATCCTCGCCGCCCGTCAGAACCCATTCGTCCACATCGGCTCCGAGCTCCGTTGCCAGCCGGGCCAGGTCGGGTCGTCGCGGTACCGCTTCGACCTCGACGACCATGGCCACCTCCGCGGCCCGCGACATGGTGATCAGTTCTTCGACGAGACCGTCGGAGATGTCGGTCATCGCATGCGCTCCGGAAGCGGCCGCGACGGGACCCTGGCTCAGGTCGGGCATCGGAACACGATGCAGAGCAACGACTTCGGGCCACTGCGAATCGTCGACGCCTGGCGTCGACAACACCGCCAGCCCGGCAGCGCTCGCGCCCAGGAAACCACTCACGGCGAGCACGTCCCCCGGGCGGGCGCCGCCCAGCGACACCGGCCGTCGACCTTCGAGTGCCCCGACCGCGGTGACGCTCACGACCACCTGCTCCGCCGCCACCAGGTCGCCGCCGAGAACTCGTGCGCCCAGCGCATGTGCGGCGCCGACGACCCCGTCGTTGAGGTCGAGGATGACGCCCACGGGCGTCGCAGCCGGGCAGGCGATCGACACGACCAGTCCCGTCGTCCGGCCACCCATCGCGGCGACGTCGGCCGAACTCTGGACCACCGCCCGCGCCCCGATCTGCTGCGGCGTCGACCAGTCGAACCGGAAATGCCGTCCCTCGACCACGGTGTCGGTGCTGATGACCGCCGAACCGCCGATGTCGAGGACGGCCGCGTCGTCACCCGAACCGATCACGATGTCGTCGGCCGGTCCGGCTGCGGTCGCCGCCGCCGTGAGTGCGGCGATCACGGCCCGCTCGCCGATCTGCCCGACGGAGTCGGATCTGTCGATGCCGACGGGGTCGGATCGGTCTGTGCCGACGTCGTCGGAGGTCACTTGTCGGGTCTCACTCTCGTCGGGTCCGCTTTGAGTCGCGCGTGAGCGGGTTTGTCGGTGACAATGTGTGCCACAGTGTATTGGGCTCACGGCGAACGGTGTTCGCCGCGCAGCGCCCATGGCCGCCGGATTCGACAGCCGCGTCGGCGATGGGGCACAAACGGAGAGGATGTCCGTGGTTCAGGCATACATACTGATCCAGACCGAGGTCGGGAGAGCCGCCCTGGCGGCGGCGACGATCGCCGAGATCTCGGGGGTCGCCTCGTCCGAGGAGGTCAGCGGACCCTATGACGTGATCGTCCGGGTGGATGCCGCCGATGCCACACAGCTCACCGAGAACGTGGTCCCTCAGATCCAGAAGGTCGACGGGATCACCCGCACCCTGACCTGCCCGGTGGTCTCCAACACCCGCTAGTCCGGTTCTGCTGGTCCCGGCGTCGGCCCGGACCTGGATGGCTCCTAATGTGGTGGCGTGACGTCAGCAGGTTCGGATGACACCCCACAGGATCCCGTGGACGACAAGGCGGACGACCCGGTCGCCGGCGCCCCTGCCGGTGATGGTGACGCCGTGGCCACCGAGGACCCCACCGCCGACGAGCGCTACGGCGCCGATTCACGGCTGAGTCCTGCGCTCATCGCGACCCTCGTCGCCATCCCGATCATGGTGATCGCGGGGTTCATCGCGTTCGCCGCGCTGCGCCCCGATGCGGTGAACCCTGTCGAGTCCTATGCGGCTGACGGGAGCGCATCGGCGGACTGCACGCGACTGCTCGAGGCGGTGCCGCAGACCTTCGAGGGATTCGGCGACAAGGAGATCTCCGGGGACCGGGCGACCTGGCCCGCGGACGGGTCCGGCGACGATCTGACGCTCCGCTGCGGGGTGACCCGGCCGGCGGAACTGTCCCCGACGAGCAACCTGCAGGAGATCCACGCCGCGGGCCAGGCCGGTGTGCAGTGGTTCATCACCGACACCGTCGACGGTTCCGGTCAGGCCTACGTGTGCGTCGACCATCGTCCCTACGTCGCGCTGTGGGTTCCGTCGAACGCCGGGAACGGTCCGATCACCGACATCTCGGGTCTGATCGACCAGACCCTCGATCGCGGCCCGCTCGACTTCGGCTGACCTGCCGACGGATTCCGCGGACCGGTTCGACGGCCTCAGTCCCGGTAGATCTCCGGCTTCGCTCTGCGGCCGAGCAGTGAGTTGATGGCGTCGGCGACCGACTGCCCGTCGTGGCACACCTTGTGCACCGCATCCGTGAGCGGCATCGGGACCTGATGCTTCTCGGCGAGCGCGCGCACGGACGAACACGACTTCACTCCCTCGGCGACCTGTCCGTTGGTTGCCGCTTGCGCCTCGGCCATCGTCGCTCCCTCGCCCAACCGGGCACCGAAGGTCCGGTTCCGCGACAGCGGGGACGAACAGGTCGCGACCAGGTCGCCCACACCCGCGAGTCCGGCGAGCGTCTCGATCTCTGCGCCGACGGCAACGCCGAGGCGGATGGTCTCGGCGAGACCGCGGGTGATGATCGTGGCGAGGGTGTTCTGGCCGAACCCGACGCCGCTGGCGATACCGCACGCCAGCGCGATCACGTTCTTCGCCGAGCCACCGATCTCGCAGCCGATCACGTCGGTGTTGGTGTACGGGCGGAAGTAGCGAGTGCTGAAGGCGCTCTGCAGGGTGACCGCGCGGGATTCGTCGGTGCAGGCGATGACCGTCGCGGCGGGCTGCCCTTCGGCGACCTCGTGCGCGAGATTGGGCCCGGTGAGGACGGCGATGCGGTCGTCGGGGACTCCGGTGACCTCGGCGATGACCTCGCTCATCCGCAGCAGCGTGCTGGTCTCGATGCCCTTGGCGAGCGACACCAGAGACGCGTCGGAGCCGATGTGCGGGGTCCACTGTTTGAGGTTCTCCCGCAGGGACTGCGACGGCACCCCGCAGACGACGATGTCGGCGCCGTCCAGGGCCTCGACCGGGTCGCTGGTCGCAGTGAGCTCTCCGGGAAGCGTGATGTCCGACAGATAGTTCGGATTGACGTGTTCGGAGTTGATCGCATCGGCCAGTTCGGGGCGTCGCGCCCAGATGACCGTCTCGGTCCCCGCGTCGACGAGGACCTTCGCCACCGCCGTACCCCAGGAACCAGCACCCATGACCGCCGCGCGCACCGCACTCCTCCTGCCCCGGGTCCGTTTCACCGGACCGAACGACTACCAGCCCACCCTAATGCCACTCCACCGATGACCGACCCGGAATGTCACCCTCGGTCCGGCGGTGGACCATGATGGTCAGCATGGACCACAGCGCCGTCGACATGAGCGTCGACCTCAGCGCCGCCTCGGGTAGCCCCGCGGCCGGCGGGGCGACGGTCGCGGCCGTACTGGCGGTCAAGAGTCTGCATCGTGCGAAGTCGAGGCTGGCGGCCACGCTGGCGACCGCCTTCGGCCACGACGACCCGACGACCCGCAGCTCGCTGGTCCTCGCGATGTTCCTCGACACCGTCGAGGCGTTGCGCGGTGCCGGCGTCTCGAGGGTCGTGGTCGTGAGCCCCGACGACGACGTACTCGCCGCCGCACAGCGCGCGGGTACCCATGGGCTGCCCGAGGTGGTCTCTCCGACCGCGGGCTCGGGGCTCAACGTCGCCTTCGGTCACGGTGCGCGGTGGGCGCGTGAGACGTGGCCCGATTCCACACGGGTCGTGTTCGTCCAGGCCGATCTGCCCGCCGCGACGAGCGGCTCGCTGCGCGAGGTTCTGCACGAGGCACCCGCACACCGCCTCAGTTTCCTCACCGACCGCGACGGGAGCGGCACCGTCCTGCTGCACGGCACCTTCACCCCCGACGACCCCGGAGCATTCGACGACGCACCGCGTTTCGGCCCGGGATCGGCTGCGGCGCACCGGGCCGCCGGGGCCGTCGAACTCGACCCCGCGCACACGCGATGGACCGATCTGCGGACGGACGTCGACACGGCAACCGATCTCGACGCCGCCCGCTCACTCGGTCTCGGCCCCCACACCGCCGACGCTCTGCATCGTCTGTGACGGTTGCTCTGCGACGCATCTGACGTGCGCGATTCAGCCTGTCGCACCATGCCGATTCGGACATCGTGCCACCGGCGCCGAGGTTCCGGCCTTCGACCCATGCCAAGCGCGGTGACTTTGGGCCATGATTGACGGGTGAGCCCTGCCGACGAGACCTCATCGACCACCACGACGGTCACGACCACCCCGATCCCCAACGCACCGCCGGCCGCAACCCTCGTCCCCGACGAGTCCGCGGATCTGCCCGAGGACCGGTACCTGAACCGCGAATTAAGTTGGCTCGACTTCAACTCCCGTGTGCTGGCCCTCGCGGAGGACACCTCGCTGCCGTTGCTCGAGCGCGCGAAGTTCCTCGCCATCTTCGCCTCCAACCTCGACGAGTTCTTCATGGTGCGGGTCGCCGGCCTGAAGCGTCGCGACGAGACGGGTCTGTCGGTCCGGTCCGCCGACGGGTTGTCCCCGCGCGAACAGTTGATGCGCATCGCCGGGCGCACACAGAGCATCGCCGACCGCCATGCCCGCGTCTTCCTCGACTCGGTCCGGCCGGCGTTGGCCGCCAACGACATCTACGTCGTCTCCTGGTCGCAGTTGACCGACGAGCAGCGCGCCCGCATGGTCGATTACTTCCAGGACGAGGTCTTCCCCGTGCTGACGCCGCTGGCCGTCGACCCGGCTCACCCGTTCCCCTACATCAGCGGCCTGTCGTTGAACCTCGCGGTGACCGTCAAGGACATCACCGAGAGCGGCGAGCACTTCGCGCGGGTGAAGGTCCCCGACAATGTGAACCGCTTCATCCGGGTCGATCAGCTGGTGCCCTACCGCGGCACCGACGACGGGCGCCCCAAACAGGCGGTGTTCCTCCCGATGGAGCACCTCATCGCCGCCAACCTGGGCACCCTGTTCCCGGGTATGGAAGTCGTTGAGCATCACGCCTTCCGGATCACCCGCAATGCCGACTTCGAGGTCGAAGAGGACCGCGACGAGGACCTCCTGCAGGCACTCGAGCGGGAACTCGCCCGACGCCGGTTCGGTTCGCCGGTGCGACTCGAGGTGGCCGACGACATGAGCGAGCACATGCTCGAATTGTTGCTGCGCGAACTCGACGTGAACCCGGCCGACGTGATCCAGGTGCCCGGTTTGCTCGATCTGTCTTCGCTTTTCGAGCTCTACGACCTCGACCGGCCGCATCTGAAGGACCGCCCGTTCGTGCCGGGCACGCATCCGGCGTTCGGCGAGCGGGAGACGCCCAAGAGCGTCTTCTCGACGCTGCGCGAGGGCGACGTCCTCGTGCACCATCCCTACGATTCGTTCTCGACGAGCGTGCAGCGGTTCATCGAGCAGGCCGCGGCCGACCCCCAGGTCCTCGCGATCAAGCAGACGCTGTACCGCACCTCGGGCGACTCCCCGATCGTCAACGCGCTCATCGACGCCGCCGAGGCCGGCAAGCAGGTCGTGGCGCTGGTGGAGATCAAGGCCCGCTTCGACGAGCAGGCCAACATCAAGTGGGCCCGCCAGCTCGAGCAGGCGGGAGTGCACGTCGTCTACGGACTCGTGGGTCTCAAAACGCACTGCAAGACATGTCTGGTGGTGCGGCGCGAGGGCTCGACGATCAAGCGGTACTGCCACATCGGCACCGGCAACTACAACCCGAAGACCGCGCGGTTGTACGAGGACGTGGGCCTGCTGACTGCCGCTCCCGACATCGGTGCGGACCTGACCGACCTGTTCAACACGCTGACCGGTTACTCCCGCAAGAAGGAGTACCGGAACATCCTCGTTGCCCCCCAGGGCATCCGGGCGGGGATCATCAAGCGCATCCACCGCGAGATCGAGTTGTTCCGCGCGGGCGACGACCGTGCCCGCGTGCAGCTGAAGGCGAACGCACTGGTCGACGAGCAGGTGATCGACGCGCTGTATCGTGCGTCGCAGAACGGGGTTCCGGTCGACGTGGTGGTCCGCGGCATCAGTGCGCTGCGCCCGGGGATGGAAGGTGTCAGCGACAACATCCACGTCCGGTCGATCCTCGGCCAGTTCCTCGAGCACTCCCGGATTCTGCATTTCGGTGCCCAGAACGAGTATTGGATCGGCAGCGCCGACATGATGCACCGCAATCTCGATCGCCGCGTCGAGGTGATGGTGAACGTGCGCGACAAACGCCTCGCCGGCGAGCTCGGCGACATCTTCGCCTCGGCGCTCGACCCCCGTACCCGTTGCTGGGTCCTGCAGACCGACGGCAGCTGGGTGGCCTCCCCCGCCGCCGGTGAAGAGGTCCGCGATCACCAACGGCAGATGATGCGCCGCAATCGTCGTCGGCCGGAGACCAATTCGTGACCGGCCGGCCTGGGCGCTCCTTCCAGATGGTGATCACCGATGGGTAAGAACTCGCCGAAGAACGTGTGGGCCGCGGGCGCCGTGGTCTGGCGTCCGGGGACATCGGGCTCGACGGCGACGGAGGACGTGGAGATCGCCGTCGTCCACCGGCCGCGCTACGACGACTGGACGATCCCCAAGGGCAAGGGTGAGTCGGGCGAGACCCTCGTCGACACCGCGGTCCGCGAGATCGCCGAGGAGACCGGACAACACGTCGTCCTCGGGCGGCACCTGGGCGATGTCCACTACGACGTCGACGCGGGCCGCAAGCACGTGCGCTACTGGTCGGCGCGCGGCAGCGACGCCGGTTTCACCCCGGACGACGAAGTCGACGAACTGCGCTGGCTCACGGTCGAGAAGGCGCGCGAGACGCTGAGCCACGAGCTGGATCGTCAGGTACTGCGGGAGTTCACGCGGCTGCCGGCCGATCTGCACACGCTGCTTCTGGTGCGTCATGCCAAGGCGGGTCGACGTTCTCAGTACAAGGGTGACGACCGCCTCCGCCCACTCGACGCCGTGGGCCGCACGCAGGCGGCGGCCCTCGTCCCGCTCCTGCTGGCCTTCGGTGCCCGACGGGTCCACGCCGCGGATCGGGTGCGCTGTGAGCAGACGCTCGAACCTCTCCGGGCCCGCCTCGAGGTCGAGGTGCGGAGCGAACCGGACCTCTCCGAAGAGGCCTATCGCGCCAATCCGGCGGCGGCACAACGCCGCATCAGGGAGCTGGCCGCGGAGACGCCGGACCCATCGGCCGTCTGCAGCCAGGGGAAGGTGATCCCACCGCTCATGGAATGGTGGGCCGAGCGGGACGGGATCTCGCTGCCGAAGGCGTCCAACCGCAAGGGCAGCGTATGGGTCTGCTCGCTACACGACGGTCGGCTCGTGGCGGCCGATCACATCGCGAGTCCTCTGCCCCCGGAGTGAACACCGGGCGCTGAGTACCCCCGGACACAGATCAACCCCTGGCGGGGAAGTCACCAGGGGTTGATCTGAGAGGTTTGCCCTGACCGGGCCGGCTTTCAGCGACGCGTCGACTTCTTGGCCGGAGCCTTCTTCGCCGCAGTCTTCTTTGCCGGAGCCTTCTTTGCGGCAGTCTTCTTCGCAGGAGCAGCCTTCTTGGCCGCGGTGGTCTTCTTTGCCGCGGTCGTCGTCTTCTTGGCTGCGGTGGTCTTCTTCGCCGGCGTGGTCTTCTTGGCTGCGGTGGTCTTCTTCGCCGCCGTGGTCTTCTTCGCCGGGGTGGCCTTCTTGGCTGCGGTCTTCTTCGCCGGGGTGGCCTTCTTGGCCGCGGTCTTCTTCGCCGGAGCAGCCTTCTTGGCCGCGGTGGTTCCGCTGCCGCGCTTCACAGCCGGACCGTTGGCGGCAAGCTTCTGCTTACCGGCCACGACGGCCTTGAACTGAGCGCCCGGACGGAACGCGGGAACCGAAGTAGCACGGACCTTCACGGTTTCACCGGTGCGCGGGTTGCGCGCGACGCGCGGTGCGCGCTTCCGCTTCTCGAAGACGCCGAAGCCGGTGATCGTCACGCTCTCGCCCTTGTTGACCGCGCGAACGATCGTGTCGACGACGAGCTCGACGGCTTCAGTCGCAGTCTTGCGATCCGCGTCGAGCTTCTTGGTCAGCTCATCAATGAGCTCCGCCTTGTTCATGAGTACCTCCGCAAGCTGATCTGGCCGATTTTCGGCCAGCTACCAACACACGGTAAACGTCGAATTTGAAAACGTCCATCTTCCACGCCAATTAAGACGCCGTGTTGCGAAATCGCATGTCAGCTCACAAGGTCTCCGCTTCGGCGGGACCCGGCCGTCCGCGCGGCCGAAAAGGGGTCTCGGGTCAGTCCGCGAGGGTCCTCGGTTTGAACGACGGTCGCTTCGATTCGTACTCGGAAATCGCGTCTACCTGGCGCAACGTCAATCCGATGTCGTCGAGACCCTCCATCAGACGCCACCGCGTGTAGTCATCAATTGCCAACGGCACCACGAGGTCTCCGGCGGTGACGGTCTTATCGACAAGGCTCACTGTGATTTCCATCCCGGGATTCTCCTCGAGACGCTTCCACAGCAGCTCGACGTCGGCCTGCTCGACCTGGGCGGCGACGAGACCCGCCTTGCCCGCGTTCCCGCGGAAGATGTCGGCGAAACGAGACGAGATCACCACGCGGAACCCGAAATCGGACAGTGCCCACACGGCGTGCTCGCGCGAGGAGCCGGTGCCGAAGTCCGGACCGGCGACGAGCACCGAGCCGTTGCTCCACGGCTCGTTGTTGAGGATGAAGTCCGGATCCGTGCGCCATCCGGCGAACAGGCCGTCCTCAAAGCCCGTGCGGGTCACGCGCTTCAGGTACTCGGCCGGGATGATCTGGTCGGTGTCGACGTTGCTGCGGCGCAGCGGGACGCCAATGCCCGTGTGTTCGGTGAACGGCTGCATTTCAAAGCCCCTGTTCGGAAGTTGTCTGGAATGTGGTCTGGGGGTTACTCAACCGAGATCGGCCGGAGCGGCCAGCGTCCCGCGGATCGCGGTGGCGGCTGCGACGGCCGGCGACACCAGGTGGGTACGTCCGCCCTTGCCCTGCCGCCCTTCGAAATTGCGATTCGACGTCGAGGCGCAACGCTCGCCGGGGGCGAGCTGATCCGGGTTCATTCCCAGGCACATCGAGCAACCGGCCTGACGCCACTCGGCGCCGGCGTTCAGGAAGATCTCCCCGAGACCTTCTTCCTCGGCCTGGGCGCGCACCCGCATCGAGCCGGGCACGATGAGCATCCGCATGCCGTCGGCGAGCTTGCGCCCCTTGAGGACGTCGGCGACCGCGCGCAGATCCTCGATACGGCCGTTGGTGCACGATCCGACGAAGACCGTGTCGACCTTGATGTCACGCAACGGGGTACCGGGCTTCAGATCCATGTACTCCAGAGCCTTGGCGGCGGCGCTCGACGCGACCTCGTCACCGAAATCGGCGGGGTTCGGAACAGTCGATCCCAGCGGGGCACCCTGCCCAGGGTTGGTCCCCCAGGTGACGAACGGGGTCAGCTCACTGGCGTCGATGTGGACCTCGGCGTCGAAAACGGCGTCCTCGTCGGTGCGCAGGCTGTCCCAATAGGCAACAGCCGCATCCCATTCGGCACCCTTCGGGGCGTGCGGACGACCCTTGAGGAACTCGTAGGTGACCTCGTCGGGGGCGATCATGCCGGCGCGGGCGCCGGCCTCGATCGACATGTTGCACACGGTCATCCGGGCTTCCATCGACAGCTTGCGGATCGCCTCGCCGCGGTACTCGAGGACGTATCCCTGCCCGCCGCCGGTGCCGATCTTCGCGATGATCGCCAGGATCAGGTCCTTGGCCGTGACGCCGGGCGGCAGTTCACCGTCGACGTTGATCGCCATCGTCTTGAACGGCCGCAACGAAAGCGTCTGCGTCGCGAGGACGTGCTCGACCTCGCTGGTGCCGATGCCCATGGCGATCGAACCGAAGGCGCCGTGGGTGGCCGTGTGACTGTCACCGCACACCACGGTCATACCGGGCTGCGTCAGACCCAGCTGCGGACCGACGACATGCACGATGCCCTGCTCGGTGTCACCCATCGGGTGCAACCGGACACCGAACTCCTCGCAGTTCTTGCGGAGGGTGTCGACCTGGGTGCGCGACACCGGATCGGCGATCGGCTTGTCGATGTCGATCGTCGGGACGTTGTGGTCCTCGGTGGCGATCGTCAGGTCGAGACGCCGCACGGGGCGTCCCGCCAACCGGAGGCCGTCGAAGGCCTGCGGACTGGTTACCTCGTGCACGAGATGGAGGTCGATGTAGATCAGGTCCGGATTCCTGGTTCCGGACGCATCTGCTTCACCGGGCACGACAACGTGGTCGCGCCAGACCTTCTCGGCGAGAGTAAGCGGCTGGGCTGGGCTGTTGCTCATGGCTGCACTCGATATCTTCTCGGGTTCGGCGGACGGTGCACGCCCATCTCACGATGAAACCGTGCATCTCACTATTTGGACAGCTAGTATCGTCCTATGGGAAAGGATAGCGCATTCGGGGTCAGCAGCGGAATCGGCGTACTCGACAAATCCGTGGCTGTGCTCCATGCCATTGCGGACGCCCCGTGCAACCTCTCGGAGCTGTGCGAGCGCACCGGGCTCCCCCGCGCCACAGCCCACCGCCTGGCGGTCGGCCTCGAGACACACCGATTCCTCGCACGTGACATCACCGGTCGCTGGCAGCCGGGACCAGCACTCGGCGAACTCGCCGCATCCGCCCATGATCCCGTGACCGAGTCGGCCCTGATGGTCCTTCCCCGACTCCGCGACATCACCGGCGAATCCGTTCAGGTCTACCGCCGCGAGGGCGCCGAGCGGGTGTGCGTCGCAGCGATGGAACCGCCCACCGGACTCCGCGACACCGTGCCCGTCGGAACACGCTTCCCGATGAGCGCCGGCTCCGCGGCCAAGGTCCTGCTCGCCTGGGCCGACCCCGCGACGCAGCGCGCCCTCTTGCACGACAGCGTCTTCAGCGAGCGGGCACTGCACGAGATCCGACGCCGCGGCTGGGCCCAGAGTGCCGGCGAACGCGCCGCGGGCGTGGCGAGCGTCTCGGCGCCCGTGCGCGACGGCAACGGCGACGTCGTCGCGGCGATCTCGGTGTCCGGACCCATCGACCGCATGGGCCGACGCCCGGGCGCCCGCTGGGCCGCCGATCTCCTCGCCGCCGCCGACGCGATCCACAAGCGGCTGCAGACCTCCCGCGCTTGAGCCACCGTCACTGCCGATCCCCATCGTGACCGTTCCGTGCGACGGGTCCGTCGGATAGCTTCGTCACATGGGAGTCAACCAACGCAACCAGATCGTCATGTCCGACGCCGAGATCGAGGAATTCGTCGCGCGCAGCCGCACGGCCACCCTCGCCACCACGGGCCCCGACGGCGGTATCCACCTCGTCGCCATGTGGTACGGCGTCATCGACGGCGAGATCTGGTTCGAGACGAAGTCCAAGTCGCAGAAGGCGGTCAACCTTCGCCGCAACAACCGATGCACCGTGATGATCGAGGACGGCGACACCTACGACACATTGCGCGGCGTCTCCTTCGAGGGGACCGCCGAGATCCTCGACGACCCAGACTCATGCCTGAAGGTCGGGATCAGCGTCTGGGAGCGCTACACGGCCCCTTACACCGAGGAATCGCGCCCCTTCGTCGAGCAGATGATGCACAAGCGCGTGGCGGTCCGTCTGGTGCCCTCACGCATCCGCTCGTGGGATCACCGCAAGCTCGGCATCCCGGAGATGCCGGCGTCGGGAAGTACCGCCCAGTACCTGTAACCCGACCGACGAAACCGACAGCTCGCCCGTGTAGCGATCATCACATCGCGACGCGGGCGAGTTCGTCTGCCGCGCAAAGAAAAACACCCTCCCTCTGCTGGACAGAGGGAGGGTGTTCGCGTAGCCCCGACGGGATTCGAACCCGCGCTACCGCCTTGAGAGGGCGGCGTCCTAGGCCGCTAGACGACGGGGCCTTGGAACTTTCCGGCGAACCAGACCTTAACACGGGTCCGGCCGCACTCACCTTGCAGTGAAAAACTCCCCCGTCCTGCGCGAGCAGGAAGAGGGAGCTTCTGTAGCCCCGACGGGATTCGAACCCGCGCTACCGCCTTGAGAGGGCGGCGTCCTAGGCCGCTAGACGACGGGGCCAAAGGAACTTCCAGCGATCGAACCTCACGGATTCGATCTTCTTCAGTTCGCTGGGGTACCAGGACTCGAACCTAGAATGGCGGTACCAGAAACCGCTGTGTTGCCAATTACACCATACCCCATGGACTTCCTTTTCCCTGAGGAAAAGTGCCGAGAAAGACGATAGCAAAGGGTTACCGGAAGTCCATAAACGTGCAGCTCAGAGGGCTATTTAGCGGCGATCTCGCGTGCCGCGGACAGCCGTGCGAGGGTCTTGTCGCGACCCAGGATCTCCATCGACTCGAAGAGCGGCGGACTCACCTGCGAACCGGTGACGGCGACGCGCACCGGACCGAACGCCTTACGCGGCTTGAGCTCCATACCGTCCACCAGAGCCGCGTTGAGGGCGTCCTGCAGCTCCTGGGTGGTCCAGGAGGCCAACGGCTCGATGGCGGCGATCGTGGCGTCCAGAACGGCCACTGCGTCGGCACCCAGGTTCTTGCTCGCGGCCTTCTCGTCGATCGTGAACTCGTCGTCGGAGACGTAGACGAACTTGATGAGGTCCCAGGCGTCGCCGAGGACCTGGATGCGCGTCTGCACGAGTTCGGCGAGTGCGGCGAAACTCACATCGTCGACCGGCTCCGACAGGTGCCCGTGGCCGATCAGGAACTCCTTGAGACGGGCGGTGAAGTCACCGGTTTCGAGCCGGCGGATGTGCTCGGCGTTGATCGCGTCGGCCTTCTTCTGGTCGAAGCGGGCCGGATTCGAATTCACCTGCCGCACATCGAAAGCCGCGATCATCTCGTCGAGCGAGAAGACGTCGGTGTCGTGGGAGTAACCCCACCCGAGGAGGGCGAGGTAGTTCAGCAGGCCCTCCGGGATGAACCCGCGGTCGCGGTGATGGAAGAGGTTCGACTGGGGGTCGCGCTTGGACAGCTTCTTGTTGCCCTCGCCCATCACGAACGGCAGATGGGCGAACTTCGGCACGAAGTCGGCGACGCCGATGCGGATGAGCGCCTCGTACAGCGCGAGCTGCCGCGGCGTCGAGGAGAGCAGGTCCTCACCACGCAGGACGTGGGTGATCTTCATCATGGCGTCGTCGACCGGGTTGACCAACGTGTACAGCGGGTCGCCCGATGCGCGGGTCAGCGCGAAATCGGGAACGGTGCCGGCCTTGATCGTCGTCGTGCCGCGGACGAGGTCATCCCAGGTGAGGTCGGTGTCCGGCATGCGCAGGCGCACAACCGGTTTGCGACCCTCGGCGCGGTAGGCCTCCCGCTGCTCGTCGGTGAGGTCCCGGTCGAAGTTGTCGTAACCGAGCTTGGGATCGCGGCCGGCCGCCTTGTGCCGCGCCTCGACCTCCTCGGGAGTGGAGAAGGCCTCGTAGGCCTCCCCCGCTTCGAGTAGACGTGCCACGACGTCTGCGTGGATCTCACGGCGCTCCGACTGGCGGTAGGGACCGTACGGGCCACCGACCTCAGGGCCCTCGTCCCAGTCCATCCCGAGCCAGCGCAGGGCATCGAGGATAGCCTGGTACGACTCCTCGCTGTCGCGCGACGAGTCGGTGTCCTCGATGCGGAACACGAAGGTCCCACCGTCGTGACGCGCCTGGGCATAGTTGAACAGCGCGGTCCGCACGAGTCCCACATGGGGTGTACCGGTCGGGGACGGACAGAATCGGACTCGTACGGCTTCACTACTGGTCATGACCTTCAGGGTATCGAAACCGCCTCAGGCCCTGACCGGCGCGTTCAGTCCCGGAACCGCCCGCAGAAGTCGACGAGCACGCGGTTCACCTCGGCCGGTTGTTCGAGATAGCCGAAATGCCCGGCACGTTCGATCTGTACGTACTCCGCACCCGGAATCGCCTCGGCCACCTCGCGAGCCAACTTCGGCGGCAGGGTGCGGTCGTCGGCGAACCCGACGACCAGCGTCGGGCGGGTGATGTTGCGGTACGCCGAGAGCCGGTCGGACTCCTTGTTGTGGAGTTCGAGCTGCGCACGCACCCCCGGGGTGATCGTCTGCGGCGAGAAACTGATGATGTCGAGCCAGTCCCGGGCGGAGCGGTCGTCGTCGAGGGTGTGCGGCGACAGGTTGAGATGAGCCGTGATCGCAGCCTCGTACTCCGGCGGCAGCTTGATCTTGTTGTCGTAGAGCGCGCGCTCGCCGGCCGAGATCGCTTCCTGCAGCGGTGTGTTGCGACCATAGGTGGCGATCAGGACGGCGGCCTTGACGACGTCGGGCCGCGCCAGGGCGAGTTCCTGGGTGATCCGGGCGCCCAACGAGGTGCCCACGACGATCGCCGGACCGCGACCCAGATGTTCGATGAGTGCGGCGGTGTCGGCGACCATGTCGTCGAGGCTGAAACCCTCCGCACACTCCGACGACGGGGCGATCCCGCGATTGTCGAAGGTGACGACGGTGTAGCCCGCCTTCACCAGTGCCGGTTCCTGATTGGCCTTCCACACGCGACCGGGACTCCCGGTGCCCATCACCATGACGACGAGCGGGCCGCTCCCGGCCACGCTGTAGGAGATGTCGATTCCGTTGACGCGTGCCGTACTGGGAGCTGTCATGCCTTGTCCACCACCGGGTTGGAGAGCGTGCCGATTCCGTTGACGGTCACCGAGACCCGCTGTCCGGCAACCATGGGTCCCACTCCTTCGGGCGTGCCCGTGAGGATCACGTCACCGGGGAGCAGGGTCATGATCCGCGTGATCCACTCGACGATCTCGCCGATGTCGTGCAGCATCAACGACGTCCGCGTGCGCTGCTTGACCTCTCCGTCGAGCTCGGTGACGAGTTCGACGTCGGACGGATCGAAGGAGGTCTCGATCCAGGGACCGAGCGGGCAGAACGTGTCGTAGCTCTTGCCGCGTGTCCACTGACCGTCGGCCTTCTGGTGATCACGGGCGGTCACGTCGTTGGCGATCGTGTAACCCAGGATGACGTCCTTGGCCTGTGCGGCCTTGACGTCCTTGCAGGGACGGCCGATGACCACGGCCAGTTCGCCTTCGTAGTCGACGCGTTCCGACGACGGCGGGCGCACGATCGGGACCTCGGGACCGATGATCGAGGTGTTGGGCTTGATGAAGATCACCGGATCGGCCGGCGCCTCACCACCCATCTCGGCCGCGTGCGCGGCGTAGTTCTTGCCGATGCAGATCACCTTGCTGGCAAGGATCGGGGCCAGCACACGGACGTCGGCCAGTTTCCAGGAGCGACCGGTGAACGTCGGGGTGCCGAACGGATGCTCGGCGATCTCCTTGGCGACAGCGTCGTCGCCCTCCCCTTCGACGGACACGAAGGCCACTCCGTCGGGACTCGCAATTCGACCTAAGCGCATGTCCAGACCCTATCGCACCCATCGATCCCATCCGTTGGGAGCCGAGTTGGCCAACCATTCCGCCGGTCTTAGAATGTGAACCAATTGTTCCAAACTATGGGATTTGTGAGCGGGGTGAGTTCGGATGGATGACGTGAGCATCATTTCCAGCACCAGGAGGTGGGTCATCCTCGGATGCTCACTGCTCGCCGCACTGACGACCACCTGCGTCGTGAGCGGCGTCGCGTATCTGATACCCGCGCTACACACCAACGCCGGACTGACCCTCACCGCGGCGTCGACGCTCGCCGCCGTCCCCACGATCGGCCTCACGATGGCCACGTTCCTGTGGGGGATCCTGTTGGACCGATACGGCGAACGTCGGATCCTGCTGATCTCCCTGTCGATCTCGCTCGTCGGCGCCACCGGCGCGGCCGTTGCCGCGGCCGCCGATGCGTCGTATGTCCTCGTCGGAGCGGCACTCCTGGTGGGCGGCATCGGATCCGGCGCCGCCAACGGCGCCAGCGGTCGGATCGTGGTGGGCTGGTTCCCCGCCCAGCAGCGCGGCACCGCGATGGGTGTCCGGCAGATGGCGCAACCCCTGGGCATCGGGACCTGCGCGTTGACCATGCCGGTCGTCGCGGACACCCAGGGACCCGCTGTGGCCCTGGCCATCCCGGCCGTGATCACCGCCGTCGGCCTGGTGGCCGTGCTGATCGGCATCACCGACCCACCGCGTCGGGCGACTTCCGTTGGCGCCGAACACGATCCCACGACCGGCCGAAACCCCTACCGGGGCAACTCGTTTCTGGCCCGCGTCCACGTCGTCAGCATGCTGCTCGTCGTACCGCAGTCGATGATGTGGACCTTCGTGCCCACGTGGTTGATCGTGGCCCACGGCTGGTCGCCCGCCGGCGCCGGGATCCTGATCACCGTGACGCAGGTGGTCGGCGCCCTCGGCCGGATCGCCGCGGGCCGATGGTCGGACGCATGGCTCTCCCGGATGGGTCCGATCCGGATCATCGCGGTCGCGGGTGTCGCATCGATGTGCGCTCTCGCCCTGGCGGATTGGTTCGACAGTCCCGTCGCACCCGCTCTGATGGCGGTGGCGAGCGTCATCTCGGTGGCCGACAACGGCCTGGCGTTCACCGCCATCGCCGAGTTCGCCGGGCCCGACTGGAGCGGACGCGGACTCGCGGTGCAGAACACCGGACAGTACCTGGTGACCGCGGCGACGACGCCGGTGTTGGGGGCTCTGATCGCCGCGGTCGGCTTCCCGGCGGCGTTCGCCGTGACCGCACTCGCACCGCTGGTGGCCACTCCCCTGGTCCCGCGCGACGCCCAGCGGCTCGACGAGGAGCCGGTGAAGGCCTGACCGGCCCGGGAATCCACCACATATGGATCAACCCACCACCCGATCGCCGGGTGGTGGGTTGATTCCGTGGTGCGGGTTCGCGGACCTCAGGCGAGGCGTTCGCGGATGCGCTTGCCTACCTCACTGGTGACGACGGGGCCGCTGCGCTCGGCGAGGTCGTCGGCGACGGCCTTCTCGATCCGGGCCGCGGCGTCGTTCTCACCGAGGTGCTGGAGCAGCAGCGCCGTGGACAGGATGGCAGCGGTCGGATCGGCCTTGCCCTGACCGGCGATGTCGGGTGCCGAACCGTGAACCGGTTCGAACATCGACGGGTTCGCGCCGGTGGCATCGATGTTGCCCGACGCCGCGAGTCCGATTCCGCCGCTGACGGCAGCCGCGATGTCGGTGATGATGTCGCCGAACAGGTTGTCGGTGACGACCACGTCGAAGCGGCCGGGGTCGGTGACCAGGTAGATGGTCGCCGCGTCCACATGGCAGTAGTCGGTGGTGACGTCGGGGAATTCGGCGCCGATCTCCTCGACCGCACGGCTCCACAGCTTTCCGGCGAAGCCGAGCACGTTGGTCTTGTGGACCAGTGTGAGCTTCTTACGACGCTGCTGCGCACGCTGGAAAGCGTTGCGCACCACGCGTTCGACGCCGAAGCGGGTGTTGACGCTGACCTCGGTGGCCACCTCGTGCGGGGTGCCCACGCGGATCGAGCCACCGTTACCGGTGTAGGGCCCCTCGGTGCCCTCGCGGACGACGACGAAGTCGATCTCGGGGTCACCGGCCAGCGGCGAGGTGACACCCGGGTACCGGCGCGACGGACGCAGGTTCACGTGGTGATCAAGGGCGAAACGCATGGTGAGCAGCAGGCCGCGTTCGAGGATGCCCGGGGGCACCGACGGATCACCGATGGCGCCCAACAGGATTGCGTCGTGGCGGCGCAGCGACTCGAGGTCGTCCTCGGTGAGGAGCTCACCGTTGCGGTGGTAGCGCCGAGCGCCGAGATCGAACTCGGTGGTGCTCACCGACGGGACGACGGTCTCGAGGACGCCGAGCGCCTCCCCGATGACCTCGGGTCCGATGCCGTCGCCGGCGATGACAGCGAGCTTCACGACAGGTCCACCTGCTCGATCAGGGTGGCGCCCACAGCCGTACCGATGGCCTCGACGACGTCGTCGCCGACCGCGCTGCTCACGCGCAGCATCATGGTCGCGCCGCCGCCCTCGGCATCCTGCGACAGACCGGCGGCGAGGATGTCGACGCCGGCATCGCCGAGCAGGGTGCCGATCTTGCCGAGCGAGCCCGGACGATCGGCGTAGCTGACGATCAGGTTGTGGCCCTCGGCGCGGAGGTCGAAGTTGCGGCCGTTGATGTTGACGATCTTCTCGACGAGACGGGGCTCGGTGAGCGTGCCGGAGACGTTGTGGACCGAGCCGTCGGCGAAGACGGCCTTCACATCGACGACGCTGCGGTGGTTGGGGCTCTCCGGAGCGGTGGTCACCTCGCTGGTGACGCCACGACTCTCGGCGACGGCCGGGGCGTTGACGAAGGTGACCGGCTCGTCGAGGACGGCCGAGAACAGGCCGCGCAGTGCCGACAGTCCGAGGACCTCGACGTTCTTTGCGGCCAGCTCACCGCGGACGTCGACGACAATGGAGGTCGGCGGCTCCTTGCTGATGGCGCCGACGAGGACACCGGCCTTGCGGGCGACCTCGAGCCACGGGGCGACCTCTTCGTCGACCGCGCCGCCGGTGATGTTGACGGCGTCGGGCACGAAGTGACCGGCCAGGGCGAGACGGACGCTCTTGGCGACGTCGGTGCCGGCACGGTCCTGGGCCTCGCTGGTGGAGGCGCCGAGGTGCGGGGTGACGACGACCTGCGGGAGGTCGAACAGCGGCGAGTCGGTGCAGGGCTCGGTCGCGAAGACGTCGAGTCCGGCAGCGCGGACCTGGCCGGAGTTGATGGCGTCGGCCAGTGCCTGCTCGTCGATCAGACCACCGCGGGCGGCGTTGACGATGACGACACCCTTCTTGGTGCGGGCGAGCTGCTCGGCGCCGATGAGACCAAGGGTCTCGGGCGTCTTGGGCAGGTGCACGGTGATGAAGTCGGCGCGCTCGAGGAGCTCGTCGAGGCTGACCAGCTCGATGCCGAGCTGAGCGGCGCGGGCCGGCGAGACGTAGGGGTCGTACGCGATGATGTGGGTCTCGAAGGCGGCCAGACGTGCCGCGACCAGCTGACCGATGCGGCCGAGGCCGACGACGCCGACGGTTTTGTCGAAGATCTCGACACCGTTGAAAGACGAACGCTTCCAGGTCTTCTCGCGCAGGGTGGCGTCGGCGGCCGGGATCTGGCGCGACGCCGACATCAGCAGCGCGATGGCGTGCTCGGCGGCGGTGTGGATGTTGGAGGTCGGCGCGTTGACGACCATGACGCCGCGGGCGGTGGCGGCGGGCACGTCGACGTTGTCGAGACCGACACCGGCGCGCGCGATGATCTTCAGCTTCTTGCCGGCGTCGAGGACCTCGGCGTCGACAGTCGTCGCGGAACGCACGAGGATGGCGTCGGCGTCGACGACGGCCTCGAGCAGCTTGGGACGGTCCGGGCCGTCGACCCAGCGCACCTCGACACCGTCACCGAGTGCTTCCACGGTGGACGGCGCCAGCTTGTCGGCGATGAGTACGACCGGGCGGCCAGCAGAGCTCACAGTCTTTTCTCCAGGTTCGGGGCAGGTGCGATTTCTCACCTTCGGCAGGACGGAGCGTCGTGGACTCTCCGCATCACAGCTTAAAGGTCTGGTAGATGGCTCCGAACAGGCGGTCTACCCCAAAAGAGAAGCCGTGTCCGTGTGGCTGGGTAGAGTGTGACGGGCATTACGGCGCGCTACGGCGAGCATCACGGAAGGGTTGCAAACCGACCGCGGGTCGATCCCACGCCGGAGCGAACGCCGGAGAGTCCCGGTACGGTGTGCTTTGACCGCCTGCCGCGACCTTTCCGGCAGGCGTTTCGGCGCATTGCGAATTAGAAGTGGAGAGCGGATGACGAAGAAGCTGACGGCACTGTTGGCGGTTTTGGCTGCGACGGTGCTCGCCGGCTGGGGAGCGGGTGTCGCGGTTGCGGCCCCGGCGAAGATCTTCCTCGGGGGCGGCTCTGGAATTCTTGTCCTCAAAGGTGGTAACTCCGCTGCAGCCTGCACCCTGACGACGATCGGCCGCTCCAAGACCGGCAAGCTCATCGGCATCACCGCGGGACACTGCGGTAACCCCGGCCAGAAGGTCTACTCGGAGACCTTCCAGGACCGCGGCCAGGCCGGCACCATCACCCACTCGTTCTCCGACCTCGACATGGCGATCATCCAGATGGACGCCTCGAAGGTCGTGCCGCTGCGCACCGTCCGCGGCGTGACGATCCGCTCCGTCGACCCCCGGCCCATCGGCTTCCCCACCATCGCGTGCAAGGAAGGCCGCACCACCGGCAACACCTGTGGCATCGCCTGGTTCTCCGAGGGTGACGTCCACCTGAGCCAGCTGTGCGTCATCGAAGGCGACTCCGGCAGCCCCGTCGTCGTCGGCGACCGCCTCGTCGGCATGGTGAACGCCTACTACTTCCTCGGTTGCTTCGGCCCGGAGACCGGCACCAACATCAAGCCGATCCTCAACCGGGTGGCCTCGATCCCCGAGTACAAGGGATTCACGATCGCCTGATCGAACTTCCCCATGCGACGCCCCGGGTTCACACCCGGGGCGTTGTGCGTTTCCGGGACATTGCCCGCCCAGCCGCAGCTTTCGCTGAAAACCGCCCCTGAGATCGACCCTCCAGGGGTGGACCGGCGACATAGTGCCGCCGGTCCCGCTGTGGAGGGTCTCTTTCAGGGGTGCTTTTCAGGGGCGGTTTTCGGGGCCCCGGAGTCAGCCCGCGGGCGGCCCCCAACCGCTCCGCAAACCCCATCCTTCTCGGCAGATCCGCGCACGGGGTGGGTCTGCCGAAAACGGGTGGGTTTGTGCGTCGACGACGGCGGGCCCGCACCTCCGGAGAGATGCGGGCCCGCTGTCAGTGCATACGCAGGACTACCGACGCCTACCGACCGGTGTCGGCGAACTGGTCAGCGTCGAGCCTCTCCGCGGCACTGCCGTCCACCAGTTCAGTCCGTGACTCGGCGTTCATCCAATAGAAGCGCAGCATCGAGTAGAGCGCCGCTCCGCCCGGCGTATACCAGGGCGCGTCACCCAGCATGTATCGCGGCGAATCAGGCGCGCTCTCTATGACCACTACGTCGCGGGCCGGCCGTGATTCGGTCCGTTCCGCCGTGATTCGAGCGATGTCGACCCACCGGATCTCCGTGTCAGACGCAGTCCGATGGTGCGTCAAGCCCTGGTCGTCGAAGGTGATACTCGGCGGCCCATATTTCCGGCGGGCATACTCGCCATAAACCGCGGCGGCTACGATGACGGCGACCCCGATCGGAAAGAAGACCTTCTGTCCTGGCGTCAGCGACAGGTCGATCACGCCCGACGGGACGAGCACCACGAATCCCACACCGCCGACAGTCGCCAGCGCCAGCGCGACACGAATCAGGCGATCGTAGACACGGTCGTAACGCAAAATGGTCCGCGCGCCAGTGAACTCAACGTTGGGCTCGACCCGTTCGAGAACACGGACTTGGAGTACACCGACTGCAGCGATGATTATCGCCAACGAAAACGCAGCTGCAACGAAGGCAGTCGGCACATCCCGCGCTCGAAACGCACTCACCGCCAGAGCGACCGCAGCCGGCGTCATCAGAGCGACGAATAGGAGTCCGATCACACGGCCACCCCGCCACGCTTCCGGCCTGCGTACATCGGTCACGAAACTCCCCCGACGCAACAGTTTTCGACCCGTGGAGCGTATGTCACGACGTCGGCGCTGGACAAACGACTTCTCCGACCTTCTTGCCGACCCACCCGAAGAGCCAGCTTCCAGCCATGGAGCCTCCTGCGGCACCGGCGACAGCCGCCGGGCCGCCAGGGGCGGACGCGCCTGCGCCAAGAACGCCGCCCGCATACCCGCCGGCGGCGCCGAACGCAGCCGAGAACCCCGCGACGCACTTGTCCTCAGCCACTACAACGTCATAGATTCCAACGCCGATCGCCAGCGCTGGACCACCGTACTTAGCACCCGCCCCGAGCTTCTCGGCGCCTGCCGCCGAGATCCGCGGGATACCGTGACCGTCATCGACATACTTGTCGACTCCACTGAGCACGCCCCCGATGGTCGTCTCGATCGGATGCGAGAAGAACGGGCTGTCCGCCGGTATGTCCCCAGTACGACCGTCCGGCGTAGTCACTCGGCCGGTCTTGTATCCGTCCTCCCATTCCTCCGCATATGCCGTAGTTCCGTCAGCCCAGGTGGTGGAGAATACCTTCGTTCCGGTGAGGTCCTCCCATGAGTGCGAAGTCGAGATCACCTTCCCGCCGCGGTCATAATGCTTGACAGTCGTCTCGAAAAGCTTCATTGACGGCATGGACCCCCGGTACGGATCCCATTCGGTGATGACTTGGCGACTACCGTCCTGCATGTAGAGAATCTTGTGGCGGCCCTGATCATCTTCGAACCTCTCTGTTGCTCGCACCGTCATCGCCATGTCCTCGGCACGCACCATCAGCTGCTGTTGCAGACCCAGAAGGGTGCCCGGGTTCGGCACTTGATCGGTCGGGGCCACTAGCCCCGGAATCGGTACAAACATGTTTGTCGACGGGTTTGTCCAACCGTGCTTGCCCGCGGCGGCCTGGATGGCCTGTGCAACTGAGTTGTCAGCGGCGTCGACTGCCAACATGAGTTGGTTTATGGCGCCCTGCTGTCGATTAGCTTCCCCGGCCAGACGATCGGCCTCCTCGATGGACATTTCAATCGGGTCGATCAAGACGACCCACGCGTCGGTCACCCAGAGTTTGCTCGCGTCCACGGCGTCAGCCTTCGCCAGAAGGTCTGTTCGCGCTTTTCCAAGCGTGTGTGCCCCCTCGGAGAGCGCCAACCCTACTGAGGCAGCAAACGACGCAAGATCTGTCGCCGAGTTGGTCGCGCGCCGGAACGCCGCTGTCCCGGCATCGTGACTCAGCCCTGTCCAGCCTCTCAGTGAGGGCAGACTCTGACACGCCGTGTACACCGACCCGACAGCAGACTCGGTCGTCGCCCCTGCTGTGTCAACTGATTCCCCGCCGCCGGCGAGTGCTGCCGGAGCCCAACCGGTGAGCTGCGGGCGAGTCGGCAGCACGCTAATTCCTCCCGGCCCCGAACTCGAGACTTTCGAACGTTCGAGCTAGCGCCGCGTCCTCGACCTCAAACGTATTGCCCGCGCCTCGAACTGCGTTTCCGACGGAGCTCAGACTGTCGGAAATCGACTCCGCCTGCGACCGAAGCTCCAAAGCAACGAGTCGTGCAGCCCACTGCGTCGCCGAACCGTCGACACAATCCGCAGCGAGTCGCGCCTGTCTCCGAGATCAGCTGCCACAAGAGCCGAAGCAGCGTCGTCGGCTTGGTTGGCAAGCGATTGGAGCACCCCAGAATCTACCCGCATCACACCCCCATTGATGTTCGCAGGTGACGGTAGCAGTCCCCTGCAACATCACGTCACAGGCCATTCACAGCCGGTCCCGGTCGACCGTGGCCTAAAAGCCGATCGGCCCCCGGGAAATCCCGGGGGCCGATCGTAAGAAATGCTTAGACTCAGGCGGTTTCGGTGATCGGACGATCAACCCAGCTCATCAGGTCGCGCAGCTTCTTGCCGGTGACCTCGATCGGGTGCTCGGCGTTCTGCTTGCGCAGGCCCTCGAGCTCCTTGTTGCCGCCCTCGACGTTGGCGACGAGGCGCTTGACGAAGGTGCCGTCCTGGATGTCCTTCAGGATGGCGCGCATGCGCTCCTTGGTGTCGGCGTCGATGACGCGCGGGCCCGAGATGTAGCCACCGAACTCGGCGGTGTCGGAGACCGAGTAGTTCATGCGGGCGATGCCACCCTCGTACATGAGGTCGACGATGAGTTTGAGCTCGTGCAGCACCTCGAAGTAGGCCATCTCCGGTGCGTAACCGGCCTCGACCATGACCTCGAAGCCGGCCTTGACCAGTTCCTCGGTGCCACCGCAGAGCACAGCCTGCTCACCGAAGAGGTCGGTCTCGGTCTCTTCCTTGAAGGTGGTCTTGATGATTCCCGCGCGGCCACCGCCGATGGCGCTGGCGTAGCTGAGAGCGAGAGCCTGGCCCTCACCCTTCGGATCCTGGGCGACCGCGATGAGCGCGGGCACACCCTTGCCGTCGACGAACTGACGACGAACGAGGTGGCCGGGGCCCTTCGGCGCGACCATGGCGACGGTGACGTTCTCCGGAGCCTTGATCAGACCGAAGTGGATGTTCAGGCCGTGACCGAAGAACAGCGCGTCGCCGTCCTTGAGGTTCGGCTCGATGTCCTCGGTGAAGATCTGTGCCTGCGAGGTGTCGGGTGCGAGGACCATGATGACGTCGGCCCAGGCCGCGGCCTCGGAAGCGGTCAGCACCTTGAGGCCCTGCTCCTCGGCCTTGGCCTTGGACTTGGAACCCTCACGCAGGCCGATGACGACGTCGACGCCCGAGTCGCGCAGCGACAGCGAATGCGCATGGCCCTGGCTGCCATAGCCGATCACCGCGACCTTGCGACCCTGGATGATCGACAGATCCGCGTCGTCGTCGTAGAACAGTTCGATGGCCACTTTGTTTCCCTTCGATTTGTGGCGCCCCTCGCGATTCTCTCTCTCGCCGAGGGACATATAAATTCTTTCGCCGCTGTCAACAGCGCAGTCTACGGTCAGCGGTTGGCCGACATGCTCTTCGGTCCGCGTCCGAGCGCAACGGCGCCGGACTGGGCGATCTCGCGGATGCCGTAAGGATCGAGCATCCGGAGCAGCGCCTCGAGCTTCTCCGACGTACCGGTGGCCTCGATGGTGAGGGACTCCGGCGACACGTCGATGACCTTGGCGCGGAACAGGTTCACCACCTCGATGACCTCGGTGCGAACCGTCGAGTCCGAACGGACCTTGACCATCATGAGCTCGCGGGACACCGAGTTGGCCGGGTCCTGCTCGACGATCTTGATCACGTTCACCAGCTTGTTGAGCTGCTTGGTGACCTGCTCGAGGGGGAAGTCCTCGACGGAGACCATGATGGTCATCCGCGAGATCCCCTTGAGCTCGGTGGGTCCGACGGCCAACGACTCGATGTTGAACCCGCGACGCGAGAACAATCCGGAGACACGGGCCAGGACGCCCGGCCGGTCCTCGACCAGGACGCTGAGGGTGTGGGTGGTGCTCACTTCGGGTCCTTCTCTGCTGCGCGGTCGGCCCCGGCGTTGTCGACCTGCTGGTCGACGGTCCCGCGGGGGGCGTTCATCGTCTCGTGGATTTCGACCGGGTCCGACGCCGACTCCTCGTCGTCGAACAGCGGTCGGATGTTGCGGGCCGCCATGATCTCGTCGTTGCCGGTGCCGGCGGCGACCATCGGCCACACCTGGGCGTCCTTGCCGACGATGAAGTCGATGACGACCGGGCGGTCGTTGATCGCACGTGCCTGCGCGATGACGTCGTCGACGTCCTCCTCACGCTCGACGCGGAAAGCGACGCAGCCCAATGCCTCTGACAGCTTCACGAAGTCCGGGATCATCCGCGAGTGCGTGGCGAGGTCGGTGTTGGAGTAGCGCTCTTCGTAGAAGAGGGTCTGCCACTGGCGGACCATGCCCAGGTTGCCGTTGTTGATCAGCGCGACCTTGATCGGGATGCCCTCGATCGCGCAGGTGGCCAGTTCCTGGTTGGTCATCTGGAAGCAGCCGTCGCCGTCGATGGCCCACACCTCGGTGTCGGGTGCGGCGGCCTTGGCGCCCATGGCGGCGGGCACCGCGTAACCCATCGTGCCCAGACCACCGGAGTTCAGCCAGGTGCGCGGCTTCTCGTAGGAGATGAACTGCGCGGCCCACATCTGGTGCTGGCCGACGCCGGCGCAGTACACCGCGTCGGGTCCGGCGGCCTTGCCCAGCGCCTGGATGACGAACTCCGGCGACATCGAACCGTCGGTCTGACGGTCGTAGCTCAGCGGGTAGGTCTTTCGGATGCCGTCGAGGTAGGTCCACCACTCCGACAGGTCCGGCGTGGTGCCGGTGGTCGCCCGCTCGTCGCGCAGCGTCTCGGTCAGCTCGGCGATGACCGCCTTGCAGTCGCCGACGATCGGCACGTCGACCGGACGGTTCTTGCCGATCTCGGCCGGGTCGATGTCGGCGTGGATGACCTTGGCGTCGGGCGCGAAGGAATCGAGCTGACCGGTCACGCGGTCGTCGAACCGCGCGCCGAGGGTGATCAGCAAGTCGCTGCGCTGCAGGGCGCCCACCGCCGCGACGGTGCCGTGCATACCCGGCATGCCCAGGTGCTGGTCGTGGCTGTCGGGGAACGCGCCGCGCGCCATCAGGGTCGTGACGACCGGGATGCCGGTCAGCTCGGCGAGCTCGAGCAGCTCCTCGGAGGCGTTGGCCTTGATGACGCCGCCACCGACGTAGAGGACCGGCGACTTGGCGGCGTTGATCAGGCGAGCCGCCTCGCGAACCTGCTTGCCGTGCGGCTTGGTGACCGGACGGTAGCCGGGCAGGTCGATCTGCGGCGGCCACGAGAACGTGGTCTGACTCTGCAGGATGTCCTTCGGGATGTCGACGAGAACCGCACCGGGACGGCCGCTCTCGGCGATGTGGAAGGCCTCGGCGATGGTCTTCGGGATGTCGATGGCGCGACTGACCAGAAAGTTGTGCTTCGTGATCGGCATGGTGATGCCGGAGATGTCGGCTTCCTGGAAGGCGTCGGTGCCGATCAGCGAGCGGCCGACCTGGCCGGTGATCGCCACGACCGGAACGGAGTCCATCTGCGCATCGGCCAGCGGGGTGACCAGGTTGGTGGCACCGGGGCCCGAGGTCGCCATCATGACGCCGGCGCGACCGGCGACCTGCGCGTAGCCGGTTGCGGCGTGGCCGGCACCCTGCTCGTGGCGCACGAGGACGTGGCGGACCTTGGTGGAGTCGAGCAGCGGGTCGTAGACCGGCAGGACCGCACCACCGGGGATGCCGAAGACGACCTCGACACCGAGCTCCTCGAGGGATCGGACCACAGACTGCGCACCGCTGACGCGCTCCGGCGCGACGGTGTGCTGACCTACCGCACGGAGGTTGCCCGCCGCGGGAGACTGCTGACGCAGTCCGGCGTTACGCGTCGGCTCATTACGGCCGGCGTCGGTGCGTGCTGTTGGTGCGCTCACTGCACGATCCTCATCTTGTTTGTATTTCGGTGGTTGGGTGATGTGACTACCTGACATGAAAAAACCCCCGACAGCTTCCGCTGTTCGAGGGTGGCGCGTCGATGCCGGTAGGGGTCTGTGAAGTGACCGGTCAGGCGACGCGCCAGCCGATTACTACGAGGATCCCGTTTGTCATCACGTAGATCACGGTAGGACCGCGCGTCGTTCTGAGTCAAACTCCGGACCATGCCGTCCCACATGATGAGAACGCACTGGTGGTGACGGACGTCTCACCGACTACTGCCGGGTAGACCCGACGCCGCGTTCCTCGTGGCCGGGTTGGCACAATGGATGTGTGCCGACTGATTCCAGCGACCCCGCCGCCTCGACACCCGACGACTCTGCGGAGATCCCCTACCCGGTGGTCTTCCGTATCAACCGTGTCGCCTACTTCACGGTGCCGATGGTCGCGCTCGTGGTGGTCCTGCTGCTCGGCGCCTCGTACTGGTTCGCTTTCCTCTTCATCGTCCCGGTGGCCCTGTACATGTGGATCCACCGCCTCCGCACGGTCGTCACCGAGGACGGACTCCGCGTGGTGGGTGGCCTGTCCACCACCGAACTCCCCTGGTCCGAGATCGCCGGCCTGCAGTTCCCGAAGTGGAGCTCGGTCCGTGCGGTCCGCCCCGACGGTGAGCGGATCAAGCTGCCCGCCATCGGTTTTCGTGATCTACCCGTATTGAACGTGGTGAGCAAGGGCCGCATCCCGGATCCGTTCGAGGCCGCCGCGAACCGCGACAAGTAGGTTCGATCGGTCCCGGCGGCACAGAATCGACGCTGCGCGAACGGCTTTGACAACGACAGCAGCCGATAGGCTCGTCGCGTGACGTACGCGATGCTCGACGCGAACCAACTCGACGACCTGATCTCCGACGGTCAACTCGGAGCGGCCGCGACCGCGCTCTCGGCGCTGCCCGCCGGTGACATCGCGGCTCTCCTCGACCGCCTGTCCCATCAGGCGCGGGGCGTGGCCTTCCGTCTCCTCCCGAAGGACCTCGCCGTCGAGGTCTTCGACGATCTCTCCTCGGGCTCCCAGCGTCGGCTCATCGACGATCTCGGGACGGTCGAGGTGGCGGCGGCGTTCGATCACCTCGACCCCGACGACCGCGCCGAACTCCTCGACGAACTGCCCGCCGGCGTCGCCCGGGCCCTCATCCAGCAACTCACCCCCGGCGAACGCGACGTCACCGCCGTCGTACTGGGTTACCCGCGCGGTTCGGTCGGGCGTCGGATGAGTCCCGAGTTCGTCCACGCCCGGCGCGACGAGACCGCCGACGCCGCCCTCACCCGGGTCAAGGACCGCGGCCACGCCGCCGAGACGATCTACACCGTGCCCGTCCTCGACGATGCGCGTTCGCTGTGTGGCGTCGTCAGCCTCCGCGACCTTCTCCTCGCCGAACCCGACGCACCCGTCGCCGAGCTGATGAGCAAGCCGATGTTCGCCAACGTCGACGACGACGCCGAGTCCACCGCCCAACGATGCATCGACCGCGGCATTCTCGCGATGCCTGTCGTCGATCGTGACAACCGGCTGGTCGGTGTCCTCACCATCGACGACGCGGTCGAGGTCGTCGAACAGGCCCGCGACACCGACGAGGCCCGTGCCGGCGCGCGCGAACCGCTCCGCGAGCCGTACCTGCACGCATCGATCCTGTCGATCACCCGCGCCCGCATCGTGTGGCTGTTCGTCCTCGCGGTGTCGGCGATCCTCACCGTCAACGTCCTGGAGATCTTCGAGGGCACCCTCGAACAGAAGGTCGCCCTCGCCCTGTTCATCCCGCTGCTGACCGGCATCGGCGGCAACACCGGGTCGCAGGCCGCCACCACCGTCACCCGCGCCCTCGCGACCGACGACGTCACCACCCGCGACGTGGTCCGGGTTGCCGCCAAGGAGGTCCGGGTCGGACTGACGATGGGCTCGCTGCTCGGCGTCGCCGGATTCGCCGTCGCCGCACTGGTCTACGGGGTCGACATCGGCGCGGTCATCGGGCTGACGATCGTGTCGATCTGCACGATGGCTGCGACCGTCGGCGGCGTGATGCCCCTGGTCGCGAAATCCATCCGGGTGGACCCCGCGGTCTTCTCCACCCCGTTCATCTCGACGTTCTGCGATGCAACCGGCCTGATCGTCTACTTCTCCATCGCCAAGGCGGTTCTGGGAATCTGAGTCCGCCGCCGCTGCGTCGACGGCCCGGGGTCACGCCCGAATCGTTTTGTTTCCGCATGTCACAGCGGAGTAGCCTGGTCTCTCGGCGACTCGCGACGCCCACCCTCAGCGTGCGACGCCGTTCAACCCAGTTCCCGGGGCCCACAGCCCGAGTGAGACAAACCCCCGGGATCGCGGAGTTGACGCCAAGAGTCCGACGCGCACAACGTCTTCGGCCCAGCAGTGCCCGAAACCGTTCGGCGACGCCGACTCTGCCCGACCCGACGATCGATATTGAGGAACCCATGCCAGCCTTGAGGTCACGCACCACCACCGTCGGCCGCGAAGCCGCCGGCGCCCGCTCCCTGTGGCGAGCCACCGGTATGACCGACGACGATTTCGGCAAGCCCATCGTGGCGATCGCCAACTCGTACACGCAGTTCGTGCCGGGCCATGTGCACCTCAAGGATGTCGGCGAGATCGTCGCCGACGCAGTGCGAGCCGCGGGCGGCGTCCCGCGTGAGTTCCACACCATCGCCGTCGACGACGGCATCGCCATGGGCCACGGCGGCATGCTCTACTCGTTGCCGTCCCGCGAGATCATCGCCGACTCCGTCGAATACATGGTCAACGCCCACACCGCCGACGCGCTGGTGTGCATCTCCAACTGCGACAAGATCACCCCCGGCATGCTGAATGCCGCGATGCGCCTGAACATCCCGACCGTCTTCGTGTCCGGCGGTCCGATGGAGGCCGGCAAGGCGGTCGTCGTCGACGGCGTCGCCCAGGCGCCCACCGACCTGATCACCGCGATCTCCGCGTCGGCCAACAGCGACGTGGACGAGGACGGCCTGAGCGAGGTCGAGCGGTCGGCCTGCCCGACCTGCGGTTCGTGCTCGGGCATGTTCACCGCCAACTCGATGAACTGCCTCACCGAGGCCCTCGGACTCGCCCTGCCGGGCAACGGTTCCACGCTGGCCACCCACGAGGCGCGTCGTGCGCTGTTCGAGCGCGCCGGCAGGGTCGTCATCGAGGCCGCCAACCGCTGGTACCGCGAGGACGACGCGTCGGTGCTGCCGCGGAGCATCGCGACCCCCGCCGCCTTCCGGAACGCGATGGCGCTCGACGTCGCCATGGGCGGCTCGACCAACACCGTGCTGCACATCCTCGCCGCGGCGCAGGAGGGCGAGGTCGCCGACTTCGATCTGTCGACCATCGACGAGATCAGCCGCAACGTTCCCTGCCTGTCGAAGGTCTCCCCGAACTCCGACTACCACATGGAGGACGTCCACCGGGCCGGCGGAATCCCGGCGATCCTCGGTGAGTTGCGACGGGCCGGTCTGCTCGACGACACCACCTCGACCGTCTACAGCCCGACCCTGGCGGAGGCCCTCGACGACTGGGACATCCGCGGCGGCAAGGCGACCGACGAGGCCGTCGAACTGTTCCACGCGGCTCCGGGTGGCGTCCGCACCACGACCCCGTTCTCGACGGCCAACCGGTGGAGCTCGCTCGACACCGACGCCGCCGGCGGCTGCATCCGCGACCTCGAGCACGCCTACACCGTCGAGGGCGGGCTGTGCGTCCTGCGCGGCAACCTCGCCCCCGACGGTGCGGTGCTCAAGACCGCGGGCATCGACGAGGACCTGTGGCACTTCGAGGGTCCAGCCCGCGTGGTCGAGAGCCAGGAGGAGGCCGTCCAGGTCATCCTGTCGAAGACCATCCAGGCCGGCGAGGTGCTCGTCGTCCGCTACGAGGGCCCCGCGGGCGGGCCGGGCATGCAGGAGATGCTGCACCCGACCGCCTTCATGAAGGGCACCGGCATGGGCAAGAAGTGCGCCCTCATCACCGACGGGCGGTTCTCCGGCGGATCGTCGGGTCTGTCGGTCGGCCACATGTCGCCGGAGGCGGCGTCGGGTGGCGCGATCGGACTCGTCGAGGACGGCGATCGAATCCTCATCGACGTCAAGACCCGTCGCCTCGAGGTCCTCGTCGACGACGAGGTGCTCGCCGAGCGTCGCGCGAAGATGGAGGCCTCCGAACGCCCGTGGCAGCCGAACAACCGTGAGCGCACCGTCACGACCGCGCTGCGCGCGTACGCGAAGCTCGCGACGTCGGCCGACAAGGGTGCGGTCCGTCAGGTCGACTGACCGCTGAACCACAAAGTGCGGGGTGCGTACCGGATCGGTACGCACCCCGCACTTTCGTTCTGTGCCGCCGGCTCAGTTCAGCGGGTTGGTCCCGTTCGCCAGAATCCACACGGCGGCGGCTGCACCGATGCCCACGATCAGCCACACGAACGACCCGACGAACGGCCGGCGTGCCCAGCCGCGCGGGTAGTCCAGTGAGTACAGGCCCGGACCGGTGAGGATGACCGCGGCCGCGGTGGCCGCGAGGAACAGCTCGTACTCCGCCCCCTGTGCGGCGGCGAAGAATTCGAAGCCGCCGGCCGAGGACACCCGATACGCCGCGGCGATGAGCATCGTGCCGAGGATGGCCGACGCGCCGATCGGGGTGAGAAGACCGAGGATGACCATGAGGCCGCCGACCGTCTCCGCCAGCGCACCGACGATCGCAAGGATCTGCGCGTAGTCGGCGTTGAATCCGCCGTCGACGAGCATCTGCTCGAAACCGCTGAGTCGCGGCCCGTTCCACAGGCCGAACAGCTTCTGCAGTCCGTGCGCGCCGACGAAGCCGCCGAGCGCGATGCGCAGCAGCAACAGCCCGAGGTCGAGGGTGCCGCGGCGGGACTTCGCGAGCGCGTCCTCGAGATCGTCGTCGGCGACCGACTTGGTTTCGTATTCGTCCTCGGGCGTCCGGTTGCGACGGCGGCCGAACCGGCGCCGGCCCTCCGGCTCGTCATCGAGCAGCGCAGTGTCCTCGGCGTTCGAATCGGCCGGGGTCGCGCTGTAGCGACCGGCGGTGTCGTCCTCGTCGAGGAAGTCGTAGCGGGCGGTGCCGACCGGCGGCAGCGCAGGTTCGGGTCTGGTCGCGGTGTCGTCGGCGGGAATGTCGACAGGGACGTTGCCGACGGGGATGTCGCCGGCGGAGGACGCGGCCGGGCGACGATCGAACGCCACGGTCGGTTCGACGTCGGGCTCCGTGCGCGGGGCTTCCGGCGCACGAGAGGGCTGCGGGGTCGGAGAGGGGGTCTTCGAGGATTCCGAGGCGCGGGGAGGTTCGGGGACGGGCGGGGCCGACGGCTTGTCCGCGCTCCCCTTGATCTGCCGGGTCTCCACGTCACCGGGATCGATGTCGTCCAGGTCGTCGACCCGTGCATACGGCGCCGGTCGCCGTGCGTGCCGGTTGTAGAAGTCATCGCGATCGACCTCGGTCCGCGGTGCGGGGGTCGGCGGATGTTCCTGGACCGGGATCTGACCGGTCGGCTCGTCGTAGGGGCTCATCGCGGGCGGGCTCGACGTATCGGGCTCCCTGGCGCTCGGCGTGTCGCGTTCGCTCACAAGCCCGACTCTAGAGGCTCGCGGGGTGCGCTCCCCGCACCCCGGCGGGGTGAGTCGGCACACCATTACTGTGGACGCCATGTGGAAGGGGCGGCCGACAGGCCGAATGCTGGTGGCAGTTCTGGCGGTGATCGCGCTCGCCGTGGGCGGCTGCGCGAACTTCACCGAACAGGACCGCCAGCGGGAGGCCGGCGCGTTCAGTCCCAACAACCGTCCGAGCGGTCAGGCCGAGCCGACGCCGCCGCCGGAGACGCCGCGGGACACCCAGCCACCGCCCACCGGTCCGTGCGTCGACCCCGACCCGGCGGTGATCGCGACCTGCCTCGCCTCGACGGGCGGGGTGATGCCCGGTGACGAGCAGGGCGAGGTCACGGTGGTCGCCGAACGCACCACCGGAAAGATCATCACCACCAAGCGTTATGGTCCCGAACGGGTCCTCGGTCAGGCACCCGTCGACGCGTCGGGCGACGGCGGACTCATCGATTTCGCCTTCTCCCCCACCTACTCCCAGGATCGTCTGATCTACGCGCTGATCACGACACCGTCGGACAACCGGGTCGTGCGGCTGGCGCCCGGCGACGTGCCGAAGCCGATCCTGACCGGAATCCCCAAGGGCGCCACCGGGAACATGGGCTCGATGTATTTCCGCACGCCCACCGAACTGGTGGTCGCCACCGGTGACGCCGGGAACCCTGCGGCCGCCGAGGACCCGTCGTCACTGGCCGGAAAGCTTCTGCTGATCACCTCGTTCACCTCGGGCGTCAGCCCGCGCCCGCGAATCCTGGCCTCCGGCTTCGGATCATCGGTCGCCCTGTGCCCCAACGAAACCTCCGGGACCATCTACGTCGCCGACCAGACGGCCACCGAGGACCGCGTGCAGGTCATCGAAGAGGGCGGCCCCAAGGTGCTGTGGACCTGGCCCGACAAGCCGCAGATCGCCGGATGCGGTGTCACGGGCGGCAGCATCTTCGTCTCGACGACCCGCACCCAACGCATCGAGGGCATCCGCGAACCCACCCGCGAGGACCCGACGATCACACCGCCGGTGGTGGCGCTCGAGAAGCGCTACGGCGCGCTCGGCCGAATGGCCGCGCTGCCCAACGGGCTTCTCCAGGTGGCCACGGTCAACAAGCAGGCCGGCAAGCCGAAGCCGACCGACGACCGCGTGTTCCGCTTCCTCCCGCAGGGCGGTGGCAACGACCGGACCTGACCGGGCGCCACCGCTCCCTGAGGTGCGCACCGAACGCGCCGATCTCGCACCCTGAGGTGCGAACCGAACGCGCCGATCTCGCTCCCTGAGGTGCGAGCCGAACGCGCCGATCCCGCTCCCTGAGGTGCGAGCGAAGCGAGCCACGAAGGGCTCGTGAGATCGCTTCTCTCACCAGGCCTTCGTGGCTCGTCGCTATCGCTCCTCGCACCTCAGGCAGCGAGGGGTTTGCTACTTGCAGGCCTCGAGCACGAGTTCCTTGACGCGCGCCGGGTCGGCCTGTCCGCGAGTGGCCTTCATGACGTCGCCGACGATCTTGCCTGCCGCCTGGACCTTGCCGCCGCGGATCTTCTCGGCGATGTCGGGGTTGGCGGCGAGGGCGTCGTCGACGGCCTTCTGCAGCGCCGAATCGTCGCGAACGACCTCGAGGCCGCGGTCGGCGACGATCTGCTTCGGCTCGCCTTCACCGTCGAGGACCGCGGTGGCGACCTGCTGGGCGAGCTTGGTGGTCAGCTTGCCCTCGTCGACGAGTCCGATGATCTCGGCGACCTGGGCGGGCGTGATGGCGAGACCGTCGAGTTCGACGCCGCGCGAATTGGCCTGCTGCGCAAGGAAGGACACCCACCAGCCGCGGGCGGCCTCGGGTGAGGCACCGGCGTCGACGGTGGCGATGATCAGGTCGACGGCGCCGACGTTGACCAGGTCGCGCATGACCTCGTCGGAGACACCCCACTCCTCCTGGATGCGGGCACGGCGCAGCCACGGCAACTCGGGCAGTGTGCCGCGCAGTTCCTCGATCCACGCCGAATCCGGCTGGACCGGAGGCAGATCGGGCTCCGGGAAGTAGCGGTAGTCCTCGGCGGTTTCCTTGCGGCGACCGGCGGAGGTGGTGCCGTCGGTCTCGTGGAAGTGACGGGTCTCCTGCACGATCTCGCCACCGGCCTGCAGGATCGCGGCCTGACGGCGCATCTCGTAGCGGACGGCGACCTCGACACTCTTGAGCGAGTTGACGTTCTTGGTCTCGGTACGGGTACCGAACTCGCTCGCGCCCTTTTCCATCAGGGACAGGTTCACGTCGCAGCGCATCGAACCCTGGTCCATGCGCACGTCCGAGACGTCGAGGGACTTGAGCAGGTCGCGCAGCGCGGTCACGTAGGCACGAGCGACCTCGGGTGCGCGGTCGCCCGCACCGACGATGGGTCGGGTGACGATCTCGACCAGCGGAACGCCTGCGCGGTTGTAGTCGAGCAGCGAGTGGCTCGCACCGTGGATACGGCCGGTGGCGCCACCGATGTGCAGCGACTTGCCGGTGTCCTCCTCCATGTGCGCGCGCTCGATCTCCACACGCCAGGTGGTGCCGTCGGCGAGCAGGACGTCGAGGTAGCCGTCGTAGGAGGTGGGCTCGTCGTACTGCGAGATCTGGTAGTTCTTCGGCTGGTCCGGGTAGAAGTAGTTCTTCCGCGCGAACTTGCTCGACGGCCGGATCGAGCAGTTCAGGGCCAGGCCGATGCGGATCGCGGACTCGACGGCCTTGGCGTTGGCGACCGGCAGCGAACCGGGCAGGCCGATGCACACCGGGCACACCTGGGTATTGGGCTCGGCGCCGAAGTCGGTGGGGCATCCGCAGAACATCTTGGTCGCGGTACCCAGCTCGACGTGCACCTCGAGGCCCATCACCGGATCGAAAGCGGCGATGACCTCGTCGTACTCCAACAGTTCGACGGCGGCGGAAGTCATGGCTGCCAGTTTATGCCGCGGTATCCCAGGGGAACGTTCAGGGTGATCACCGATGCCGGGAACGGGTCGTCGGACCTACCGTCGGAGACATCAGTTCACCGACCACCTCGATCAGCAGGAGACCCCGATGACCACCGCACAACCCGCTTCGTCCGCCCCTCGACTGACGCGCTCCCGTTCGAACGCCTGGCTGGGCGGCGTCTGCGGCGGCATCGCCGAACGCTGGGGCTGGGACCCCACCCTGGTCCGCGTCCTGTTCGTGCTGTCGATGCTGCTGCCCGGCCCGCAGGTCCTCATCTATCTGGCGCTGTGGATCATCATCCCTCGCGAGCCGGCCCCGGTGATCCCCGTCCAGCCGTGATCCCGGTCTAACCGAAGATTACCCGGATCTCCTTGTACTGATCCTGCGGGACGGTCTTCAGCTCGCCGAGCGCCTCGTCGAAGGTGATCCGGTCGATCCGGGTGCCGTGCAGGGCGACCATCTGACCCCAGCCCTTCTCGGCGACCAGGTCGGCGGTCGCCATGCCCATGCGGGTGGCGAGGACACGGTCGTAGGCCGACGGCACGCCGCCGCGCTGGATGTGGCCGAGGACGGTGGCCCGCGTCTCGATGCCGGTGCGCTCCTCGATGAGCGGGGCCAGCACCTCGCCGACGCCGCCCAGCCGCGGACGGTTGAAGCCGTCGAGGCCCTTGGTGGAGTACGCCTCCGTCATCTCGGGCAGCTTGAACCCCTCGGCGACGACGACCATCGGCGAACGACCGCGAGCCTTGACGCTGGTCACCCACGCGCAGATCTGGTCGAGGCTCTCGGGGTTCTCCGGGATCAGGATCACGTGCGCGCCCCCGGCGATGCCCGAGTGCAGGGCGATCCAACCGGCGTGACGACCCATGACCTCGAGCACCATGCACCGCTTGTGCGAGTTGCCGGTGGTGCGCAGGCGGTCGATGGCCTCGGTGGCGATCTCGACGGCGGTGTTGAACCCGAATGTGTAGTCGGTCGCGTCGATGTCGTTGTCGATGGTCTTCGGGACGCCGACGATGTTGATGCCGTCGTCGAACAGGCGCTTCGACGCCGCGGCCGTGCCGTCGCCGCCGATCGCGATCACCCCGTCGATGCCGAGGTTCTTGAGCACCTTCTTGATGTTGTCGGGTCCACCGTCGGGTTCGGTGTAGGGCCCGAAGCGGCTCGTGCCGAGAATCGTTCCGCCCTCATGGGAGAGACCACGGACCGTCGAGCGATTGAGCTCCATGATGTCGCCGTAGACGAGACCCGCCCAGCCGTCCTTGAAGCCGACGAACTCGTGGCCGTAGACGGTTTCACCCTTGAGCACCGCACCGCGGATGACGGCGTTCAGACCGGGGCAGTCACCACCGGAGGTGAGAATGCCGAATCTCTTGGCCATGTGGTGAGACCCTCCCTCTCGAACGCGACGAACACACCCAATCTAGTGCGCGGGTGTGCTCGCCGCTGAGCACGAATTCACTTGATGCCGTTCTCGTAGGCGAAGACGACCGCCTGCGCACGGTCCCGCAGGCGCAGCTTGCCCAGGAGACTACTCACATGGGTCTTGACGGTCTGTTCGGTGACGTAGAGGTCGGCGCCGATCTCGGCGTTCGATTTGCCGTCGGCCACCAGGTCGAGCACCTCCCGCTCCCGCGGCGTGAGCTGTTCCAGCGCCGGGTTCCGGGCGGGGCGTCGACGCCGGGAGGTCACCTCGGTGATGAGCCGCTTGGTGATCGACGGCGCGAGCAGCGCCTCACCGCCGGCCACTACGCGCACCGCACGCACGAGTTCGTCGGCCGGCGCATCCTTGAGCAGGAACCCCGACGCGCCGATCCGCAACGCCTCGTAGACGTAGTCGTCGATGTCGAAGGTGGTGAGCATCAGTACGCGGGTCGGCGGTTCCAGGCCCGCCGACAAGATCTGCTCGGCGGCCCAGAGTCCGTCTTTGCGCGGCATCCGCACATCCATCAGGACGACGTCGGGCCGCACCCGCTTGCACACCTCGACCGCCTCCACGCCGTCGGCGGCGTCGCCGAGCACGGACAGGTCCGGCTGGGCGGCGAGCAGAGCCGAGAAGCCCTGACGCACCATCGCCTGATCGTCGGCGATCACGACCGTGATCGGGCGGGAGCTGCCCTGTGCTTGTTGCGGTTCCGCGTTGATCGGCACGCCTGACAGGCTACTGGTCGGAGGCCGGCGAGGGGACCTTCGGCGTGCGGACAGCGGTGGCCGCGTCAGGAAGGACGCCGTCGCGCGGCGGTGTCGCCGGGATACGCGCGCGCACCGCGAACCCGCCCTCGACCGTCGGTGCCGCGAGAAGCGAACCACCCACTGCCTGCGCGCGTTCGAGCATTCCGGGGATGCCGACGCCGTTGCCGCCGATCCCGAGGGGCGCGGCCGTCGGGGCCGAATTGACCACGGCCACCTCGACGGTGCCGCCTTCGCCCGGGGTGACACTCACCAGGGTGCGGCTGCCCGGCGCGTGCCGGGTGGCGTTGGCGAGCGACTCCTGGATGATCCGGTAGATCACCAGCGCCGCCGACTCTCCGACCGTGTCGTCGTCGACCTCCCGGTTCAGGGTGACCTCGGAACCAGCCCGACGGGTCTCGGCGACGAGCGAATCGATCTGCGCCAAACCCGGATTGGGGGCCGCGACACTCTCGGCACCCTCGACCCGCAACACCCCGAGCAGTTGCCGCACCTCGTCGAGCGATGTTCGTGCGGCGTCGGCGATGGCGTCGAATTCGGCTGCCGCAGCGGGCGACACGTCGTCGATCCGGTACCGCGCGGTCTGCGACATGACGACGACCATCGACATCCGGTGTGCCACCACGTCGTGCAGGTCGCGGGCGATGCGGGCACGCTCCTGCAGCACCGCCGACTCCGCCTCGGCCTCCTCGGTCTGTTTGGTGCGGACGGCGAGCTGGCGTCGTGAGGCCATCAGTCCGCGGAGGAGTGCCACGACCACCGCGAGCACCGAGATACCGACGATCCACGCCGGGTGAACCGCGTAGGCGACGACGAGGGACGTCGTCAGCCAGACCACCGGGACCCACCGCAGCGGACAGCGGAGCATCACCATGAAGGTCAGCACGAGCAACTCGATGAAGTGGGTGACCTGAATGGTCAGTTCCCACCCGCCGTGCGTCGGCACGATCAAGCCGATGACCTGTGCCGAGACCACCGAGATCGCCCAGCCGACCAGCGGCGCCGACCAGGCGAGCGCGATCGGCAGTGCCGCGAACGCCGAGACGAGGGGCAGCAGGAAGGCGGGCACGGAATGTGTCACGGGCAGCGTCGGCCAGGCGATCGAGTACATGATCAGGGCGACGACCAGGAAGAACCAGTTGACCCGCGAGGAGAAATAGGCACGCACCGCGGGGTCCTGGGCGACGGGCGCGGTGGACGCCCAGTCAACGAAGTCGCCGCCGGCCGCGCGCAGATGCTTGCGTAAACCGAACATGAGGTTCACCCTAGGCCCGGTGGGGACCATCAGTCCTCATACTTTCGGGGGAGACGCCCCCGTTCCCGAGTAGGGGCATGGCGCCGGAACCCCACCCCCACCGATGAGCGCGAACCGCCCGTCGGAGCGATGTGGCCGGGTGGTTGCGCTACCTAGCGTCAATGTCCATGAACCCTCCCGGACCACTTCGGAAATGGCTTTCGGACAACGCTTCTCGACCCACTGATCAGACCGATCTCAGACGCCCGCACTACCCGCTCCGCTGGCTGGTGGCCGCACTGACACTGACCGTTCTCGTTGCCGGGCAGTGGATGTCGACGGCGCACGCGGTCGCCGGTGACGTCGGTTCGACTGCGGGAGTGGTCGTCCCCTCTCCGGAGGACGCCGACAACCCGTACGCCGCCGCCGTCGTGACGCTGACGGGGCCGGCCCCGGCCGCGATGATGGACGTCCTGCCCACGACCTTCGACGTGCACATGGGTTACACACCGATCGTCGTGTCGGGTGTGCCCGTCGACCCGGATGGCGACTGCTCGTCCCCAGTACCGCTCCCCGACCGGTTCACACCTCTCTGCCGCACACATGATCTCGGCTACGACCTGCTGCGCGCAGCCGCCGCGGACAGTCGTCCGCTGGGCCCGTGGGCGCGGTTCGCCCTCGACCGCATGCTGACCGACGCGATGCAGCGCTCGTGCAGCAACCCTGCGTGCGACGCCGCGGCGTTCGTCGCCCGGATCGGTTTGGCCTGGAACACCTGGCGCCAGTACGGCGGCGCACCGACTCAGCAGGAAACGATCCCGCAACTGGTGTCCACCACGGTCGAACGTGCACTCGTCGACCGGAATCCCCGCACCGAGACCGACACCGAGGAGCTCTCGTGATGTTCACGCCCACCGCATCGTCGACGTGGATCGGTCGACACCTGCTTCACCCCGTCCTCGTGGTCAGCGTCGTCGTCGCATACCTCGTCGCCCTCTATCCCGGCACGCTACCGCGCGATGCGCTGACGACCGCGGCCGTGACGACCGGTGTCACGGCCTTGGGTGCGGTCGTCGGACTGTTGTTGGCGCGGAGGGTGTCTCGCCGCCGAGAGCGACCGGATCGGCAGACCCGGCGTGTCATATTCGGTATCGGCGTGCTCGTCGCATCCGGCGGTGCGGGACTGGCGGTGTGGTGGCAGAACCTGATCCGTGCCGCGATCGGAGCGGCACCGGCCGGCCCCGACTGGTGGGCCGGGGCCACACTGGCACCCCTCGCGGCCGTTGCCGCGATCGTGCTGGTCCCCCGCGTCACCGCAGTCATCGCGGCGTCCGCGGTCGCGCTCGCCGCAGGTCTCCTCAGTCCCGCCGCTGCAGGTGCCGACGAGGCGCAACCGCTGCCGCGGACCGTCACCGTCTCCGAATCCGGGACGCTGTTGCGCGGAGAGCTCTCGGCCCCGGAATTCACTTCTCCGGCAACGCGATTGGTCCAGTCGTGGGTGGCCGGGGACGGACTGTCGGCGCGGGCGGTGATCGTGGCCGTCCCCACCGGATCGGGCTGGGTCGACCAAGCCGCGGTGGCGGGTTTCGTGGACCGCTTCGACGGCGACGTCCGAATCCT
The DNA here is from genome assembly GCF_021245825.1 of Gordonia metallireducens. NCBI lineage: Bacteria > Bacillati > Actinomycetota > Actinomycetes > Mycobacteriales > Gordoniaceae > Gordonia > Gordonia metallireducens. The sequence continues at coordinate 45,683 of NZ_JAJQJP010000018.1, read as the reverse complement.
GACACTCCCCTACGCCGACGTCCCGTCGTGGAAGGCCTTCGTCTCCGACGACGCGGCGGCGACGGACTCGTCGATCGCGCTGGTCCGTGAACTGGCGAAGGTCCTGGAGAGCCGGCCCGAAGCCGACCGGCCCCGCCTGGTGTTGTACGGCCAGAGCCTCGGTGCGGTCGGAGCCGACGCCGCCCGAATCTGGCTCGAGAACCACCACCCGGGACTGCTCACCGAGACGGTGCTGACCGCACCACCGGCCGGGACGGTTGCGGCGGTGTCGGAGACACCGCGGGTCGTCGTCGCCAATCGCAGCGATCCGGTGGTCCGCTGGTCCCTGAGTTCGCTGTGGCGTCCCCCGGCCGAACCCGCGGAGGTCGTGCTCGGTGGTCCGCAGGTGCCCCTGGTCCCGTGGCTACCGGGGGTCAGCTTCCTGCAGACCAGCGTCGACCTGCTGGACGCACTCGACGGCCCCACCGGCGTCGGTCATCGCTACGGAGTGGAGCAGGCGCGTGCGGTCGACGGCTTGCCGCGGTGACTCGCAAACCCACCACAAATGGACGAACCCACCACCTGAACCGGTGGTGGCTTCGCCCATAAAGGGTGGGTTTGCGGAGGCGTCAGATGATCGCGCCGCGGGCCGCTTCGTAGGATGCGCCGACCCGGTACAGCCGGTCGTCGGCGAGTGCGGGTGCCATGATCTGCAGGCCGACGGGCATGCCATCGTCCTTGGACAGCCCCGAGGGCACCGACATCGACCCGATCCCGGCCAGGTTCACCGGCAGGGTGCAGAGGTCGAACAGGTACATCGCCAGCGGGTCGTCGACCTTCTCCCCGATCGGGAAAGCGGTGGTCGGCGTGGTCGGCGAGATCAGCACGTCGACCTTCTCGAAGGCGGTGGTGAAGTCGCGCGAGATCAGCGTGCGGACCTTCTGGGCCTGGCCGTAGTAGGCGTCGTAGTAGCCCGACGAGAGTGCGTAGGTGCCGATCATGATGCGGCGCTTGACCTCTGGGCCGAAGCCGGCCTCGCGGGACAGGGCCATGACCTCGTCGGCCGAATGCGAACCGTCGTCTCCGACGCGCAGGCCGTACCGCATGGCGTCGAAACGTGCGAGGTTCGACGACACCTCCGACGGGAGGATCAGGTAGTAGGCGCCGAGCGCGTAGGTGAAGTGCGGGCAGCTGACCTCGACGACCTCGGCACCGCGCTCGGTGAGAAGCTTGACGGCCTCGTGGAACGAGTCGAGCACACCGGACTGGTAGCCCTCGCCCTGCAGTTCGGTGACGACGCCGATCTTGACGCCCTTGAGGTCCTGCTCGGCGCCTTCGCGGGCGGCGGCGACCACGTCGGGCACCGGAACGTTGATGGAGGTCGAGTCGCGCGGGTCGTGGCCGGCGATGACCTCGTGCAGCATCGCGGTGTCGAGAACCGTACGGCCACACGGGCCGCCCTGGTCCAGCGACGACGCGCAGGCGACGAGTCCGTAGCGCGAGACGGTTCCGTAGGTCGGCTTGACGCCGACGGTCGCGGTGACCGCCGCCGGCTGGCGGATCGAGCCACCTGTGTCGGTGCCGATGGCGAGCGGCGCCTCGTACGCGGCCAGTGCCGCGGCGCTGCCACCACCCGAACCACCCGGGATCTTGGTGGGGTCCCAGGGGTTTCGGGTCAGCTGGTAGGCGGAGTTCTCGGTCGAGCTGCCCATGGCGAACTCGTCCATGTTGGTCTTGCCGAGGATCGGGATCCCCGCGGCACGAAGACGTTCGGTGACCGCGGCGTCGTAGGGCGGAACCCATCCCTCGAGGATCTTGGAACCGCACGTGGTGGGGGCGTCGGTGGTGGTGAAGACGTCCTTGAGCGCGATCGGCACGCCGGCGAGCGACGACACGGCGTCGCCCGAGGCGATCGCATCATCGGCGGCCTTGGCCGCGACGAGCGCCTCGGCACCGCTGACGTGCAGGAAGGCTCCGAGCTCGCCGTCGACCTCGGCGATGCGGTCGAGGTGGGCCTGCGTGACCTCCACCGAGCTGACCTCGCGGGTCGCGATCTTGGTGGCGAGTTCGGCGGCGGACAGACCGGTGAGGTCACCGGCGGGACGAGGCGTTGCGGCGTGCGACGCGGGGCTCACTGCTCTTCTCCCAGGATCTGCGGAACGGCGAAACGGTCCTGCTCGACGGCCGGCGCACCGGACAGTGCGGCGTCGGTGGTCAGACCGGGCACGACGACGTCGGGGCGCAGCACGTTGGCGAGCTCGGCCGGGTGCGCGGTGCCGGGTACGTCGTCGGCGGCCACCTCCGACACGGACGCGACGTGAGTCAGGATGGAGTCCAGCTGCTTGGCGTAGACATCGAGTTCGTCCTCGCTCAGCGCCAGTCGCGACAATCGCGCCAGGTGCGCAACCTCTTCACGCGATATGGACTTCGGTTCGCCAGCCACCGTCAGCGTCCTTTCTCACCATCACTTGCACGGCCATGTCGCCCACCGCGACGCCGAAGCGACGCAGATGTGCCTCTCCAGCCTATGGGAAAGCGCCGACCCGGCTCACCCCAGCCACCGTTTGCACGCCCGACTCGGTCCGCCCCTCCCCCGGCGGTGCGCGCCCGATCCTCACGAGTGCGAGAATGACCCACGTGTCTTACCTGTTACGCGTCTACCTCGAGGACCGTCCCGGCAGTCTCGGCGTGCTCGCCGTGCAGCTCGGTTCGGTCGGTGCGGACATCCTGTCTCTCGAGGTGGTCGAACGCGGCAACGGCTACGCCGTCGACGATCTCGTCGTGGAGGTCCCGCCGGGTTCGTTGCCCGACAGCCTGATCACGGCCGCGGAGAAGGTCAACGGTGTTCGCGTCGACTCGATCCGCCCGTACGCCGGTGTGCTCGACACGCACCGCGAGCTCGAGCTCGTCGACCAGGTCGCCACCGCGTCCCGCAACGATCGTCTTCAGGTCCTCGTCGACAACGCCCCGCGCGTGCTGCGGGTGTCGTGGGCCATGGTCATCACCAAGGCCAGCGGCGGCGTGCTCCAGCTGTTCGGTTCATCCGGAGCGCCGGAAACCCCGCTCACCAGGGCTGATTGGCTTCCGCTGGAACATGCGGCGCAGCTCGACGCCGAGGGTGATTGGGTACCGGGCGCCTGGCAGGAGATGGACACCCGCCTTGCCGCGGCACCCATCGGCTCCAACGAGAAGGCCGTTCTGCTCGGCCGCATCGGCGGACCCGACTTCCGCCCCTCGGAGGTCGCCCGGCTCGGCTACCTGGCAGGCATCGTCAGTACGGTGTTGCGCGCCGACGAGTAGCGCGATGATGGAGCCATGACCTCCATCACACTCGTGCAGGGAGACATCACCCTCCAGTCGGTCGACGCCATCGTCAACGCCGCGAATTCGACACTCCTCGGCGGAGGCGGGGTCGACGGCGCCATCCACCGTCGTGGCGGCCCGGCGATCCTCGCCGAGTGCAGAGAACTGCGGGCCGGTCAGTACAAACGAGGACTCCCCGTCGGCGAGGCGGTCGCCACCACCGCGGGCGATCTGGATGCACGGTGGGTCATCCACACCGTCGGACCCGTGCACTCCTACGACGAGGACCGGTCCCAGTTCCTGGTCTCGTGCTACCGCGAATCCCTGCGTGTGGCAGACGAATTGGGTGCGACGACGATCGCCTTCCCGGCGATCTCGACCGGCGTCTACGGCTGGCCGATGGACGACGGCGCACGCCGGGCCGTCGACACGGTCCGGTCCGCGGACACCGCGGTGTCCGAGATCCGGTTCGTCTTGTTCGACCCTCGGGCGTATCGCGCCTTCGACAAGGCGCTCAACAGTTGAGCGCTGGTCGGGGCTCGACGGCCGATGATCGGCAATAGGTTTCTCCAGGCGAAACCTATTGCCGGCGACTGCGACCTTGCCCCCCGACTGCTGAACCTCAACTCGACCGGCAGACGTCGATCGAAGTCTGCCGGTCGGGTTGACGTCGACCGGTAGTCAGGTGGGCGACGGTGTCTCACCAGGCCTTGATCAGGCAGCGGAGGGTCGTGTCGCCTCGTTCGCATCAGGGAGCGACAGGTACGTCGAGCGCTCCCCAGGGAGTGCATCTAGTCGGGACTGCCGGTCTCCAGGAGCCGCTTGAACGCGTCCTCGTCGAGGACCGGGACGCCGAGCTGTTCGGCCTTGTCGGCCTTGCTTCCCGGCGAATCGCCGACGACGACGTAGTCGGTCTTCTTCGACACCGAGCCCGACGCCTTGCCGCCGCGCTGCAGGATCGCCTCTTTGGCGCCGTCGCGGGAGAAGTCCACGAGCGATCCGGTCACGACGATGGTCTTGCCCTCGAGCGTCCGCGCGATCGAGTCGTCGCGCTCGTCCTCCATCGAAACACCTGCTGCGCGCCACTTCTCGACGATCTCGCGATGCCAGTCGACGGTGAACCAGTCGTGGATCGACTGCGCGAGAGTCATGCCGAGGCCCTCGACATTCGCCAACTGTTCGACGTCAGCCGATTCGATGGCCTCCAGCGAACCGAATTCGGTCGCCAGTGCCCGCGCAGCAGTGGGACCGACGTGGCGGATCGACAGCCCCACCAGCACTCGCCACAACGCCACGTCCTTGGCCTTGTCGAGGTTGGCCAGCAGGCGTTTGCCGTTCGCCGACAACGCGCCGGCCTTGGTCGTGAACAGCTCTGTACGGGCGAGGTCGTCGGCGGTGATGGAGAACAGGTCGCCCTCGTTGCGGATCACCTTCGCCGACAGCAGTGCTGTCGCGGCCTCGTACCCGAGCGCCTCGATGTCGAAGGAACCGCGGCCGGCGAGATGAAAGAGCCGCTCCCGCAACTGAGCCGGGCAACTCTCCTGGTTCGGGCACCGGACGTCGACGTCGGATTCCTTCTCGGGGCGCAGCGGCGTACCGCATTCCGGACAGCGTTCGGGCATCTCGAACTCGACCTCGGAGCCGTCGCGCAGGTCGACGACCGGGCCGAGCACCTCGGGGATCACGTCGCCGGCCTTGCGGATGGTCACCGTGTCTCCGATGAGGACGCCCTTGCGCTTGACCTCCGAGCCGTTGTGGAGGGTCGCGCGGGACACGGTGGACCCGGCCACGAGGACCGGTTCGAGGACCGCGAAAGGCGTGACGCGGCCAGTGCGGCCGACGCCGACCTGGATGTCGCGCAGCTTGGTGGTGGCCTCTTCCGGCGGGTACTTGTAGGCGATCGCCCAGCGCGGAGCCCGCGAGGTGGAACCGAGGCGGCGCTGCAGGGTGAAGTCGTCGACCTTGACCACGATGCCGTCGATCTCGTGCTCTACGTCGTGGCGGTGTTCGCCCCAGTAGGAGATCTTGTCCAGGATCTCGGCGGCGCCCGACGCCTTGGTGGTGTGCGTCGACACCGGCAGTCCCCACGCTCCCAGCGCGAGGTAGGCGTCGTGCAGCGATGCCGGTCGCCACCCCTCGGTGTGGCCGATGCCGTGACAGATCATCCGCAGCTTGCGACGCGCCGTGACCTGCGGATTCTTCTGCCGTAGCGAGCCGGCTGCCGAATTGCGGGGATTGGCGAAGGGGGGCTTGCCGTCGGCCACCAGGGACGCGTTGAGCGCCTCGAAATCCTCGACCCGGAAGAAGACCTCGCCGCGCACCTCGAGGACGTCCGGGATCGGGTACTCGTCGGATGCGGTGAGGCGCTGTGGGATGTCCTCGATGGTGCGGGCGTTGAGCGAGACGTCCTCGCCGGTGCGCCCGTCGCCGCGGGTGACACCGCGTTCCAGGACACCGTTGCGATACACCAGGGCCAGCGCGACGCCGTCGATCTTGAGTTCGCAGAGGAACTCGGCCTCGACGCCGGCGTCGGAGTTGACCCGCTCCACCCACGAGGTCATCTCGTCGTAGTCGAAGACGTTGTCCAGCGACATCATCCGCTCGAGATGGTCGACCGGGGAGAATGCGGTGGAGAAACCGCCGCCGACCAGCTTGGTCGGTGAATCGGGGGTTGCGAGCTCGGGGTGACGTTCCTCGAGGTCCTGCAGACGACGCAGGAGCGCGTCGAACTCCCCGTCGGTGATAACCGGCGAATCTTTCACGTAGTAGCGGAACTGATGCTCGCGGATCTCCTCGGCGAGTGCGGTCCACTGCTCGCGAAGGTCTCCCTCGGGTCCCGATTGCTCGGTCGCCGGGCGCCCCGACTCCGTTGTTTCTGCCACGTTCCGAGGGTATCGGAGTGGTCGGACACCCTTCGAGGCTCGCTCCGCTCGCACCTCAGGGAACAGGAACGGACCGCTCCGCTCGCACCTCAGGGAACAGGAACGGACCGCTCCGCTCGCACCTCAGGGAACAGGAACGGGCCGCTCCGCTCGCACCTCAGGGAACAGGAACGGGCCGCTCCGCTCGCACCTCAGGGAGCAAGAGCGGGTCAGCCGTCGAGTTTCGCCAGCGACCGTTTCGGCGCGACGTGCCGGTAGCTGGCGTCGAGGAGTTCGGCGACCTCGTCCCAGTCGGTGGCGTCGTCGAGGATCAGGCCGAGCCAGCCGAAGGGGCCGTAGTAGGCGGGAACGTAGAACCGCGGGTCCTCTTCGAGGGCGGGCTTCTCCGCTTCGTCGGGAATGAACAGGACCGATTGGTCGTATCGGACCTTGCCGCCCTTCAGGCCGCCGCCGTAGTTGGCGAACATCTTGCCGCATCGGAAGGTCGGGCGGCCGTGCGCGACCACCTCGGTGGCGTCGGGCAGCGCGAGCGCGATCTCGCGCACGCGACCCAGTATCGGGTCGGCGTCGTCGAACATGATCGGATGCGGCACCCTCGCAGAATAGTTCCAGCGGGCAAGGTTGCGCAGAGCTTCTAGCGCCTCACAGCGCCGTCGGGTCGGTACCCAGCAGCTGACCCGCTTCGGCGGACATCGCGAGGGCCTTCTTCGCCCAGCTCTCCGACGCCCCGGCGAGACCACAGGTCGGTGTGACGACGACGTTCTCGGACAACACTTTTCGGTTGAGGCCGATGCGGTCGGTGATGGCAGCGAGGTCGGTCGCGACGGTGTCGGCGTTCACCGGACGCTTCGGCGCGGTGGACGGGATGCGGCCGGCGACGAGGATGTCGCCACGGTCGATGAGCATCCCGATGCCGTCGAGGTCGGCGTCGGCGGGGGCGGTGACGTCGATCGAGTACGCAACGCCCCGCAGGTGTTCGAGGAGGTCCCAGCGGGGTTTGTTGCAGTCGTGCAGGATCACCGGTGCGTCGACGTGTTCGACCAGTTCGGTGAGGGCCCGGGCCGCTTCGACGGCCGGGACCGCCCGGATCGGGTCGAACCGGGTGAGGGGCTTGACGGTTCCGTCGATGACCCGGCCGATCATCGGTTCGTCGATCTGGACGACGACCTGTGCGCCGAGGCGGCGGGTGATTTCGCCGACGTGTTCGCAGAGTCCCTCTGCTGTCGACGCGACGATGTCGCGGACCGCACCCGGATCCTTCAGCACGCGATGGCCGTTGGGCAGTTCCACCGATGCCGAGGTGGTGAACGGGCCGGCGACCTGGACCTTGAACGGCCGGCCGGTACCGACGAATCCTGCTGTCTCCCAGAGTTCTTCGACGACGTCGAGATCTTCCTTGAGGAAGTCGCGGGCGCGGCGGGTGAGCTGCGATTCCCGTTGGGCCAGACGGTATCCCCAGGTCGCGGTGTCCATGGGGAGGTCGACGAGGATCGCGGCCATTCGGCCGATCAGGTCCGAACCCGCTCCGCGACCGGGGAGTTCGACGAGGTGTGCGAGGTCGAGCTCGCCGTTGACCACGGCGGCCGCCGTCCGCGGATCGGTGCCGGGCATCGAGCCCACGCCGGTTCCGACGCCGGTGGGCAGACCGGGTGTGGTCACCGAGCCGCGACTGCGGTCGGCTGCGACGAGGTGGACGCGATGCGCCCACATCCGACGACCTGGTCGCCGCGCTCGGCGTCGGGCAGGTACAGCACGGCGGCCTGCCCGCGTGCGACGCCGGTCAGCGGCTCGTGCAGGACGATGTCGATCGCGGCCTCGCCGTCGATCGTCGTGGGGGTCGCGGTGACGGGTGCGAGTCCGCCGTGCGCACGCACCTGGACCACGGCCTCGAACGGCTCGTCGGGGGTGATGCCCGACGTCCACACCGCACGCGTCGCGGTGATGCCCCAGACCTGCAGGTCCTCGGCGGTACCGACCGTGACCGTGCCCGATTCCGGGTCGATCTCGGTGACGTAGCGGGGCTTGCCGTCGGCGGCGGGGGCGTCGATGCCGAGACCCTTGCGCTGTCCGATGGTGAAGCCGTGAACACCCTCGTGGTCGGCGAGGCGCTCGCCGGAGGAGGCGTCGACGACCGCACCCGGGCGGATGCCGATCCTGGCGCCGAGGAAGGCGCGGGTGTCACCGCTGGGGATGAAGCAGATGTCATGGGAGTCGGGCTTGTCGGCCACCGCGAGACCGCGGCGAGCGGCCTCGGCCCGGATCTCGGCCTTCGGGGTGTCCCCGATCGGGAACAGCGCACGGGACAGCTGCTCGCTCGTCAGGACGGCGAGCACGTAGGACTGGTCCTTGTCGTGGTCGACGGCGCGGCGCAGCTCACCGTCGACGAGCTGTGCGTAGTGGCCGGTGGCGAGTGCGTCGAAGCCGAGGGCGATCGCCTTGTCGGCGAGCGCGGCGAACTTGATCTTCTCGTTGCACGTCAGGCAGGGGTTGGGGGTGCGTCCGGCGGCGTAGGCCTCGACGAATTCGTCGATGACGTCGTCCTTGAACCGGTCGGCGAAATCCCAGACGTAGAACGGGATTCCGAGGACGTCCGCGGCGCGTCGGGCATCCGAGGCGTCCTCGCGCGAACAACAGCCGCGCGATCCGGTGCGCAGGGCTCCGGGCGCGGTGGAGAGAGCGAGGTGGACACCGACGACCTCGTGCCCGGCGTCGACGGCGCGGGCGGCCGCGACCGCCGAATCGACGCCGCCGCTCATTGCTGCGAGTACTCGCATCACGAAACCTTTCCGCCGGGTACGGAGACGAGGCCGGCGGCGCGGGCTCGATCCACGACCTCGTCGATGACCTGGGCCACCGCGTCGATGTCGGCGTCGGTGGTGGTGTGAGAGAGCGAGAACCGCAACGACGACCGCGCGTCGGCCATGTCGAGTCCCATCGCGAGCAGCACGTGACTCGCCTGCGCGACGCCCGCCGTGCAGGCGGAACCGGTGGAGCATTCGATGCCCTTGGCGTCGAGCAGCATGAGCAGGGAGTCGCCCTCGCAGCCGACGAAGGAGACGTGGACGTTTCCGGGGAGCCGGGCGTCTGTCGGGGCACCGTTGCGGACCGCACCCTCGACACCGAGCAGGATCTCGGAGAGTCGCGACGCGAGGGCGCGCACACGGGTGGTGTTCTCCTCCATGTGCTCGACGCACCAGGTCAGCGCGGCGGCCATCCCGGCGGCGCCGGCGACGTCCTGGGTCCCCGACCGCACGTCTCGTTCGTGGCCCCCGCCGTGCTGCAGCGGGACGCAGGCGACCTCGCGACCGAGCAGCAGCGCGCCGACACCCTGCGGACCGCCGAACTTGTGGGCGGCGAGGCTCAGCGCGGACAGTCCGCTGGCGGCAAAGTCGACCGGCAGGTGGCCGACGGCCTGGATGGCGTCGGAGTGCACCGGGACGCCGAATTCGGCTCCGAGCGCGGCGATCTCGGCGACGGGCTGGATGGAACCCACCTCGTTGTTGGCCCACATGACCGAGATGAGGGCCGTCTGGTCGGCGTGCGCCTCGAGTTCGGCCCGCAGATCGGCGGGTGAGACCACGCCGTCGGCGTCGACCGGAAGCACCACGAGTTCGGCGTCGGCGTCGGCCGCGAGCCACTGCGCGGGGTCGAGGACCGCGTGGTGCTCGACCGCCGACACGATGATGCGACGACGCTGATCGTCGTCGCGGCGACGGGCCCAGTAGATGCCCTTGATCGCGAGGTTGTCCGACTCGGTGCCACCGCCGGTGAAGATGACCTCCGACGGCCGGGCACCGACGGCCGCGGCGATTGCCTCGCGCGCCTCCTCGAGGCGGCGTCGGGCGGTCCGCCCGGAACCATGCAGCGACGAGGCGTTGCCCGGGGTGCCGAAGACAGCGGTCATCGCCTCGACGGCTTCGGGCAGCATCTGCGTCGAAGCGGCGTGGTCGAGGTACACGGACGTGCGCGGCGGCACTCGGGTTGGCAGGGGCATCGCTAGCAAGGATAAACGCGCAACCGACGTCGACAAATTCCGCGACGTGTGAGCACTGTGCGTCTCACGCTGGTCATCGGGCACCCGACCACCGGACCCGACCTCGCGGCCGCCTTCTCGGACGTCTCAGACGCGTTCGAGATAGAAGTACAGGTGTCGTCCATCGATCACGCCGCCCTTGCCGTTCATGATGCCCATGACGGTGGTGTCGTCGACACGTTTGAAGTGATCGATGACCGGCTGACCGTCATAGACCATCGACGCGGTGATCTCCCCGCGGAACTCGACCGCCCACAGGCTCGCCTCACCCTTGCCGAGCTTGACGTTCGAGAACAGCTTGCCGTTCTCGTCGCGGCAGACCAGCGGCTGCACATCGCTTCGCGAGGTGAAGGTCTTGCCGAACCAGTTCGCCTTCGCCAGCATCCCGTTGATGGCGTGACCGGTGGTGAACTCGCCGCCCTTCCACGCTCCGAGCATCTCCTCGGGACGCAGCGTCGCCAGTCCTGCCCACACAGTGTCGAGGACCGCGTCGTCGACGAGCCCTTCCGCTTCCCGCAGCTCGAAGAACTTGGCGCGGGCCGCTTCTCGGGTCAGGGTGGACGTCATCGTCGGACTCCTTCGACATACGGCGATCTCCTCGGCCACAAGTGCGGCCGCTTGCGAAGGAACCTATATCAGAGAACGTTCGATGTCACTTTCCGCGGTGTGCAACACACGCTCGCAACGCCGGGACAGTTCACGACGGTCGGCGCCCGGCACCTCGACTCGTTCCAGGCGGACGACCACGGTGAGTCCGCGGGCCCGCAGCACCCGACGCAAGGTGTCGAGCGGCGAGTCGTCGCCGATGAAACTCGGGGCCGTCGCGGCACGCCCGTCGGGCCCGACGAACCGCAGGCGGACCGGGACCACCGGCACCGCCGCGTCGACCGCCGCCTGGAAGAACGCCGGCCGGAACGCGCCGCCGGTCCGGCCGCAGAAGGTCGTCCCCTCCGGGAACACGATCACCGACGATCCGGCAGCCAGTCGCGCGGAGACGTCCCCCACCGCCGCCGGGAGCCCGCGCAGCGTCCCCCGGTCGACCGCGATCACCCCGAACCGACGCGCGAGGCCCGCCACCACCGGCATGTCGACGACATCGGACTTCGCGACCACCGCCGCCGGGCTGACGAGCGCCAGCGCGAGGACGTCGAGAAAGGAGATGTGGTTGGCGACGATGAGCCCGTTCGCGTGCGGGTCGCTTCGCCGGTCGTCGACGACGACCCCGATCCCGAGCGCTGCGAGCAGGGAACCCGCGGCCCGCGCACGCAGTGCTCGTCGGGGCCGCCTGAGGAGCCGCGCCATCGTGCCATCGGCGACGAGCGTCGCGACGAGCCGGCCGGTGGTCGCTCCGAGACGACACAGTCGCGCACCCACAGTCAGGGCATCCGCGACCCGCCTCGTGGCGCACGGACCGAGACACTCCTGCCCGCAGTCGCTGACCGGGAACCACGGGTGACGCTCCACCGGAACGGTGGTCACCGCGTCAGGACCTCGCCGAGCCGAGACGCTGGGCACTCGATCGCAGGCGGTCGAGATAGCGCCGGTTGGCGCCCTCCCGGTCAAGGAGGGTGAGGAAGTCCGCGACGTCGAACACGTCGTCGACAGCGGGCTCACCGCAGATCCGGGCGCCCATCCTCAGGTACCCGCGCATCAGGGGCGGCATGCCGATGATGTCGGAGGGCGTGATGTCGTCGAGGAGGCGCCCACCGATGCGCGCAGCCGTCAGCGGGGTGACGCGTCGTACCGGGTCGGAGTAGTCCTCGCGCAACCGATCACGGACCGCGCGCAGCACGGCTCCGGGCATCCACTCCCCCGGACTGTGCAGCGGCACCGACACGCAACCCATCAGATACCGGTAGCCCGCCAGCTCCATGTACTGGAGCAGAGCGGCCCACATGAGGGCGGTGACCGATCCGTCGCGGTGCCCCGCGTGCACGCATGCTCGGCCCAATTCGACTGTCTCCGAGAAGATGTCGGCCAGTCGACTCAGGTCGAACTCGGTGGACGAGTACCAGCCGCCCGCAGCGATCGCGCGCGGCGGCGCCAGAAGACGTGCGCACCCGATGACGCCGTGGTCGTCGTGCCGCACGATGAGGTGTTCACAGAATTCGTCGAACCGGTCGGCGTCACGGGCGGTGGTCGCGTCGCCGATACGGTCGGAGAAGCCGGGCTCGTCGGCGAAGACCCGGAACCGAAGTCGTTGGGCGGCACGGATGTCGGCGGGGTCGTCGGACACCAGCACCTGGACCGGGCCGGCGGTCAGCAGGGTGGCCGAGACGGCGGAATCGGTTGCCGCAGTGGTGACGATGGACTGCAGAGCGTTCATGCCCCGAATGAAAGCTGCCGCCGGCGTCGCCACGACCACGGCCACGTGACGTGTCGGGGCGATCCGGATGAACACGAGCCGCACCGGCAGCCCCGGGTGAACGCGCCGCAAACACACGGTGGCCCCCGACGCGAACGTCGGGGGCCACCGGGGTACTACGTGATCTTCCAGATCACTTGCGCTTCTTGACCTCTTCGGTCAGCTGCGGGGCGACGTTGAACAGGTCGCCCACGATGCCGTAGTCGGCGATCTCGAAGATCGGCGCCTCTTCGTCCTTGTTGACGGCGACGATGGTCTTCGAGGTCTGCATGCCGGCGCGGTGCTGGATGGCGCCCGAGATACCCAGGGCGACATAGAGCTGCGGCGAGACGGTCTTACCGGTCTGACCGACCTGGAACTGACCCGGGTAGTAGCCGGAGTCGACGGCGGCACGCGAGGCACCGACAGCGGCACCGAGCGCGTCGGCGAGCTCTTCGACGACCGAGAACTTCTCGGCGCTACCGACACCGCGACCACCGGAGACGACGATCGACGCCTCGGTGAGCTCGGGACGATCGCCGCCGATGTTCGGCTCGACCTTGGTGATCTTGACGGCGTTCTCGGCAGCTGCCGGGACCTCCACGTCGACACGCTCGCCGGCGCCGGCCTGCGGAGCGGCCTCGACACCACCGGGGCGGATCGAGATAACCGGGGTGTCGCCCTTGGCCTGGGCCTCGACGGTGAACGCGCCACCGAAGATGGAGTGGATGCCCACGCCACCTTCCTTGACGTCGACGACGTCGGCGAGCACGCCCGAGCCGAGACGCACGGCAAGACGGCCGGCGATCTCCTTGCCGTCGGCGGTGGCCGCGACCAGGATCGCTGCCGGAGCGGCGCTCTCGGCGATCGAGGACAGGACATCGACCTGCGGGTTGACCAGGTAGCCTGCCGCGTCGTCGGACTCGGCGACGTAGATCTTCTCGGCGCCGGCCTCCTTGAGGCCGTCGATGATCGCGTCGGCCGAGCCGGGCTTGCCGACGACGACCGCCGACGGGGTACCGAGAGCGCGGGCGGCGGTGATGAGCTCGCTGGTGACCTTCTTCAGGGCGCCTTCGGCGTCCTGCTCCACGAGCACGAGTACTTCTGCCATGTTGGTTTTCTCCTGAATGTCTGGGGTTCGCCGGATGGACTGGTGGGGAAGATCAGATGATCTTCTGGCCGACCAGGTACTCGGCGACCTTCGTGCCGCCGTCGCCTTCGTCGGTGACGCGCTCGCCCGCGGTCTTCGGCGGCTTCGGGGTGGAGGAGTTCACGACGCTGCCGGCGTTCTCCAGGCCCACATCGGTCGGCTCGACGTCGATCTCGGCCAGCGAAACGACGGTGACTTCTTTCTTCTTCGCGGCCATGATGCCCTTGAAGGACGGGAAGCGGGGCTCGTTGATCTTCTCGTTGACCGAGACGATCGCCGGGAGCTGGGCCTCGATGTGGAAGATGCCCTCGTCGGTCTCACGCTCGCCCTTGAGGGTCTCGCCCTCGAGGGTCAGCTTGCGCAGGTGGGTGAGGTGCGGGAGCTCGAGGTACTCGGCGATCATCGCCGGGATCGCGCCGACGCGACCGTCGGTGGCCTCGTTGCCGGCGATGACGAGCTCGACGCCCTCGACGGTGCCCAGTGCGCGGGCCAGGACGTAGGCGGTCTGGACCGCGTCCGAGCCGTGCAGCGCGTCGTCCTTGATGTGGATCGCCTTGTCGGCGCCCATCGACAGGGCCTTGCGGATGGCGTCGGTGGCCCGGTCGGGACCTGCAGTCAGAATGGTGACCTCGCCGCCGTCGGCTTCCTTGATCTTCAGCGCTTCCTCGACGGCGCGCTCGTTGATCTCATCCAGAACCGCGTCAGCTGCCTCGCGGTCCAGGGTGTAGTCGTCTTCGGACAACTTGCGCTCGGACCACGTGTCGGGAACCTGCTTGATCAGTACGACAATGTTTGTCATTGGTCTTCGTCGACCTCCTGCGTCGGGTTCGGCAACTTACCGGCGGGTAAGGCCATTGGTCTCCACCACTTTAGCGTCTCCTATGTTCTCACTAAACATCGACTACCTCACACTTTGGACCGGCGTCGTACCTGGACAGAGAACCGGCGACGACCTCGGCCGATCGTTCGGTCGGTCGTCGCGGCCGGGACGAACCGGGACGCCGCGACCCCATGCCCTACGCTCTTGCAGATGACTGACGCAGACCTCGGTTCTCCGCCGACGGCCGGGATGACCGGTCTGGAGTCCCTCGACGCCGACCAACAACTGGCGCTGACCGGTGAGCGGACGGTCCCGGGGATTCCCGCGGAGAACTACTGGTTCCGCCGCCACGAGATCGCCTACCGGCACATCCTCGACCGTTGCGCGGGCCGCGCGGTCCTGGAAGCCGGCTCCGGCGAGGGCTACGGGGCCGCGATGATCGCCGACGCCGGGGCGTCGTCGGTGGTCTGCGTCGACTACGACACCTCGGCGGTCGAACACACCCGCCGCCGCTACCCGGGGCTGATCGTGCACCAGGGCAATCTGATCGATCTCCCGCTGGACGACGCCTCGGTGGATCTGGTGGTCAACTTCCAGGTGATCGAGCACCTCTGGGATCAGGCCGCCTTCATCGCCGAGTGCCGTCGTGTGCTGCGTCCGGGCGGTGGGCTGCTGATCTCCACGCCCAACCGGATCACCTTCTCCCCCGGCCGCGACACCCCGCTCAACCCGTTCCACACCCGTGAACTCAACGCCGCCGAACTCACCGAACTGATCGTCGACGGCGGGTTCACCCTCGACGCGATGCTCGGTGTGCACCACGGACCGCGCCTGACCGCACTCGACGAGAAGTGGGGCGGATCGCTGATCGACGCCCAGATCGAGCGGGCGCTCGCAGGCGAACCGTGGCCGACCGATCTCGTCGACGATGTCGCCGGGGTGACCGCCGAGGATTTCGCCGTGCTCGACGCGCGCGACTCCGACATCGACGCCTCGCTCGACCTGTTCGCGGTGGCGACCCGGGACTGAGCAATGACCATCAGCACCCCCGAGGTTCCGGGACAGTTCACCTTCGTCCTGCACTCCCACCTGCCCTGGCTGGCCAACCACGGCCGCTGGCCGGTCGGTGAGGAGTGGCTCTATCAGTCGTGGGCGTCGTCGTACATCCCGCTGTTCGACGTCCTCGAACGTCTCGCCGACGACGGCTTCTCCGACCAGTTGACGCTCGGGATCACCCCGGTCCTGGCCGCGCAGCTCGACGACCCGCACTGTGCGTCGTCGATGTACGAGTGGCTGGCCGACTGGCAGCTGCGGGCGACCGAGGCGGCGACGTCGAACGACCCCGACCGCGCCGACGCAGGTCGTCGTGAGTTCCTCGACGCCCAGCGGGCCCTGGAGACCTTCGAGACGAAGTGGCGACACGGCGCCTCACCGCTGATCCGCCGCGTCGCCTCGAGCGGGGTCGCCGAGATCCTCGGTGGACCCCTCGCGCATCCCTTCGCGCCGCTGCTCGACCCGCGGCTGCGCACCTTCTTCCTTCGTGAAGGCCTCCACGACGCGCACGCGCGCTGGGGCTTCGACCCCGCCGGCATCTGGGCGCCCGAATGCGCCTTCGCGCCGGGCATGGAAGCGGAGTACGCCCGCGCCGGCGTCGGGCACTTCATGGTCGACGGGCCGACCCTGCACGGCGACACCGCACTCGGCCGCCCGGTCGGCGACAGCGGTGTCATCGCCTACGGTCGCGACCTCACCGTGAGTTACCGCGTGTGGTCGCCGAAGTCGGGCTATCCCGGCCACGCCGCCTACCGCGACTTCCACACCTACGATCACGAGTCGGGACTCAAGCGGTTCCGCGTCACCGGACGCTCGGTGCCGGGCGAGGAGAAGAAGCCCTACGACCCGGCCCGGGTCGACGCCGTGATCGACCGCCACGTCGAGGACTTCGTCGGACACGTCCGCGAGCGGCTCATCGCGGAGTCGGAGCGCATCGGCCGCGACGCACTGGTGGTCGCCGCCTTCGACACCGAGCTCTTCGGGCACTGGTGGCATGAGGGTCCGATCTGGCTCGAACGCGTCCTGCGTCGCCTGCCCGAGGTCGGGGTGAAGGTCGGAACCCTCGCCGGCGCAACGCAATCCGGTCTCGTCGGCGACCCGGTCGATCTTCCCGCGTCGTCGTGGGGATCCGGTAAGGACTGGCGCGTGTGGAACGGTCCGCAGGTGCAGCATCTCGTCACCCTCAATGAGGAGGTGACCGAGACGGCGCTCGACGCCGTGGCCAAACTCCTCGCCGGTGGCGGTGAACGCAGCCGCGTCGCCGACCAGATCGTTCGGGAAGCCCTGCTCACGGTGTCTTCCGACTGGCCGTTCATGGTGTCGAAGGACACCGCCGCGCAGTACGCTGTGTCCCGGGCGCACACGCACGCACACGCCACGCGGGAGATCAGCGATGCCGCACTCCGCGGTCGCGACGACGCGGCGGCGACGCTCGCGCAGAACTGGGCGCGGGCCGACAATCTCTTCCCCGCACTCGATGCGCGCCGTCTGCACGCGATCCTGACCGCGGATGCCGAGGGGAGCATCTCATGAAGATCTTGTTCGTGTCGTGGGAGTACCCACCCGTCGTCGTCGGCGGGCTGGGTCGGCATGTGCATCATCTTGCCACCGAGATGGCCGCCGCCGGAAACGATGTCGTGGTCCTGACCCGCCGCCCGTCCGGTACCGACGCACTCACGCATCCGACGACCGACACCGTTGTCGAAGGCGTGCGCGTGATCGCGGTCGCCGAGGATCCGCCGGAGTTCGATTTCGGTCAGGACATGATGGCCTGGACTCTGGCGATGGGCCATTCCTTCATCCGTGCCGGACTCAAGATCCTCGCCGGCGAGCGGGCTTTCGCAGATTCGTCGACTCGATGGATTCCGGATGTCGTGCACGCGCACGACTGGCTGGTCGCCCACCCGGCGATCGCGCTGGCCGAATTCTTCGATGTGCCATTGGTTTCCACCATCCACGCCACCGAGGCCGGCCGGCACAGTGGCTGGGTCAGCGGCCGCACCAACCGGCAGGTGCATTCGGTGGAGTGGTGGCTCGTCGCCGAATCCGACGCTCTCATCACGTGTTCGGCGTCCATGCGCGACGAGGTGAACCGATTGTTCGGTTACGACGCCGCCGACATCTCCGTGATCCACAACGGAATCGACATCCGCACATGGCCGTTCGCGGCACGAACGCGGACCAGCGGCCCGGCGGAACTGTTGTTCGCCGGCCGCCTCGAATACGAGAAGGGTGTGCAGGACCTGCTGGCAGCACTCCCCCGTATCCGTCGCAGTCATCCGGGGACCACCCTCACCATCGCCGGTGACGGCACCCAGCGAGAGTGGTTGATGGAGCAGGCCCGCAAGCATCGGGTGAGCAAGGCGGTGCGGTTCATCGGCGCCGTCGACCACGACCAGTTGGTGACCCTCATGCACCGCTGCGACGCCATCGTGTTGCCGAGCCGCTACGAGCCGTTCGGCATCGTCGCCTTGGAGGCAGCGGCCACCGGTATCCCGCTGATCGTCTCGACCGCCGGCGGTCTGGGCGAGGCCGTGCAGGAACCCGATACCGGCCTCACCTTCGAACCGGCCGACGTCGCCGGACTCGCCGCTGCAGTACGAGCGACGCTCTCCGACCCCGGCGCGGCAGCACAACGAGCTGTCCGCGCGCGGGCCCGACTCACCGCCGAGTTCTCCTGGGCCGAGGTGGCCGAACGCACCGCATCGGTGCACCTGGCCGCCAAGCGCCGGGTGCGTCACCCCGTCGGACGTCCGGATATCCCGATGCGGCCACTTCCGGAACGCGACCCCGGAAAACCCGTCGAGCCCTGATTTGTACTTTCCATAACAAATTAGTCTCTAGCATCACCAATAACATCCGTTTCGAAAGCGGACCCTGTTCCGATTCGCTAACGTGACGCGCATTGCCCACAGCAAACATTTCTGGGGCGCGGCTTTCCCTGAAAGGGGCACGTTCATGAATCGGAAAACAAAGGGCGCCATTGCCGTCGGCGCGGGCGCGATCCTGCTCCTCGGAGGTATGGGGTCGTATGCGTTGTGGAGTGATGCGGAGGACGTTGCGGGCGCGGATATAACAGCGGGAGCCTTCGGACTCGCATGCCCGAACGGGGCGTGGACGGACGTCTCGGGAGACGTTCCAGTCACCGCTGTGACACCAGGCACCACGCTCATGGTCCCCGGCGACATTTGGGAGTACAACGTCACTTGTACTGTCACTGCCACGGGTAAGAATATGCGTGCTCAACTCTCGGTGACCGACCTCGGGACAGACTCGACGTTGCCTCCCACAAGTCGGGTCGACATCGAAACCGAAGTTGACAATGCCGCCTACACCAATGCGCCGATTGTCGTGTCCGGTGGCCAGGTGTTGCCTGTCAAAGTCACAGTGGCCTTCGACCCTGCAACAACAGGTACCGATTTCACCAACGGTCAGATCAATGTCAGTGGCATGCAGATCATGCTGAATCAGGTCCGTCCGTCGTAGCGCTGGTCTACTCGTGCCCGCGGCCCTGAAGCGGCGGGGCGTCCTCTTCGCGGCCCTCGCGATCGGGGTGGTCGTGCTGATCTTCGGATCGGTACAGACCACTCTGGCACTGTGGACCGCGCAGGCGGATGGCCCCACGTCCAACATCACCACCGGAACTATCGGTCTCGCACCGGGTTCCGGTGGTGGTTCGTCGTTCACTTTCCCTGCACTGAACGGGACCAACATGCTTCCCGGCCAGTCGTCGCAGGCGGTCCTGACGATCGCCAACACCGGCTCTACACCGCTTTTGTTCCATCTGGCCTCCGCCGGACCAGTGGTCTCGACCCCCGGTGCGTCAGTCTCGATCAAGCTGTCCGGGAGTCAAACGCCGACATGTCCCGGTGCCGCTGTCCCCTTGAGTGACGCGTTCACCGCGACCAACGCCATCAATACCCTTACCGATATCGATGGCACGGTGGTCCCACTCGGGGTGGACGCCTCGACCACGTGGTGCATTCGCGCCGAACTGGTTTCGGTGAGCGGGCAAACGCCGGCCACCTTCACCATCAACTTCATTTTCAAGGCGGACCAGGACCGACCATGAACGAGTACACGCACGTGCCGGGCACGACGGTCGACGAACAACGAACTATCGAGTTTGTGAAAGCTGCCCCGCCGCTGACTGATTCGGCTTATACCAAGTCGCCCGATAGAGATAGCGCAGACGGCACTGACACCAAGCATGGCGCCCTCCACTTTTTGCGGCAAGGCATCTCCTGGCTGCTGCTCATCGGGGCCGTCGCGATCCTGTGTGCGACGATCCTGATCCCGAAGATCGCCGGCGCACAGCCCTATACGGTTCTCACCGGTTCGATGAAGCCGGACTATCCGCCGGGCACGCTCATCGTCGTGAAACCGCGGCCTGCGGATGAGATCGGCGTCGGTGATGTCGTGACCTATCAGATTCGTTCGGGTTCACCAGAAGTCATCACGCATCGGGTCATCGAGGTGACCGAGAACCCGCAGGGCGAGCTCCGATTCGTAACCCAGGGTGACAACAACGGACTCGCCGATGCCGAGCCCGTCCGGCCCGTGCAGGTGCGGGGCACCCTCTGGTACTCGGTGCCCTACATCGGTTGGGTCAACAACTGGTTTACCGGCCAGCGCCGCACGGTGCTGATCTTCGCGGCCGCGGGCGCGCTGTTCGTCTACGGCGGATGGCAATTCATCGCCGATCGTCGCCAGAAGAGCGACGTGAGCGATTCCGACGCCGCACCAACCGATCCGGAGACGAGTGCATGAGTCGTCTGAGGTGGTCGCCGGGTGCGTCACGCCGGGTGCGTGCGATGCTGACGTGCGGGATCCTGCTGACCACCAGCGCTATCGGCACCACTGCCCTGTGGTCTACGACTGCCGCAACCACATCAGGCACCTTCACCACCGCGAACCTCGAGATCAAGGCGAACGGCTCTGTCGCGCACACGTTCGCGTTTCCCGGCTCGCTCGTGCCGGGTGACACGACCGCCAACGTGGTGACCGTTCAGAACACTGGCACCGTGGCATTCACCTACAGCGCCAAGGTGTCGAGCGCCACCACCCTCGGGCGCGCCATGCAACTGCGCGTCGTGACCGGCGGCACGGTCAGCGGTTCCGTTTGTACGGGCGGTACGCAGCTGGTCACCGGTGTGCCGATCACTGCCACCGCCACGACGTTTGCCACCCGCCCGTCCCTGGCCGCGGCGACCGGCGCCGAGGCGTTGTGTATGCAGCTGACCTTGCCCACGAACGCTGCCGGGACCCTGGCCGGGACCACCGGAACAGTCACCTTCACGTTCGACGCGGCGGTGCCGTGATGCAGTACATCGACGTCGACATCGAGGACTCCCCGACCGTCGAGTTCGCGGTACCCATTCCTCGCCACCGAGCCGATCGCCTGCTGACAGTCAGTGCTGTTGCCGGCAGCATCTGTCTGATCGCAACGGTCCTCGCGCTGGTCTTCGGGGTCCGTCCGATGATCTTCGAGACCGGGTCCATGGCGCCCACGATCCCAACCGGCTCGCTAGGACTGAGTCATTCGGTGACGGCCACCTCGATCCAGCAGGGTGACGTCGTGAGCGTTATTCGCGACGACGGCGTGCGGGTCACGCACCGAGTTGAGTCAGTCGACGGGCGTACCGGCAATTCCGTGTCGCTCACGCTGCGCGGTGATGCGAACGACGTCGCCGATTCGCATACGTACGTCGTCACCGAGGTCGACCGCGTTTTCGGGACGGTCCCGCTTCTCGGTTACATCGCCGCCTGGCTGAAGAACCCGTACACGCTTGCTCTACAAGCTCTCGCAATTCTGCTGCTCCTCGCCGTCGCATTCGCACCGAAACAGGGATGGCGGAATTCGCCAGCAGGGCAGCGAATTCTGGCAGGAACTGCTGCAACCCTGGTCGTCGCGCTGGGCGCGTCGACGGTTCACGGCACTGGGGATGCTCATGCGCTCACTGGGCGAGCGACTGCGACCGGTGCGGTCACCGCGGGAAGGCCGGCGAACCCCACGTCGTTCACGTGCAACAACATCACCGTATCCCTTCTGGGAATCATCGGATTGTTCTCGTCCGTCGAGCTGAGCTGGCCCAACCCAGCAGGGAACTCGCGTTACCAGTATGAGCTCGCCTTTCCCGGGGGCCAGGTCGAAGTCCTCGACGCCTCGACTCTCGCGAACCCTGCGACGTTTCGGGTTCAGGGCGGCCTTCTCCAGACCCTGATCGCCCTGCTTCTCGGTGGTGGCACATTCTCTGTGCGCCTGACCAATACGGTCGGTGAATTCCGGTCTGTCTCCTACCTCAGCCAGACCATACGAAGCACGACGACCCTCGAGATCCCAGCCGGTATCAAATGCGTGACCCAGGGAACCGTTAACGGCCCAGCAGGGGCAGCATTTCGTGCGGTACCGGAGTCGGCCCCCGGTTCTCCGGAGTCCGCCGATCCCGGAGCGTCGGAAGACAGCGAAGCCGAGTCCGTCGAACCCACCGAGACCACGACATCGGAGACCGCCGAACTTCCGGACGGCGGAACCTTGTCCGATGCCGGCGATTACGCCTACTACGAGTCGAGCGGCAAGGTGACGATACGTAGCGCGGAAACCGGCGACCGTGAGTACGAGGGCCAGTACCCCCCGAACAGCGAGATACGTTGGCTTCCCGGCACCTCGACCCTGGAGATCACCGAACCCGACGGCACGGTGACAACCGTCGAGCGGGACGGGAACCGGTGGACCGAGACCGTCGTCGAACCTGCAGCCGCCGGGGCCAAGGCTCCGATCGAGGACAGCGACGCGCCGTCGGACTCGACACCTACCCCTGCCGCCACATCGGTACCGTCTGCGGATGGCCCAGCCGAATCCTGATCCGTACCGGCTGCGCGGTCGAAACGAGGTCGCGTGCGACGTCGACCCGGCCGCGCGAGCACAGCCGAGCTCGCAGGACCGGACTGACGTCGCGCGCGACATCAATCCAGACAGCCGGACGCTACTTCGCCCGCTCTGCGGCAGCTTTCTCGGCGGCGGCCTTCTTGCGTTCGATGTCGGCGAGGGCGCGTTCGAGTTCGGCGCGCTGTTCGGCGTTCTTGGCCCAGTCGTCCATGCGGTTCTTGACCACGCGGGCGGGGGCTCCGACCGCGATCGAGTAGTCGGGGATCACGCCCTTGACCACCGCATGCGAGCCGAGAACACAGCCGCGGCCGACGATGGTGTTGCGCAGCACCGACACCTTGGCCGCCACCCAGGTGTCGGGTCCGATGCGGACCGGGCCCTTCACGATGCCCTGGTCCTTGATGGGGAGCGTGATGTCGTCCATCTTGTGGTCGAAGTCGCAGATGTAGCACCAGTCGGCCACGAGCGTGGACCCGCCGATCTCGAGGTCGAGGTAGGCGTTCACGACGTTGTTGCAGCCGAAGACGGTCTTGTCGCCGATCTTCAGGCTGCCCTCGTGGCACCGGATCGAGTTGCCGTCGCCGATGTGCACCCAACGGCCGATCTCCATCCGGGCCAGTTCCGGAGTGCAGTGGATCTCCACGTTGCGGCCGAGGAACACCATGCCGCGCAGCACGACATGCGGGTTGGCCAGGCGGAACTTCGCAAGACGGTAGTAACGGACCAGGTACCACGGGGTGTACGCGCGATTGCGTTTTACCCAGCGCAGCGAATCGAGAGTGAGGAATCGTGCCTGCTCGGGATCGCGGCGACGGCCGGCGCGGCGTCGGGACCGGTAGGAGGCGTTCCACATGGTGGTCATGGGACAAACCCTAAACGACCGGTTTTTCGCACACGATAGGCTCACTGCTGGCACGTCTCGTGCCGGTGAGGACCGACGATGAGGAGCAGGATGGCCTTGGCACGACCGCAGGTGTCCCGACACCGCCGATCTGCGCTGACCCGCCTGTTCGTCGCCGTCACGGCCGTGAGCTCGCTGGTACTCGCCGGCTGCTCCGACGGGCACATCGACGTCCGCTCGATCCCGAGCGTCGGCTGGCCCAGCTACGGCGGCGTCCCCGGCAACGCGAACTTCGCCTACGCCGACGTCCCCGACGACCTCGCCCTCAGCTGGACGCGCCCCACCGGCGGACCGGTCACCGCACCCGTCACGATCTCGGGCAAGGGCAACGTCGGCGTCACCTCGAATGCCGCCCAGGGCTGCAACGTCCTGGTGCTCGACGGCCGGTCGGGCCGCAAGAACTTCTGCAAGGACATGCGCGCCGGCGTCGAGGTCAACGCGATGCTCGTCGACCAGTACGACCAGCCGTACCTCGGCGAGGAGACCACCTTCCTCGCGTACAACGCCGGTGGTGCGATCCGCTGGCGTGCCGGCGTCATCGGGGTGCCGCTGTCGGCGAAGTTCGCCGCCCCGAACGAGGTGCTCGTGACGACGACGCAGGGCCAGATCCTGCTCATCGACACCCAGCGCAACGAACTGACCGCCCCCGAGGTGAAACTGCGCGACGACGCCGACCCCGAACAGCCGCTCCTCGGCTTCGGCGACTGCGTGCGCAACGGACCGCAATGCGCGATCCCGGCACCCGCTGCAGTCGACACCGGCCGAGAACGCTTCTACCTCAACTTCTTCCCCCAGGGCGCGGCGTCGTCGCAGATCCGGGCGATGAAGTACAACAAGGTCGCCGGGAAGCGCGAGGTGCGGACCGCCTGGCAGGCCGACATCCCGAGCGGCGTCATCGGTACGCCGACCCTGTCAGCCGACGGCGCCACGCTCTACGCCTTCTCGCGGGACGGCAAGATCGTCGCGCTGAACACCGAGAACGGGTCGACCAAGTGGACCCAGGACATCGGCGGCCACGGCTTCGCGACGATGACCGTGTCACCTGACGGCCTGATCATCCCCACCGGGTCGCTCGGCGCCCCGCTCACCCTGTACCGCGATGCGGGTGACCGCGCCGAGAAGGTGTGGCAGCGCGCCGATCTCGCCACGGTCAGTCTCTCCGCGCTGACCCAGCAGAAGACCGCCTGGACCGTCGTCCGTGACCCCGGCAAGGACACCCTGTCACTGGTGGAGGTCTCGACCGACGACGGGGCGACGAAACGTACCCTTCCGCTGCCGAATTCGTCAGGGTTCGCGACCGGTGTCTCGGTCTCCTTCTCAGGGCAGATCGCGACCGCGACCAACCTCGGCGAGGTGTACTTCTTCGACAGCAAAGCCAACCTCAGATAGAGCGTCCGAACAAAGAATGCGGGCTGAGTGCCCGAAACCAGCACTCAGCCCGCATTTCTGTTTCTACGTGGTCGCTCAGAGTTCCTTGCTCGCCGCGTCGGGATTGAGGAAGAACAGTCCCGCGATCCGGCCGTCGGCGTCGAACGCGACGCGGAAGACCATCTCCCCGGCCTCCTGCTCCAGCGGGACGTCGACCACCGTGTGCAGGCCGTGACCGCGCACGAAAGGCGTTCCGGTGCTCTCGAGTTCACCCTGGAGAGCCACCACCGCCGCCCAGGCGTCGGCGAGTGCGGTGTCCGACAGGGCAGCCGTCATCGTCTCGTCGAAACGTGCTGTGACACTGGCCCACTCCGTCTTGGTGATCTTCTCGATGATGTCGAGGGCCATGACGTCGGCGTGGGCGATCGTGACTTTCTGCATGGGTGCTCCTGTTCTGGGGTCGATGGGTTTGCCGAAGCGCTGGAACGCCGCCTGACGGGTGACACCGACGACGTCGCCGATCTCCTGCCAGGTACATCCGAACTCTCGTGCGGCGCGAGCCGTGGCGCTGAGCAATTCCTCTGCGCGACGGCCCAGTTGGAGTGCGTCATGGACTCGGGTCAGTGCCGCTTCGCGAGCACCCGGGTCCCCCGGTTCGGAACCGGGTCCGGTTGCCACACTGCGCGCGTACCGCTCGATCTCCCGTGCTGTTTCTTCCACCTCGGACACTTGTAAAGATTAGATTTACAAGCATCGAGGTGTCAAGCTCCGGTTTACAAAGGTCTCGTCAGAACCTCACGCCCGGCTCGCAGATGAATGCGGCCCCTTTGCGTCCGATCCGGGTGAGCACCACCGACAGTGGGCGGTCGCCCTTGGGTTTGAGCTTCTTGCGGAGCTGGTCGGGGTCGACGTCGAGGCCGCGGACGAGGATCTCCAGTGGGCCGCAACCGTGGGCCGCCAGGGCCTTGCGGAGAATCTTCTCCGTCACCCCGACCTGCTCGATCACCCGGAACCCGCGCGCCCCGGCGGGCACCGAATCGCCGGTCAGGTAAGCGATCTGCGGGTCGAGTTGCCACAGACCGAAGCGGTGGGCGTAGTGCTTGACGAGCCCGGCCCGGACGATCGCGCCGTCCGGATCGACAATCCACTCCCCCGCCTCGCCGGCCGGTACGTCGTCGTCCTCGTGATCGGTGATCTCGAACTCCGTCACCGTACCGTCGGGCCGGGTGCGCAGAACCGTTGCCCGGCGCCGGGACTCGACTCCCGGCCCCGACCACAGACAGGCTTCGCGGACGCCGCCATCGAGCGAGGTCACCTGTACCTCGCCGTCGAAACCGAACCGGTTGCGCAGCATCTGATGATCCAGTCCGGGAGCACATTTCACGATCAGTGTGCGGCCCGCATAGGTGGCGAGCAGTTCGAGCAGCGGTGGGGTCAGCTGGTCGAGACGGAAGATCCGGCCGGCGTCGGAGCGTCGAGCAGGGTCGGCGAGAAGAACATCCGCAGTCGAGGTCGGGGTCAACGCGTCGGCGACCAGAAGCGTCGCACCGGGAACGTTGTGGCGCGCCATCGCGAGCCGGACGCGGTCGAGGTCGCTGCCGATCACTCCGGCGATGCCGTTGACGCGCACCAGTTCCCGGAGCTCTGCACCGATCGAACAGGTCATGTCGTGAACCACCGACGCCGGGTAACGAGTGGAGATCTCGGCGGCGCGATGAGCGGCCACGACCGACGCTGTCGCCTGCTGCAGCCCGTCGTCGGTGAGCAACAACCCCGCCGGGTCCCGCAGCTTCGCTGTGGCTCGCCGACGGTTCCGGACGGTCTCGATCAGCGCGGCGTCGTGCGGGGCGTACCGACTGCGCACCTCGGTGATGTCGGACAGCATCGACGCGGGGGTGAGCGCCAGACCCGACACCGTCTCCAGCGCCTTCTCACCGTGGCGCGACCGCAGGAACGCGACGTCGTCGAGACCGAAGGAATAGCTCATGATCCTTGCAGGCTACCGTCGTCACCTGCCCCTCCCCGGATCGCCCGCCACGTCTGCGACGATGGCGGATGTGAACGTCCACGACGACCGTCCGCGGCATCCCCGGCGCATCGCGGTCGCGGGGGTGTCCGGCGTCGGCAAGACGACCACGGCGCGCCGGATCGCCGGACTCCTCGACGTTCCGCATGTGGAGATCGACGCCCTCCACCACGGTCCGGGCTGGGTACGCCGACCCGAGTTCCTCGACGATGTACGGGAGTTCCTGGCAGGCGACGCCTGGGTGACCGAGTGGCAGTACCGCGACGCGCGACCGTTGATAGCCGCGCGTGCCGAACTGCTGGTCTGGCTCGACCTGCCCTACTGGACGACCACTTTCCCTCGCGTCGTGAGGCGTACTGTGCGGCGGCGACTGCGGCGCGAGGTCTTGTGGAACGGCAACCTCGAGGCGCCCCTGCGGACCATCTTCACCAACCCCGAGCACATCATCCGGTGGTCGGTGAGCCAACGGCACGCGGTCGCCGCGGTGGTACCGCAGCTCCAGCGGTCAGAGCCTGGACTTCCGGTCGTGCGGTTGCGATCCCAGGCCGACGTCGACGCGTGGCTCGCCGGACTCTCCTGATCGGTCCTACTGGCGCAACTCCACGATCGACGTGACGACGGTGGTCCGATCGTCGGTGACCAGCGACTCGTCGTCCGGGTCCTGCTCGGCCAGCACCACGTGCCTGGCGTTGGCGACGTTCAGCAGATGCACCGTGCCCTCAACGTCGAGAGCAATGGGTTCGCGCTTCTCGATGACCTCGTGAAGGAACTGCCTCACCTCCGGCACCGGGTCACTGAAGAGCAGACGGATCTCGAACTCATCGGACGACAGCAGGGTGGCCATAGCCAATGGTTGCACGCAGGATGCGGCCCCGGTCCCGAAAACGACGATCGGGCCGTCGCGGAAGCGACGACCCGATCGGTAGAGAGAATGCGCGCCATAACCCTGCGCTTTCTACAAAACGCTGGAGTTACTCCGGCTTGGTGCCGGTGACCACCACGTTGTAGAAGAACTTCTGCGGGACGACCTTGCGCAGGACGTTCTCGTCCAGCCAGGTCAGACGCTTCCAGCCGCCGAATGCGAACCGCGCCCATCCCCAACCGAGCTTCTCCGGCGGAACCGCGGCCTCGAAGGTGCGGACCGGCCAGCCGAGCATGGCGGCGGCCAGTTCCTCGGTGGCGGTGGAGACCTTGGCAGCACCGGCGGAACGGGCGATGCCGGCCAGCTCGTCGGGATCGAAGGTGTGGATGTCGACGACGGCCTCGAGAGCGGCGGCGCGGGAGGACTCGTCGAGCTCCTCCTGCGGGCGACGCCAGCTCTGCAGCGGTCCGAACTTGGTGACGTTGGTGGTGACCGCCCACGTCGCGCGGCTCATCCAGCGCGCGTAGAAGTCACCGATGGTCGACGGCTCGCCGGCGAACAGGAACCGGCCGCCCGGCTTCAGCACGCGCAGCACCTCGCGGAGCGCCTGCTCGACGTCCGGGATGTGGTGCAGCACAGCGTGTCCGACGACGAGATCGAAGGTGTTGTCGTCATAGGGGATCTTCTCCGCGTCGGCGACCCGGCCGTCGACGTCGAGGCCCAGGTTCTCGGCGTTGCGCAGCGCGACCTTCACCATGCCCGGCGACAGGTCGGTGACCGAACCCTTCTCGGCCACACCGGACTGCATGAGGTTCAGCAGGAAGAAGCCGGTGCCGCAACCGAGTTCCATCGCACGCCCGTACGGCAGCGGCTCGTCGGTCTCGATGGCGTCGAAACGTCCACGCGCGTAATCGATGCAGCGCTCGTCGAAGCTGATCGACCACTTCTCGTCGTAGGTCTCGGCCTCCCAGTCGTGGTAGAGCACCTGGGCGAGCTTGGTGTCCTTCAGAGCGGCCTGCACCTGCTCCTCTGTGGCATGCGGATTCGGCGCCGGATCGATACCCGGGGTGGCGTCGGTGGTCATGATCGCTTCCTTGTCGCGTGGGTCGGTCACTACTGATGTCTGTATGGGGCGTCGCTCAGCGTTCGAGGGTCGCTTCGCTCAGCGCCCGGTGAACTTCGCCTTGCCGGGGCCGTTCTCCACGAACGACTTCATGCCGATGGCACGGTCCTCGGTGGCGAACAGCGCGGCGAAGAGCTGTTCTTCGATCTTGAGTCCGGTGTCGAGGTCGACGCCGAGGCCCTGGTCGACGGCCTTCTTGGCGGCGGCGATCGCCACCGACGCGGCGCCGGTGAACTGCCCTGCCCAGGCGAGGGCGGCGTTGTAGACCTCGTCGGGGGCGACGACCTCGTCGACCAGGCCGATGGCGAGTGCCTCCTCGGCGCCGACGAAGCGGCCGGTGAAGATGAGGTCCTTGGCCTTGGCCGGTCCGATGAGTCGCGCCAGACGCTGCGTGCCGCCGCCACCGGGGATGAGTCCGAGCAGGACTTCGGGGACGCCGAGCTTCGCATTGTCACCGGCGATCCGGCGGTCGGCTCCCAAAGCGACTTCGAGGCCACCGCCCAGCGCGTAGCCGGTGATGGCCGCGACCGTGGGCTTCGGGATCTCGGAGATGGCGCCGAGGTCGCGCTGCAGTCGACCGGCGACCTTGCTCATCTCGGCGTAACCGAGGTCGTTCATCTCTTTGATGTCGGCGCCGGCGGCGAGGACCTTGGGTCCGCCGTAGACGACGACGGCCTTGATGTCGTCGCGGAGCGTCGCCTCCTCGGCGGCCGCGGCCAGCTCGGCCTGCACCTGGCGGCTCAACGCGTTCATCGGCGGGCGGGCCAGCAGGATGGTGCCCACGCCGGGATGATCGTCGGACGTTTCGAGGGTCACGAACTCAGGCATTCTCGAAGGCTACCGTCTGGTAAGTCGGCCCGGTGTCGCAGGCCGGTGTCACCGGTCCCGGAGATCCCACGCGTCACATCGAACCGCCCTACAGTGGGCGACATGGCCAAAGGCGCGGGTTCCGCAGGTGAGCCGATCGAGCTGACGGTGGGTGATCGCACCGTCCGCCTGTCGAGTCCGGATCGCGTGTACTTCACCGAGCGGGGTGAGACCAAGCGCGACCTCGCCGAGTACTACCTGTCGGTCGGCGACGGCATCGTGCGGGCCCTGCGCGAACGTCCCTGCATGCTGCACCGTTTCCCCAAGGGCGTCAGCGGCAACAAGGTGCACCAGAAGCGGGTCCCGGCGGGCGCACCGGACTGGTTGGAGACCACCGAGATCTACTTCCCCCGGTACGGGCGGACCGCCGACGAGCTGTGCGTGACCGAGCTGGCATCGGTGATCTGGGCGGTGCAGATGTCGACGGTCGAGTTCCACCCCTGGAACTCGCGTCGCGCCGACCCCGAGTCCCCCGACGAGTGGCGCATCGATCTCGACCCCATGCCGGACTGCACCTTCTCGCGTATCCAGCGGGTGTCCCACGTCGTCGAGGAGGTCCTCGACGAGCTGGGCATGCGCGGCTTCCCGAAGACCTCGGGTGGTCGCGGTCTGCACATCTATGTGCGCATCGCCCCCGAATGGGGTTTCCCGCAGGTACGACGCGCCGCGCTCGCCTTCGCCCGCGAGGTCGAGCGTCGCGCCCCCAAGGACGTCACGACGACCTGGTGGCGCAAGGACCGCGACCCGGCGGCGGTGTTCGTCGACTACAACCAGAACACCCGCGACCACACCATGGCGTCGGCCTACTCGGTACGGGGGAACCAGCGTGCGACGGTGTCCACGCCGATCCGCTGGAACGAGATCGACGACATCGAACCCGACGACTTCACCATCGCCACCGTGCCCGCGCGGTTCGCGGAGCTCGGAGACCTGCACGCCGAGATCGACGACGTCGCCTACCGGCTCGACACCCTGCTCGAGTGGGCCGATCGCGAGGAGATCGGCGAGGACGAGGACGAGACCGTCGATCTCGACGAAGCCTGAGGTCTAGAGCGTGATCTCCGGCGGCGTCTGATCGCCGAGCGTGCGGAAGTACTCGTCCGAGCCCGGGAACCCGAGTCCGGCGAGCCCGGCGCCCGGGGTGGTGTTCGGGAGGATGCATTCGATGGACCGCTCGGCGGCCAGCAGCTCCTCGACGCGCGGGAAGCCGCTGACGTAGTGGAGCTGCGCCCAGGTCGGCGGCATCAGGAAGTGCTTGCCGTCGGCCCAGGTGTCGATCGCCACGCGGGCGTTGACCCAGCGCGCCACCTCGGCCTCGGTGGTCTCGGCGTCGGCCTTCTGGCCCTCGGGCATGGCGGCGAGGAAGAAGCGGGTGTCGTAGCGCCGCTTCTCGTTGACCGGGGTGATCCAGTGTGCGAGCGGACTCAGCAGATCGGCACGCAAGGTGAGGCCGCGGGCGGTGAGGAACTCCGCGAAGGACAGCGACTTCTCGACGAGGCGCTGCCGGTCGTCCGCGAGCGCGCCCGGGTCGGCGAAGGACCCGTCGGCGGTGGTCGCGAGCAGGACCCCGCACTCCTCGAAGGTCTCGCGGACGGCTGCGCACACGAGCGCCTGGGCGAGCTCGTCATCGGTGTTGAACTGCGACGCCCACCATGCGGCGTCCGGCCCGGTCCAGGCCACGTGGGCGCCGGCATCGCGCTTGTCGACGCCGCCACCGGGGAAGACGGTCATGCCGCCGGCGAAGGCCATCTGCTTCACCCGACGCTGCAGGAACACCTCGATGCCGTCGGCGGAGTCCCGGACCAGGACGACCGTCGCGGCGTCGCGGATCGGTGCGGACACGACCTCGGGTCCCTGATCGGTGGATGTCATCGGTTGCCTCCTGCTCGACGGTGACCGCCCGCGCGGCGACGGCGTCGAGCGAAATACCGGCCGTCGACCTTGTCGAGGATGATCTGCTGCCGGAAGGCGGCCGTCAGGTTCTCGCTGGTCATGACCTCCTCGAGGAGGCCCTGAGCCACGACACCACCCTCGGACAGGATCAGCGCGTGCGTGAACCCCTCCGGGATCTCCTCCACATGATGGGTGATCAGCACGATGGCGGGGGCATCGGGGTCGGCGGCGAGGGTGGCGAGACGGTCGACGAGTTCCTCACGGCCGCCGAGGTCGAGACCTGCGGCCGGCTCGTCGAGCAGCAGCAGTTCGGGGTCGGTCATGAGAGCGCGGGCGATGATGACGCGCTTGCGCTCCCCCTCCGACAGGGTCCCGAAGGTGCGTTCGGCGAGATGCTCGGCGCCCATCGACTCCAGCGATTCGACGGCCTGGTCGCGGTCCATGTCGTCGTACGCCTCGCGCCAGCGGCCCAGGACCGCGTAACCCGCAGAGATGACGACGTCGCTGACGACCTCGTGGTCGGGCACCCGGTCGACGAGGGCGGGACTGGCGACGCCGATCCGCGTCGCGAGTTCGCGGATCTCGATCCGGCCCAGCTTCTCGTTCAGCACGAACGCCGTGCCCGAGGTCGGGTGGACCTCCGCACCGGCGAGGCGCAGCAGGGTCGTCTTACCGGCGCCGTTCGGGCCGATGATGACCCAGCGTTCGTCGAGTTCGACCTGCCAGGACACCGGGCCGACGAGCGTTTTGCCGCCGCGGACGATCGCGACGTCGCGGAAGTCGATCAAGAGGTCGGGATCGGATTCGGTCACGCCCCCTATCCTGCCTCACGCCCGGGCGTTCGACCGGTTCGGATGAGCCGTGTCGGGGACGGCCGGTGTGAGCTGCGTCGAAGGGACCGGGCGGGAATACTCCGACCCGTCCGGCGGGTTGATGGACTACGTGACCGCTCAAAACCTTCCTCTGTCCATCCTGGATCTCGCCACCGTCGGCCGCGACGAGACCGTCGCGGAAAGCCTTGCCGCCAGTGTCGATCTCGCGCAGAACGCGGAGAAGTGGGGATACAAGCGGATCTGGTACGCCGAACACCACAACATGTCGGCGATCGCGTCGTCGGCGCCTGCTGTGCTCATCGCGCACATCGCCGCCCACACCTCGACCATCCGCCTGGGTGCCGGCGGCGTCATGCTGCCCAACCACGCCCCGCTCACCATCGCCGAGCAGTTCGGCACCCTCGCCGAGCTGCATCCCGGCCGCATCGACCTCGGACTCGGCCGCGCGCCGGGCAGCGACCAGCAGACCTTCCAGGCACTGCGTCGGACGCACGCCTCGGCCGAGCGTTTCCCCCACGACGTGCTCGAGCTGCAGGCGTTCCTCGGCGACGAATCACGCATCGAAGGGGTCCGTGCGACCCCGGGTGCCGGGACCCACGTCCCTCTCTACATCCTTGGTTCGTCGCTGTTCGGCGCACAGCTCGCTGCCGCCCTCGGACTCCCCTACGCCTTCGCGTCCCACTTCGCACCGCAGGCCCTCACGCAGGCAGTCGAGTTGTACCGCCGCGAGTTCCGGCCGTCGGAGGTCCTCGCCGAGCCGTATGTGATCGCCGGTGTCGGCGTGATCGCCGACGACGACCCGGACGTAGCGCAGCAGCAGTTGCAGATCGCCCGACGCAACCGTGTCTCACTTCTGTACGGACGCGGCCGGACCTTCACCGACGAGGAGGCCGACGCCGTCCTGTCGATGCCCCAGGGGCGCCAGATCGACGAGATGCTCACCTATGCCGGCATCGGAACACCCGACGAGGTGCGCCAGTACCTGAGCTGGTTCGCCGGGCATGCCGACGCCGACGAGCTGATCGTCGCGTCGCTGGCGCCGAGCCGCGATGTCTGGATGAGCACGCTCGGACACCTCGCCCCGGCGAATTCACCGGTCGCCGTGGGCAGTTGATCCCGGCGGCGGGCCTCAGTCCTCGAGCCGGAAGTCCGCGAAGTCGAAGCCTGGCACGACGACGCAGCTGACCAGAGCCGCCTCGTCGCCGACGGGGCGGGCACGCTGCCACACGCCGGGCGGCACCAGCGCCTGCGGATGCTGTCCGGCCTCGATGTCGGGCCCGACGATGATCGGGGTCGGGTCGCCGGGGGCCTCGCCGTCGCCGCCGAGATCGAGTTGGACCGGCGCCCCGCGGTGGTGCAGCCAGATCTCCGAGCTGCGTACGGTGCGCCAGGCCGACTGTTGGCCGGGCATCAGAACGAAGTAGATGGCGGTCCCGGCCGCCCGGTCACCGGTGTAACCGGCCGGGAGCACCGCGTTCGGCAGACCCACCTCGCTGCGCCAGGTCTCGCGGAACCAGCCACCCTCCGGGTGCGGTTGCAGGTCAAGGCTTTTCGCCCAGTCCGGTAGCTCGCTAGCGCTCATCTGCTCCCCTGTCTCGTGATCAGTTCCCGACGACCTCGGCGATGACGGTGACCGAACCGGGCGCGATCTCGGTGAAGCCGGCGTCGCGGACCGCGACCGCGGTTCCGGCGGCATCGGCGTCGAGCAGATCCCGCCACCGTTCTGGGGTGGCCTCACGCACCGCCAGCGGACACTCGTCGAGCCGCCACCGGATCGCCTCGTCGGCGTCGAGCAACTTCGCGGCGAGCATCGAAGCGTGCCCGACCTGTGCGGCGAGCTTGCCGACGGTCATGTCGAGTCCGGGATTGGTCCACAGCACCACGCCGTGATCTGGCTTCTCTGTGCGCGGTGCGCCGTCGACCTCGGTGCCGCCGATCTGCAGCTTCTTCACCCGACGGTCGAGATCGCCGACGCGGCCGGGTACGAACGCACGCGCCTCGGCGTCGCCCTCGGTGGCGGTCACGCCCCACACCTCTTGCGCCGCAGCCCATTGCGCCCCACGCGCACGGCGGGCGATCTTGCGGATTCGCGCGTTGCACCAGTCGTCCATCGGCTTCGCCCACGGCCCGTCTCCGGCTGCGCGGTCGTCGAGACACAGCAGTGCGACGGCCCGCGCGGCCGCGGTCAGCAGATCGGTGCGATTCGGCGGATCGGATTTCTCGATGCGCAGTACCATCGCCATCGCCAGGACGTCGGCCGGGTCCTCGGGATCCTCACCGCCACCGACGTATCCGACGAGGCGTCGATGGTTCGTCACCACTGCATCGGGGGTGACGGGTGGCCGCGTCGAATTGTCGGGTTCCCCGGTCACGGCGTCGGGCGGCACCGGCGAACCCGTGACGTCAGCGCTGTCCGACATGTCCACACGTCAGCCGAGCGGGACCCGCCGGTACACGCCGTCGGCGGCGTCCGCGGCCTCGATCTCGTCGCGTGAGACGCCGAGGATGAACAGCACGGCGTCGAGGAACGGATGGTTGAGCGTCGCGTCGGCGACCTCTCGCAACGCGGGCTTCGCGTTGAAGGCGATGCCGAGTCCAGCGACGCTGAGCATGTCGATGTCGTTGGCACCGTCGCCGACGGCGATCGTCTGCTCCATCGGCACACCGACCTGATCGGCGAAGGAGCGGAGCGCATGCGCCTTGCCGGTCCGGTCGACGATCTCGCCGATCACACGTCCGGTGAGCTTGCCGTCGACGATCTCGAGGGTGTTCGCGCGCACGAAGTCGAGTTCGAGTTCGTGGGCCAGCCCGTCGATGACCTGCCGGAATCCGCCGGACACCAGGCCGCAGTGGAAACCGAGCCGATGCAGCGTGCGGATCGTGGTGCGCGCACCAGGAGTGAGCTGCAGGGACTTCGCGACGTCGTCGATGACCCCGGCGTCAAGCCCGGCGAGGGCCGCGACGCGCTGATGCAGCGACTGCTCGAAGTCGAGTTCACCGCGCATGGCGGCTTCGGTGACCGCCGCGACCTCGGCCTCGCGGCCGGCCTTCGCGGCGAGCATCTCGATGACCTCACCCTGGATGAGGGTGGAGTCGACGTCGAAGACGATGAGGCGCTTGGCACGTCGGGCCAGACCACCGCGTTCGACGGCGATGTCGACCGAGTGCTTCGCGGCGACCTCGGCGAGACCCTTGCGCAGGGCCGCGTCGGCGGCCACCCCGCCGCGTCCGGCCACGCTGACCATCAGTTCGAGGCCGGTGAGCGGATAGTCGGCGATACCGCGGATCGAGTCGATGTTTCCGCCCTGACCGGCGAGTTTCGCGGCGACCGCGCTGAAGGCGGTGGCCGTGACCGGACTGCCCAGGATCACGACGGCATGAGACGAGGTCGAACGGCTACCCGAATCGACACCGATCTCCACCCGCACGTCGAAGCCGATGGAGGCCATCGCCTGCTCGACGATCTCCTGCAGCGTCTCGGGATCTCCGTTCGCGGAGACGAGCACGCCGAGCGTCAGCTGACCGCGGATGACCACCTGCTCGACGTCGAGCAGTGCCACGGCCTGACCGGCCAGGGCACCCATGAGAACAGAGGTGACACCTGGCCGGTCGGGACCGGTGACAGTGAAGAGAACGGTCGTACCGGTAGTGCCTGTTGAGTCGTTGCCCACCGGTCAGCGCGGATCGGGATCAGGCGATCCCTCGTGCGATCCCACGGTGAACGGCTCGCGACGAGCCTCTTCCATCTGGCGATCCTTGCCCGCGTCGTGACCCGGGCCGACATGAGCCTCGGCACGCATCCGCTCGATCATGTGCGGGTAGTGCAGCTCGAAGGCCGGACGCTCCGAACGGATGCGGGGCAGCTCGGTGAAGTTGTGGCGCGGCGGCGGCGACGAGGTCGCCCACTCCAGCGAGTTGCCGAAGCCCCACGGATCGTCGACGGTCACGACCTCGCCGTAGCGGTAGCTGCGGAAGACGTTCCACAGGAACGGCAGGGTCGACAGGCCGAGGATGAACGCACCGACGGTCGAGATGGTGTTCAGCGTGGTGAAGCCATCCGACGGCAGGTAGTCGGCGTAACGACGCGGCATGCCCTCGTTGCCCAGCCAGTGCTGCACCAGGAACGTCATGTGGAAGCCGATGAACGTCAGCCAGAAGTGGATCTTGCCGAGGCGCTCGTCGAGCATGCGTCCGGTCATCTTCGGGAACCAGAAGTAGATGCCGGCGTAGGTGGCGAACACGATGGTTCCGAAGAGCACGTAGTGGAAGTGCGCGACCACGAAGTAGCTGTCGGACAGGTGGAAGTCCAGCGGCGGGCTCGCGAGCAGGACGCCGGTCAGACCACCGAAGAGGAAGGTCACGATGAAGCCGACGGAGAACAGCATCGGCGTCTCGAACGTGATGTGACCTCGCCACATCGTTCCGATCCAGTTGAAGAACTTCACGCCGGTCGGAACCGCGATCAGGAACGTCATGAAGGAGAAGAACGGCAGCAGCACGGCGCCGGTGACGTACATGTGGTGCGCCCACACCGCGGCCGACAGGGCGGCGATGGCCAGGGTCGCGTAGATCAGGCCCGAGTATCCGAAGATCGGCTTACGCGAGAAGACCGGGAAGACCTCCGAGACGATGCCGAAGAACGGCAGCGCGATGACGTACACCTCGGGGTGTCCGAAGAACCAGAACAGGTGCTGCCACAGGATGACACCGCCGTTGGCCGGGTCGTAGATGTGGGCGCCGAACTGGCGGTCGACCTCGAGGCCCATCAGGGCAGCGGTCAGCAGCGGGAAGATCAGCAGGATGAGCACGCTGGTCACCAGGATGTTCCAGGTGAAGATCGGCATGCGGAACATCGTCATACCGGGTGCACGGAGGCAGACCACGGTGGTGACCATGTTGACCGCGCCGAGGATGGTGCCCAGACCGGACACACCCAGACCCATGATCCACAGGTCGGCACCGAGGCCGGGGCTGTGTACGGCGTCGGTCAGCGGCGTGTACGCCGTCCAACCGAAGTCGGCGGCACCGCCCGGGGTGATGAAGCCGGCGATGGCGATGGTCGAACCGAAGACGAACAGCCAGAAGCCGAGTGCGTTCAGTCGCGGGAAGGCGACGTCGGGCGAACCGATCTGCAGCGGCAACACGAAGTTGGCGAAGCCGATGACGATCGGGGTCGCGTACATCAGCAGCATCACGGTGCCGTGCATCGTGAAGAGCTGGTTGAACTGCTCTGTCGACAGGAACTGCATGCCCGGAGCCGCGAGCTCACCACGCATCAGCAGGGCCATCAGGCCGCCGATGAGGAAGAACGCGAAACATGCAGTGATGTACATCATGCCGATCAGCTTGTGATCGGTCGTCGTCAACAGCTTGTAGATGAACGAACCCTTGGGCTGATAGCGCTCCGGGAATGGTCGCACTGGAGCCACTTGCGTGGTGGGTTGGTCTACCGCGGTCACAGATCCTCCTCTTGCGCGAGCTCGACGTCGAACCCCTTCGAACGTCGGTCGGCACATGAACACAAACCGAGCGCTGAGTACTGATCCTAAACCCTTCCCGACGCCCGGGCCGAACGGGTCCTACGATCTGTCGTATTCGACGCCCGACGCACCACATCGGCCGTGCTCAAACCCTTTTCCTCCTTCGACGCGCCGGGTGGTCTGGCGACCCCGCTCGGTGTCTGCGGCCGACGGTCTGGCGGCCCCGTGGAAGCCTACGCTCGACGCCCCGGCGCCGGTGCTAGGTTGGGCGGGTGCAGAGCAGGGGTAACGGGGTCACGGATGTACGTGTTCGTCGTGTTCGGGGTCGCCGGCCCGTCTGGGCAGCGGCGGCCCTCGGCATGGTCGTCGTCGCTGCAGCGGCGTGCTCGAGTGACGAGCAGCTGACCACTCCCGACGGCTCCCCCATCTCGACCACCGTCACGCGCGTCGCGGAGGTCAACATCGTCTCCCCCGAGCGTGACTTCTCGAAGACGTGTCTCGCGCCCACGGCCGCCGAATCCGGCACCACCGACGCCGCCCGGATCGTGGTGACCGATCCGACGCTCCTCGACGCACTGTGTGCTCTCGGCATGGGCGACAAGGTGGCCGCCGTGACCGCCGCTCCCGGCTCGGTGCCCGCGTACCTCGGGCCGCAACTGACGTCCGTACCGGCGATCGGGGCCACCCCCGACGCCGCTACGGTTGCGGAGGCCGACGCCGACCTCGTCCTCACGACGCCCGAGACCGTTGCGGCGTCGAAGACCTTCCGCGATGTCCGCTCGGTGACCATCCCGGCCGGCGACTGGCAGGAACAGTTCCAGGCGGTGGCCGACGCGGTCGACCGCAGCGAGGCCGGCCGTCAGCGTCTGGCCGAGTTCACCACAGAGGCCGCCAAGACCGGCAGGCGCATGGACGCCTCGCACACCCAGGTGTCGCTGGTCCGGTTCGGCGAGGACTCGGAGACCATCGCCGGCATGGACACTTTCGCCGGCCAGATCCTCGGCGAGATCGGCGTGCAGCGACCCGCTCCGCAACGGGTCCCCGACTCCTTCCCCGTCACGTCCGAGAACTTCCGCGAGGCCGAAGGTGACCTCATCTATGTGAGCTTCGAGGGCGAGAAGGGCCAGCAGCACGGCGAAGAAGTTCTGCTCAGCGACGAGTGGCTGGGCCTCGGCGCCTCGATGTGGAAGCGCGTCCTCGCCGTCGACGACGCCGTCTGGTACGACTCCTCCGGCCTCGCCGCCGCCTGGCTGGTCCTCAACGACGTCAAGGGTTCGCTCGACGGCAACTCCTGAGGACTGCCGGTCGGACAGAGTGCGGCCTGGGTGTCGCCATCCGGCTCTGACGACGACTCTGCGGGGACCTGGTTACAGGCCGCCACTTTTCGGAGTCGAGGGATCAGCGCCCGCCCACGCGTCGAAGCTGCTCGAGCATGTGCGCGCGAACGTCCTCGATGATCTGCGCCTGCCGCCCGTCGGGCAGCCAGCCTCCTGCGGCGTCCATTTCTGCGTCCACAGCCTCATCGACGCGGCGCCGGAACTCTGCATTCCGCGCGTGTTCGTCGGTGGCCCACCGCTGTAGATCTGCGAAGTCGTCACCCGTCCGACCTGGATCGGGCACGGGGCCGGCTGGTGGGCTTTGGAACGAAACATCCGGGAACTCAAGGTTGTTGGCTCGATGCGTCGCGGTGGCCACGTCGTCCATCGCGCGCTCGAGGGCGCGGAAAGCCGCGTCGAATTCCGGGAATGTCATGTCATGCCTTCGCGTGTGGTCACCACTCCAGGACCTTGAGTACCTTCTCGGTCTGCGGAGCGGTGGCCCTGCACTTCTCGGCGCCTTCGGCGTCGCTGTCCGAGTTGATGGTCACGCGCAACCCGTACCCTTCGGGCGACTTCGGTGTCTTGACGAACGCCGTGCACGTGGAGCCGCCACCGACCTTGCTCGGATACCCGGTGCCTGAACCCACCGGGTATGCCGCCGACTCGTCGCTCGCCGTAGAGATGAAGACCTCTTCGTTCGCGGGCTTGAACACCTCGATCGCCAGCGAGCCATAGCCGGGGCTGACCGGCCACTTGCAGCCCGGGCGTCCCCGGTCCTCTGTTGGTTCCGGGCTCCCGTCAACCGGTCCGGTCTTCAGAGGAGCGATGTCGGCTTCGGTCAGGGCGCTGCAGATGTCGTCACCCGATGCGAAAGTGATGTTCGTCGGGCTCCCCGAGTTGCCCGCCGAGGAGGCAATGCTGCTCGGAGTTCCCGGAGCCGGGTCGCCACCGGATTCTTCACTCCCGCAAGCGCTGATCATCAGCGTCCCAGCTGCTGCGGTCACAACGAGACCGGTTCGCAGACCAATCATTTAGCGTCCTCCCATAGTTCAGGTCCCGTTCCCGGGGCGTAGGCATCCGACGGAGTGTCAGCCAACCGATCGATGTCGGCAGTTGTCAGGGTGTCAGCCGTGAGTTCGCCGCGATCCTCGACCTTGTCGACATAGTCGGTAAAAGGTTTCAGTTCGTCCATGATGCGGTCCTCGGCCTTGCCCTTGGCGAAGCCGATCGGGTCCTCGCAGAACGCGAGGAACGTCTTCAGTGCGTCGATTCCCTCTTTGACTTCTTTCACCAGGGAGTCGGCCTGCTGACCGACCTCGACAAGCATGGCGGTCACTTCAGCGATCGCGGCGGCGGTACCGGCTCCGGGGACGAACTTCGCGGCGAGTTTGAGGGCCCCGGTGAAGCCATCGACCCTCACGATTCGTGAGAGGCCCTTCTTGACCAGTTCCACGACAGCTTTGGCTGCGGCTTCCAAGGCCTCCGCCGCCTTTGCGAGACCGCGATCGATGAGCCTCCCGACCGCGCCTTCCCACTCAAGACCCCGCTGCATGTCGAAGCTGTAGGAGGAGTAGGCGACAGCCGCGCGGCCATCCCAGTGACTGTCGACTTCGCGGTGACCTGTGGCCAGGTCGGATGCCGCGGCGGTCAGCGCAGCCCCGGATTTTCCGTATGTCTTGCCGATGCGCTTCAGCTCCGTGAAGTTGCCGGCCACCGGCTCGAGCGCCGCCTCGATCGGGCTCCAACCGCTCAGATCTTTGATGAACGCATCCGCGTCGGCCAGCCACCCAGCCGTCTCGCTGATGATGGCGTTCCAGTCGACGTTCTCCGCGGGTGGCGGCGATACGTCAACCGTCTGAGGCGGCGGAAATGCATGAGCACCGTCGACGTCCCTCACCGCTTCGTAGCGGCGCACGGGGTCGGACACGACCCCGAGCTCCACCAGCAACGGGGACGCGAACGGGTTGGAGTTGTACTCGGTGGTCTCGGTATTCCGGATACCGAGGCTCGCGTCATGATCGGTGCTGGTGTAGTTCCACGCCGCCTGTTTCAGGCTGACGCTGGTCCCGTAGAGCGCAGGCACGAACTTCGCCTGGCGTTGAGCAGTGCCGTCCGAGAGAGCGTCGACCGGCCCTCTCAGCGAACCCATCAGACCTCGGAAGTCACCAGTCGACCCGCTGTGGTCATGAACCAGGGTCCGCCAGCACGTTGGTACTCAGTATTTGAACATGGTTCCCCAGCCCACAGATCCACTCCGGTTCAGCTTTCAACGTCTCCGCCACCCGGCGGCCCCCCGATCTGTCGATCCCCCGAAATCAACGTCCGCCGACCGTATCAACCGAGCTTCCGGCGCTACGCAACCAGTCCACAGGCTCAGCCTGACGAGCAGGCACCGCCGCTAGCACCTGTTCTGCAGCAGTCACCCTTTTTCACTCACGCGAGGTCAAACCCTCGCCCCAGACGTTCTGACGTATCACTGTTTGCGCATGACTGTCACCGATCAGTACCTGGCCAACAACGCCGAATACGCCAAATCGTTCAACGGCCCGCTGCCGCTCCCGCCGAGCAAGCACATCGCCATCGTCGCGTGCATGGACGCCCGCCTCGACGTCTATCGCGCCCTCGGCATCAACGAGGGCGAGGCCCACGTGATCCGCAATGCCGGCGGCGTCGTCACCGCCGACGAGATCCGCTCTCTCGCGATCAGTCAGCGCCTTCTCGGAACCACCGAGATCGTCCTGATCCACCACACCGACTGCGGAATGCTCACCTTCACCGACGACGACTTCAAGCGCGACATCCAGGCCGAGATCGGTCAGAAGCCGGAATGGGCCGCCGAGGCGTTCAGCGACCTCGACGAGGACGTGCGCCAGTCGCTCAACCGCATCAAGAACAGCCCGTACATCACCAAGACCAGCTCGCTGCGCGGGTTCGTCTTCGACGTCGCGACCGGTCTTCTCCGCGAGGTCTCTTGACCTTTCTGATCTGTAGACAGAACTGACCGGGTACGCGCACTGCTGCGTATCCGGTCAGTCGCTTCTCGTCAGGCCCCGGAGTCGTCCGAGCGCTTCACCGCGTCGGGCGCGTTCTCCCGGGTCGCCATGCCGCCCTCACGTCCGTGGTCCTTGGGGCCGGGCGGGTCCTTGCGAACCTCGGCAGTGCCCTCGTCATGTTCGGCCTGCTGGTCCTTCGACTGTCCCATCGGTGCCTCCTCGCACTCGTGATGCCGCTGTGCCTGCGAATCGATCTTCTCCCTTACCCGCGACGATCGACGGGGAAACCGCCGTGTCGGGGGCCGTCGTTAGACTGGCGGGCGATCCTCGATGCCATCAGAATCGCAGCTCAGTGGGCCGACTCCCCCGGACTCCGCCCCGACGCCTCGTTCCCTCGCACCGCTTCACGCCCTGTGGCGACCCGGTGTGGGTATGGCCGTGTGGGTCGACGGCGAACCGGCCGACCTGCCGGAGCCGCTCCGTGACGCCCTGTCCGGCCGCCGGTTCCGCAGCGAGATCCCGATCGTCGGCGAGGGCAACCGACGGCAGTTCGTCCGTGCTGCGACGCTCGGCCTGACCTCTGCGGTGTCCCTGCTCGACGTCTCGCGGTCGGTGA
Source organism: Gordonia metallireducens (assembly GCF_021245825.1). Classification (NCBI taxonomy): domain Bacteria; kingdom Bacillati; phylum Actinomycetota; class Actinomycetes; order Mycobacteriales; family Gordoniaceae; genus Gordonia; species Gordonia metallireducens. Next base: position 2,949 of record NZ_JAJQJP010000018.1, on the reverse strand, counting down.
CGGTCACCGGTGACGTCCGGTGGTACCGGTATCTGCTCGACGGCGTGCGATCATTCGTCGCCGCCGGCTCGGTGGCACCGTCGGTCGAGCAGGTTGCGGGCGAATGGTTGCTCCGCTGGGTCGTCATCCCGACGCCGACGTGGCGCAGCTGGCATGCCGTCGTCCTGGGGAGCGCTCCGGACTCTCTGCTGCACAACGGCTCCCACGCCGCGCTGGACGACTTCCTCGCCGAGCTCGTCGACCACGAGTGCCGCACCACGATCGCCCGCTCCGTCCCCCGGCTCGGCGAGCCGCGTCCGGCGTCGCCGGTGGTCCGAGCGCTGCTGCCCGGCACCGACGCCGGCCCGCCCTGTTCCCCCGAGCGACTCGCGGCCGCCGTGGGGAGCTGGTCCCGGTGGAATGCCGGGGTGCCGCGGGACGACCAGTCCCTCATCTTCCGTCTCCACGAACCCGAGTACGACGACCTCGCCGAGTCCCACTGGGACGACGCGTGGGACGACGACTCCTTCGACCTGCCGACCCGCGACGACGTCGCCGACGCCTCCCGGTGGCGACTCGAGGTCTGCCGGCGCAGCATCGACGGTCAGATCGAACCGGTGGCGCCTCATCGTCTCGACGCCCACGAGCTCGACGAGCTGACCACGGCGCTGGCCACCGCGGTACGCGAGTTCCCCGAACTCGACCGGGCCGACCCGGATCGCGGCTCCCTCGACTTCATGCTCCCCACCGACGTCGCCGCCGAGCTGTTCGCCACCGGCGCCGCCGCTCTCGGCGCCGCCGGCATCCCGGTGCTGCTCCCCCGCACCATCGCCGAGGTCCGACCAAGCCTCACCCTGCGCGCACTGCCCCCACCTGGTGGCGGCGCACCGGCGGCGATGGTCGGACTCCGCGAGATCCGCGAGTTCGAATGGCGCCTGGCTCTGGGTGACACTTCCGACGCCATCACCCTGACCGACGCCGACCTCGACGAGTTGTCCGGGCAGAAGGGCGATCTCGTCCGGGTACGCGGCGTGTGGGTTCGCGCCGAGGGATCGGCGCTGACGCGCGCCGCCGCATTCGTGGCAACCCAGCGGGCGCTCGCCGCATCCCAACCGCCCGCAGACTTCGGCGAACTGTTCGGCCTGGTGACGGGCGAGGCCGACAAGCTCCCGGTCCCGGTAACCCGGGTCGAAGGACTCTCGTGGCTCGACGACGTCGCCGAAGGGGGCGCCATCCGACCCGAGCCCGTCACTCCCCCAGCCGATCTGGAGGCCGTGCTGCGCCCCTATCAGCAGCGGGGTCTGGACTGGCTGGCACATCTGTCGAATCTGGGCGTCGGAGGAGTACTCGCCGACGACATGGGACTGGGCAAGACGCTGCAGGTGATCGCACTCGAGTGCCACGAGCGAAATGTGGTCGACGACACCCCCGGACCCACCCTGGTGGTCTGCCCGATGTCGCTGGTCGGCAACTGGTCTCGTGAGTTCGCACGTTTCGCGCCCACGCTGCGGGTGGCGATCCACCACGGCCCCTCGCGGGCATCGGGAGCCGCCTTCACCGCGATCCGGAACTCCGTCGACGTGGTGATCACGACCTTCGCGATCGCCGGCCGCGATCTCGAACTGCTCTCCGAACATCCCTGGCACCGCGTCGTCGTCGACGAGGCCCAACACCTCAAGAACGTCAACACGATTGCCTCCAAGGCCATCCGGAACATCCCCGCCGACCGACGCCTCGCGCTGACCGGCACCCCGGTGGAGAACCGCCTCGAGGACCTGCGCGCGGTGATCGACCTGGTGAACCCCGGACTGCTGGGGTCGGCGTCGGTGTTCCGTGCCCGATATGCCGAACCCATCGAACGCGACCGCGACCCCGGTGCCCTCCGACGCCTCTCCGCGATCACCCGGCCGTTCATCCTGCGCCGCGAGAAGACCGACCCCGCCATCGCCGCCGATCTGCCGGAGAAGGCGGATTTCGCGGTGCGCGCCAACCTCACCGTCGAGCAGGCCGCCCTCTACCGTGCGGTCATCGACGAACTCATGGCCGCGCTGCGCGACAAACAGCAACGCACCCTGCGACGTCGCAACGTGCTGGCCGCACTCACCCGACTCAAGCAGGTGTGCAACCACCCGGCGCACTACCTCGGCGACGGCACCGACCTCATCCGCGACGGCGAACACCGCTCGGGCAAGGTCGAATTGCTGGCCGACATCGTCTCCACCGTCGCCGACGAAGGTGACCGCGCACTCGTTTTCACCCAGTTCGCGGCATTCGGCGAGATGCTGTCGGGTTGGCTCGCCGAACAGTTCGGCACCGAGATCCCGTTGCTCCACGGCGGACTCGGCCGCACGGAACGCGATCGCATGGTCGCCGGCTTCCAGTCCGACGACGGCCCCCCGGTGATGCTGGCGACCCTCAAGGCGGGCGGTACCGGCCTCAACCTCACCGCGGCCAACCATGTCATCCACGTGGACCGTTGGTGGAATCCCGCCGTCGAGGACCAGGCCACCGACCGCGCCTACCGCATCGGCCAGAACCAGAAGGTGTCCGTGCACCGGTTCGTCTGCGTCGGCACCATCGAGGAACGGATCGACGACATGATCGCCAAGAAGCGCGAACTGTCGCGGCTCACCGTCGCCGCCGGCGAGAACTGGGTGTCTGACCTCGCCGACGACGAACTCTTCGAACTGTTCCGGCTCCGCGAGGAGGCGGTGAGCGAATGACCGTCCGCAAGAAGGGCACCCAGCGCAAGGGCGAACGCGGCACCATCGCCGTCCGCGGATACGGCCTCACACCGTGGTCGCGGGCGTTCGTCGACGGGTTCGGCATATCGGGCACGGAACACCGACGCCGACCCCAGCAGTCCGGGGTTCACCAGGTCGATCACCGCGCGCAGGTCCTCGAGGCGGTTCTCCACCGGGGTGCCGGTCAGCGCGAGGCGTCGGTCGGCGGGGATGTTCCGGATGGCCT
>NZ_JAJQJP010000017.1:0-226550 GCF_021245825.1 Gordonia metallireducens | reverse complement strand
GATGAGCGCTAGTCTCGTGGGCTCGGAGATGTGTATAAGGAGACAGGACTTCGTCTGGGCGCGCTCCTCGCGGGCGCGCTGATGTCCGCCGGCCTCCTTGCCGGATGCTCGAGTTCGGATGAGTCGACCGGTGGTTCGGTGCAGCTGAATCTGCCCGACGGGCGCTCGGTGACGATCCCGGAGACGCCGAAGCGCATCGTCACCCTCGGTGACCAGTGGACCGACGTGGCGCTGTCGTTCGGTGTGACCCCGGTCGGTTACTACGACTACTCGAAGTCGGCCACCGGCGAACTGCAGCCCTGGTACGGCCAGAAGCTCGCCGACTCGACGTTCATCGACCCCACCAAGGGCGATGACGCGACGACGATCGCCAAACTCGACCCGGACCTGATCTTCGCTCCCGGATTCGCTTCCGACAGCCCGGAATTCGAGCAGATATCCAAGCTCGCGCCGACGGTCAACGCGATCAGCGGCCAGGAGATCGACCCCTGGCAGGACATGGTCACCGTCATGGGCACCGTGCTGCACCAGCCCGACGAGGCGACCGAGATCATCGACGACACCAACGCGAAGGTCGACGCCGTCGGCAAGGAGTTCCCGAAGCTCGCCGGCAAGACCTACGCGCTGGCCTTCATGTACGGCAACGACCAGCTGTCGGTCCTCGGTGACCCGAACGACGGTGCGGCAAAGTTGTTCACCGAGTTGAAGATGCAGATGGCGCCGAAGCTCGTCGCCGAGTACCAGCGCACCCGCAATCCCCGGTTCGGGCTGAGCACCGAGAACATCCCGATGCTCGACGCCGACGTGCTGGTCGTCGCCACCGCGACGCCGGAACAGGCCGAGACCCTCAGGAAGCTCCCGGGTTACAAGAATCTGAAGGCGGTCGAGAACGGTGCCGTGACCTTCATGACTCAGTCGCAGATCACCGGCCTCAACGCGCCGACACCGAATTCGGTGCCCTACGTGCTGGACCTGCTCAAGCCGAGCTTCGCAGCCGCGACCAGCTGACACGCAACACGATTCGGCCCGACCCACTGCTGTGGGTCGGGCCGTTTTGTGTTCGGTGATCTCGGCCGGCGCAGATGTCGCGCTTCGTATCGGTGCGCGACACGTAGCGCGACATCTGCGGCGACAGCGAGCGTTCGCGTCTAGGTGACGACGTCGTCGAGGTCGTCGGCGCCGAAGGCGGTGAACGCGGTGTCCTTCGGGAGGCGGTACACCTCGCGGCCCGTGACGGCGTTGAGGATTCGGGCGTTGCGGACCGCGCCGATGTCGAGGTTGGGGGCCGAGACGCCGACGGCGTGCTCCTCGGCGTTCGCGACGAACAATCGGTTGGCCAGTGCGGGTTCGGCTTCCACCTGGTGAGCGGGTCCGATGACGAGCCGGCCGCGCGAGTCACGGTCCAGCCGTGAATCGATGGGGTCCAGGAACGGCGTGGGCCGGGGCTGGTAACCGGTGCAGGCGATGACCATGTCGGTGGTGTGAGCAAGCTGGGTGCCGGTGTCGAGGTGGCGTCCGCGGACCCTGAGCTTGCCATCGGCGAGGGTGTCGATGGCGTCGACCTCGGTGGAGATGCGCAACTGGACCGGATTGAGCTTCTCACGCAGCTGACGCTGGTACATCAGCTCGTGCACCCGCTCGAGGGTGTCGCTGGAGACGCCCTTGTGGAACTGCCAGTGCTGCGGGCGGATCCGATCGCGGGCCTCCTCCGGCAGACTCTGGAAGTAGTCCATGTACGCCGGGGTGGTCATCTCGAGCGACATCTTGGTGAAGTCGAGCGGGGCGAACCACGGCGTGCGGGTCCACCATCGCACAGACGGTCCGCCGCGGAGATTGGCCTCGAGCAGGTCGATGACGATCTCGGCGCCCGACTGTCCCGAACCGATGACGGTCACCGTGTCCGCGGCATGGGCCTTGTCCTGGTGGTACAGGTAGTCGGAACTGTGGATGACCGCCGGGGAGTCCGACGACAACGACCCGGGCACGAACGGTTCGGTACCGACGCCGACGACGACGTGGCGCGCGATCACGGACGAGGTTGCGCCGCCGGAGAGGATCGTGACGGCGAAGGCGTCGGCGTCGTCATCCCAGGTGACCTCGGTGACGGTGGTGCCCCAGCGCAGGGTGTCGAGCCGGTCGATGCACCAGTGCAGGTACGCCTCGTACTCGATGCGCGTGGGATAGAAGTTCTCCCGCACCAGGAACCGGTACATCCGGTCGGTGTCGGCCATGTAGTTCAGGAACGACATCGGATGCGTCGGGTCGACCAGTGTCACCAGGTCGGACAGGAACCCGACCTGCAACCGGGCCTCGTCGAACATGAGGCCCGGATGCCAGCGGAACTCGTCGCGGGAGTCCACGACGAGTACGTCGAGGTCGTCGACGGTCGATGCCAGCGCGGCGAGCCCCAGGTTGAACGGACCGCAGCCGATCGCCAGGACATCCACGTTCTCTACACGGGTCATTCCGACACCCTCACCATTTCTTCACTGTGTGCCTGGCCGCTCGCGACCGAGGTGCTCTCGGATTCCACTTCGATTGCCAGACGGAGTAGTTCGTCGAACAGCTCGTCGATGTCGCTCTCGGCGGTCTCGGGGTTCAGAAGGGTCAGCTTCAGGCAGGTCCGAGGTTCGTCCTCACCGGGGACCCGCACCTGGGTGCGCCCGATGAGCGCCTTGCCGTCGGTGATGAGGCGGCGGCGCAGTTCACCGTTGACGGCGTCGAGGTCGGCGCAGCGGTAGCGGAAGACGATGGTGGTCAACGTGACCGGTGCGATCAGCTCGAGCTGTAGCTCGGTGGCAACCCGCTGTTCGGCGTACACGGCGAGGTCGTTGCACCGGTCGAGCATCCCGCCGAGTTCGCGACGCCCGTACGCCAGCAGCGTCGCGGCGACCTTGAGGACGTCGGGCCGACGGGTGGTCTGCAGGGTTTGCCCGAGCAAGCCGCTGTAACCTGCTTCGACGTCGTCGTCGGGGTTCAGATAGGCCACCGAGCGGTTCAGCGAGACGAAACGACCGGCGTCGGCGAGCAGCATGAGGCTGGCCGCGGCGGGCTGCCACCCGACCTTGTGTAGGTCCAGGGTCACCGAGTCGGCGCGGTCGATGCCGGACAGCAGCCCGGACAGGCGGTCGGAGAACAGGGTGCCGAAGCCGTAGGCCGCGTCCACGTGCAGCCAGATCTCGCGACGTTCGGCGATGTCGGCGATGTCGGGCAGCGGGTCGACGGTACCGAAGTCGGTGGTTCCGGCCGTGGCGACGATCGCGAGCGGGGTCACGTCGCCGGCCTTGCGGATCGCGCTCTCGAGCGCCTCCGGGAGCATCCGGTGGTGTGCGTCGACCTCGACGGGGATCACCGCGGACTCGCCGAGCCCCAGTGCGGCACAGGCGCGATGCACCGAGAAGTGGGCGACTCGCGAACAGAACACCACCGGTCGGCGCAGTGCACCGACGCCGTCCTGGCGGACGTCGACGCCCCGCCGAGCCGCGGTGTGATCGCGGGCGATCATGAGCGCCAACAGGTTCGAGATGGAACCGCCGGGACTGAAGACGCCGCCGGCCCGTGGGCCGAATCCGGCCATGCGGGCCAGGGACTGAACGGTCCAGGTCTCCAGGGCGAGGGTCGCGGGACCCGAGTCATAGGTGTCCAGGGAGGCGTTGGTGGCGCTCGCCAGTGCATCGGCGGCAACCGCGACCGACAGGGGTGCCGGCTGAAGATGAGCCGCGGTCAGTGGATGGGTGAGGTCGAGTCCGAACTCGGCGACCAGGCGCGCCATCCGCGACAGGGCCTCGGACTCGCCGATCCCGGATTCGGGGATCGCGGGCGCGCCCAGCGAGCCGGTGACCGCCGCGAGCACCGACACCGGATCCCCGGCCGGCAGAGGTGCTCCGTGGTGGTGATCGGTGACCGACTCCGCGGCCTCGGCCAGACCGCGACCGATCTCCGCCCAGCCCGTACCCGGCCGCGCAAAACGGGACGCACCCCATGCAGAGTCGCGGTCTTCGGTCACTGAGTTACCCCCTGGACGTGCGGTGGTCGTGTGGTGGTGTGCGGAGCCGTGCGGGTGTTGGTCGGTCACGGGACCCGCCTGTCGAGCTCGGCGAGGAGTTCGGCGACCGTCGTCCCCAGCGCGGACGGGATGAGATCGACGAGTGCGGTCAACACCGCGGTGGCTCGCGCGGCGACGTGCTCGGGAACGATCCCCGGCTGGTGGTCGACCTCCACGTGGGTGGAGTGGTCGTCGGCCTCGAAGGCGATCGACAACGGATAGTTGGCGATCCCGTTGAAGACCGAACGGCAGGTGACCGGTGCGTCGTCGGGTCGGGCGATGCCGCGCAGCGGAGCGGGCCGCACCGAGGCCATGATCTCCATGATCGGGAACCGCCCGCCCTGCTGACGGAGTGCGGTCAGGATCGGACCGAAGTCGGTGCCGGAATGTTCCATCGCCCGGTAGATCACCGTGCCCGCGTCGCGCAGGGCCTGCTCGACGGTCGCGGTCGGGTCGACGCGGAACCGCATCGGGATGATGTTGCCGCAGTATCCGATGTGCTGCGGTGACTGTGGTCGTCGTCGGTTGTCGGCCGGGACGACGAGCACATGATCGGGTGAACCGGTCAGTGCGTAGGCGGCCAGCGAACACACCCCGATGAGAAGCGCATTCGGGGTTGCGCCGACGGTCTGGGCGACCCGGTCGAATGCGGTGAGCGACTCTCCGTCGACCGGAGCGGTCACCTTGATACCCGCACGGTCGTCCATGGGGGACAGCCAGCTCTCGGCGGCGCTCTCGGTGGGCAGTTCGCCCGAGAGCGGGTACCGCACGTCTTCGGCCGCCCACGTCGACAGCGCATGTCGCACTGCGGAATCCGCGGCCTCGGTTGCGGTGGCGGCATCCGGGGTCGGGGGCCGGGATTCGGCGTCGGCGTCGGCGACCCACTCTCCGGACACGAGCGTGCCCAGCAGCGACGGCCAGGAGGTGTCGTCGACGGCGAGGTGGTGGACGACCAGGATCATGGTCACCTGCCCGTCGCGCGCCGACACCCGCAGGCGCAACGGCGCGTCGACGTGCAGGTCGAACGGGATGCGAGTCATCCGCGTGGCGACCGTGTCGATGTCGGCCGACTCGCCCCCGACGTCATCGGCGCCCCAGGTCCAGACCGAACGCCCTGCATCCCAATGCCCTTCGCGTGCCACCCGGGTGCGGCGGGGTACGCCGTGGTCGTCGACCTCGACGACCGAGCGCAGCACCTCGAAACGCTCGACGAGGAGTTCGGCTGCGGCGACGACGGAATCGACGGTGCGGTCGCCACCGAACTCGAGTACGAGACCGATGTTGTGCGAGACCGATTCTGGGTCGAGCTCGTAGATCTTCCACATCCGGCGCTCGGCGATGCCGAACTCCCCGAACGAAGCCGGGGCCTCGGTGCCCGATTCGGTACTGGACTCGGCGGCAGTCCCGGACAGCGCCGCGCCGGATTCCGCGATCCGCCGGCGCAGCAGTGTGAGTCGCGCTTCGGTCAGCGTGGGCACGGTTCCCCCTTCGTCGGAGTGGTAGTCGAAGTGGCCTGTCGGGTGGCTCCGGCGTCCGGTGCGCGCAGGGCTTCCCAATCGCGGGTGACGGGGATCAGCCGGCCGTCGGCCCACAGCGAGGCCTGGTCCTGGAAGTGTTCGGAGGCCGGGTCGCCGGAGGCGCCGAGCGGAACCACCCAGCGGCTTGCGTGAGGATCGGCGAGATCCCAGACGTAGCGGGCCGCGGAGCCGGTGATGCAGACATGGGTGCCGACGGCGGATGCGTTGGCGAAGACGCACTCCGAATCCCCGGCGAGGGGCAGCGGGGTGGGTCGCAGCCTTGCGAACAGGTCCGGATGGCGGGGCGACGCACCGACGAGATCGAACCCGTGGATCGGGGCGAGCACATGCACGGCGCCCCAGTTCGGAACGTGCCCGATCGTCTCGGTGCGGGTGACGACGGCATCGAGCGCACCGACTGCGACCTCGTCGATGTCGATGCCGATCAGCGCGCAGTTGGCGATGACCGTGGTGATTGCGCTCGCGAGGCGGGGTTCCGGTACGAACCACGGCTGGAACACGGCGGGGAAGCCGTGCGGACCGCGCAGCGGCGCCAGGGTATCGGTGCGCGCGACACCGAGCACGAGCTGGCTGCGGAACTCCGCGAAGAGATATGCGTCGGAGCTGTCGGCGGACATGGTGCGGTCCCAGGCGAGGATGCGCAGCCGGATGTCCTCGGCGGCCGGGGTGTTGCCCACGACGCGGGTCAGGAGTTGCTGCACCACCGCGGCCTGCTCGAGGACGACGTCGCGGTGGATGTCCGCACAGTCCTCGGGGTCGACAGTGTCGAGGGCATCGAGGCGGGCGGTGATCCGGTCGGCCCGGAACGCCTCGACGCACTCGGTCGTGATCGGTTGCAGCGCGGGTGTTCCCGAGATCCGCTGGTTTGCGGTCACGCTCACGCCGCCGTCGGCGACCGTCGCGTCGAAGCCCGGGTCGCCGAGCGAACCGGTGTCGTGACCCTGCCACTGGTATCGCTCGTCCCAGCCGGGAACGGGGAGCCAGTAGTTCTCGGGAGCGCGGACGGGAACGCGGCCGGCCACGTGGGTCACCGTGGTTCCGTCACGGTGTGCGACGACGGCGCGGTTGACCGGTTCGACCCACGTCGACAGTGCGGCTTCGACGTCGTCGATCGTGCGGGCGAACAGCAGGTCGAGTGGGGCGTCGAAGGTGACGTCCTCGGAGAGCAGCGGCGACCGGAGGCTGATCGTGAACGGCTCGTCCGGGCCGCCGAACACGACGGCGCCGTTGTGGGTGGTGATCACCTCGACCGCAACGGGTTCGGAGTCGCGGACGCCGATGTGCTCGGTGTGGACGGCCGCCGGGACACGGCGCCCGCCGGGCACCTCGACGAGTAGCGTCCCGTCCTCGTCACGGGTCAATCGCTCGACGTAGAGGTCCTGGTAGTCGGCCATCGCATTCGTGATGCCCCAGGCGATCTCGGGGCCCTGCGCGAAGTGCGGGACGCCGGGGACACCGGCGAAGGCGAAGCCCACGACGTCGAAGGGTTGTGCCGGATCGGTCGAGGCGAGGTGGAACTGCTCGTAGATGCCGGGCAGTTCGAGGAACCGGTGGGGATCACCGGCCACGATCGGGGAGCCGGTGGCGCTGCGGGCGGCGGACACCCCCCACGCGTTGCTGCCCGACATCGGGTCGCCCAGGTCGACGGTCTCGCCGACGGGGGAATCGGCGGCCGGAGTGGGCCGGGTGAGGTCGAGGATCTCCTGCAGGAACTGCTCGTCCGGCATCGGCGGCACGGTCGGATCGCTCTCGCTGCCCTCGAATGCCCAGAACCGCAGCGCATCCGGTCCCGTGGTCCGACAGGCGTGCAACCGGAACAGTTTCGTCGTGAACCGGCCGAACAGCACGTGGTGCATGATGAAGACCGAGATCGGCGTCCACGGCCGCCACGGCGCAGGCTGGTGCTGGAGGGCCTCGAGTTCCGGTGCAGAAGACGCGGTTCCGGTGTCGGGCAGAGTGCTGTTCACACCGTCGGCATAGGCGCGCAGCAGGCTGCGGCTGCGGGCCGACGACGCGTGGTACATCTGCTCGGCGACCGCGTCGAGTCGGGCGCGCCGCGCGAAGGTGTCCCACTCGACGCAGGAGTCGCCGAACACCTCGGCGGTACGCCCCTCGGCGCGCAGACGCATGAACTCGATCTGCCAGCGGCGGTCCTGTCCGCAGGCGCGGCCCTGTCCGTACAGTGCGTCGGTCGCCGTGGCGGCCAGCACGTGCGGGATGCCGTGCGCATCGCGCAGGATCTCGGGGCCGGGCGTTTCGGAGGTCGTGACGGTCATCGTCGTCCCCGATCGGCGACGGGATTGACGAGCATGTGCCCGGCGTCGATGAGCGAGGCGTAGGAGTCCTCGATGTCGACCATGCGCTTGTTGTTCCGCAGCTGCAGACCGTTCATGTGTACCGCGCCGAATTCCGGTGCGAACAGATCCCATCTGGCGAACTGGTCGTCGAGATCGGGGTGGGCCGCGACGAACTCACGCAGACTCTCGGCCACCAGGTCCCAGAACTCCTCGTCGGTCACGAGACGGTGGGTGTGGAGGACCTCCGCCAGCGGCCGCAGGTAGTCGTCGAAGATGTCCGAGAGGACCCCGAGGTTGCGGATCTCGTCGGGTTCGGTGGTGAGGACGCGGGCACAACTCTCCGGGAAACCCTCCGGCTCACCGAAGACCGACACCTCTTCACCGATGTCCTTGAGGATCGCGCGGACCGGGACACCGTTGTCGAGGACGAGGATCAGGTTCTCGCCATGGGGGGAGAACTTCAGTTCGTACCGGTAGAGCAGGTAGGCGATCGGGTGGAGATACGTCCGCAGGTAGCGCCGGACCCATTCGGCGGCCGGAATCCCCGATCGTGCGATGAACGCACCGACGAGCGGGTCGCCGTGATGGTCGAGGTGCAGAAGAGCGGCCATGGTGGAGAGCTGCTCGCCGCCACGCACCAGCGCGACGGGGCTCTGACGCCACAACGCCGCCAGGATCTTGCGGTACTCCGAACCCGGCTGGGTGATCGGGGTGAAGGTGGGGCTGCGGTAGCCGATGGCCGCGACCTCGAAGATCATCTCGAACCCGATGGCGGCCAGGTACGGGTCGTCGGCGACGAGCCCGCGGACCCAGTTGTTGATCAGCGGGGTGGTGCGCATGTAATCCGCCGACATGCCCCGGGTGAAGCCCATGTTCACGATCGATAGCGCGCCCTTCACGTAGTGGCGGGTGGGCGTGGTCGCGTTGAAGACCGTGCGGATCGACTGCTGCGCCTGGTAGAGATCCGGACTCTCGCCCACGAGCACGATGCGGCGATCGGCGAGATCGGCCGAGTAGAGCTTCCGGACCTTTTCCGTCCACTGCCACGGATGAACGGGGAGATAGCGGTAATCGTCGGGATCACAACCGGTTTCGCGGAGGACGGCATCGAACTCCGCCAGGGTCTCGGTGCCGAGTTCGTCGACGAGCATGGTGTCGTAGTCGACGCCGCTCACCGTCGCCACGTCGCAGTCCTCGCGGCGGGCGGCGACCCAGACGAGCCGGAAGTGGTTGCCGACCTCCGGTGCGTAACGCTCGATGTCGTCGGCGCTGAAGCCGAGGCGCCCGGCGTTCGCCACGATGCACGGGTGACCCTCGGTCATCGTCCTTTCGACGGTCTGGAAGTCCGCATGCGCGAGATCGGTTGCCGTGATGCGTCGTTCGTCAGGCCGGTCGGCGCTGATCGCGAGGGTGTTGATGAACTCCTCGAGGTACTCCGGCAACGCCTGTGGACCGATGCCGAGTATCGGGGCGAGGTCGACGACCAGCGCGACGGCGTCGACGGGCAGTTCCTTCCCGTCGCGCACACGGCGCAACGAGGACTCCTCGATCGCCCAGTTCTCCAGAGACAGGACCTCGGCGCGGAAGTGGTACTCCGTGCGGCCGTCGGCGGAACCGACCACGTAGCGACCCGGGCCGGTCTCGGCCGGGCTCAGAGCGCGTTCGTGGGAGAACTCGGCGAGGATCTTCCGCGCGATCCGGCGGTGATACACCTGCCGATACGACTCGGTGGACTGCTGCGCGGTCCGTGTCGGGCGGATCTGTTCGATGGTCAACGGAGTTACGCTCCCAGATCCGTCACCTCGACGGCGCCGACACTGGTGCCGTCGGCGGTGACGCGGAGGAAGTCGTCTCGGGCGCAGTAACTCAGGTGCGCCGTCTTGTTGCCGACCGGGTAGTCGCCGTCGACCCGGAAGCCCACGCTCGCGTTGAGACGGTGGACCGCGGTGTTGCGGACATCGGGTTCGACGACCACCCGCGCGGCACCGACCTCGAGGATCGCGGTCCGCATGATGTGCAGCATCACCGCGCCGGTGAAACCGGGCAGCGCCTGCTCGGAGTGGGCCACGAGGAGGTGCATCCCGATGTCACCCTCGGCGTGGACGTAACCGCTTGCGGGGTCGGCGAGTTCGCTGGTCTGCGGGTCGTACAGTTCGAACAGGAACTGCGGCCGGCCGTCGTGGTAACCCAGACGCATGCCGTAGGGCGTGCCGGCGGTCGCCGCTGCGGTGTCCCGGATCATCTTCTCCACGTCGGCGACGGAGCTCTCCAGCATGTCCCAGAACTTGGCCTTGGGATGGGTCAGCCACCCGTGGACCGTGACGGCGTGCGACACGTCGTCGAGATCGACCGAGTGCAGGTCGTACGTGGGTGCCGGTGAAGTGGTCATGATGCCTTTGCTGTCGGGGTGTCTGGAGATGCGGCCGGGCCGGTTGCGTCAGGTGCCGGCGAGTTCGGCATCCACCTGTTCATCGGAGAGGGCCACGACGTCGAGGAGGATCTCGGCGACGCGCGCAACCCGGGGTCCGTCGAGGGCGGTGAGCCGCTCGGCGAGGCCCGAGATCGTCCGGTGGCCGAAGATGTCGGCCACCGACAGGAGCGGTGCGTCGAGCCAGGTGCGGGACAGGGCTACGAGTCGGGTGGCCTGCACCGAGTCGCCGCCGAGGGAGATGAAGTCCTCGGTGACGCCGATCGGCCGGACGGGCAGGACCTCGGAGAAGATCACGACGAGCGCCTCCTCTAGCGGGGAGCGCGGTTCCACGACCTGCCGACCGCCCTCGGCGGTGTCGACGAGTGCCGCGAGGGCCTTGCGGTCGTATTTGCCGTTCGCGGTCAGCGGGAGTGCGTCGAGGACGGCGATCGACCGCGGGACCATGTGCGGCGGAAGGGAATCGGAGAGACCTGCGCGGATCGTGTTCTCATCGGCATCGGCATCGGCATCGGCATCGGCATCGGCATCGGCATCGGTTCCGGCGACGACGGCGGCATGAAGATCTCGGCCGTCGGACCAGGCGACCGCCGAGGCGACCTCGGCCAGGGCGAGAAGTCCGGCCTCGACCTCGCCGAGCTCGACGCGGTAGCCGCGGACCTTGACCATGTGGTCGGCGCGGCCGAGGAAGTCGAGGAACCCGCCGGGCAGGTACCGGGCGAGATCTCCGGTGCGATACCACTTCTCGCCGTCGTGGTGGACAAAGCGATCGGCCGTGCGTTCGGGATCGCCGCGGTAACCGTCGGCGACACCGGCGCCACCGATCCACAGCTCGCCGGGTACGAGGTCGGGGCGATCGCGGCCGGTCTCGTCGACGACCCGGCAGCGGACGCCGCGCAGCGGGACACCGTAGGGCACGAACGCCATTCCGGCCGGGACGTCGTCCGCCTCGCAGATGGTGGAGTGGATGGCGGTCTCGGTGGTACCGCCCAGGCCGGCGACGCGGCAGTCGGGCAGTTGTGCGGCAACCCGTTCGAGCAGCGAGACGTCGACCCTGTCGCCGCCCATGATGATCATCCGCACCGAGGCCGGCAGCGAACCGATGTCGAGGATCATCCCGAGGACCGACGGCACGCAGTTGAGCACGGAGACCGAGTGTTCGGTGAGGAGACGCACCCAGTCGTCGACCTTGGTGCGCTCGTCGTCACCGGGTACGACGACGGCGCCGCCGACGGCGAGGAGTCCGAAGATGTCGAAGACCGAGAGGTCGAACTCGAGCGAGGAGACCTGCAGGCTGCGGTCCCGGGCGTCGATCGAGTAGCGGTCGACGAGGTCGGTGATGGTGGCCACCGCGGCGCGATGAGGAACCTGAACGCCCTTGGGTAGCCCCGTCGATCCGGAGGTGAACAGGATGTAGGCCAACTCCTCGCCGGCGACCTTCACCGGGGCCACCGGTGCCGCGGTGCGTGCTTTCTCGAGGTCGATGACGGCGGGGCCGTCGGACCCCGCCCAGGCGTCGGCGTCGGCGGTGAGCACGGCGCGCGGCCCGGCGATGGAGACGATGCGATCCCGACGGGTCGCGGGCTGTGTCGGCGAGATCGGTACGTAGGCGGCGCCGACGGCGAGGACGGCGAGCGCGGCGACGATCTGGTCGCCGCCCTTGGGCAGGTTGACGACGACGGTGTCGCCGGCGCGGACACCCGCAGCCGTGAGTGCGCCCGCCACGCGCAGGGCCTCGTCGGTGAGCTCGCCGTGCGACCAGGTGCGAGTGTCGGTGATGACCGCCGGGGTCGCCGACCGCTGGGCCGCGCGAGCGAAGACGGTGCCGTGGAGGGTGTCGTCGAAGGTGTCGGTGTCGGGCAGCGGTACTTCTACCGAAAGCCGCTGTGCACGAACATCATCGTCGACCGGGTCGGGCGCCGGGACATCCCATTCGCCGTCGACGAGTAGTCCGAGGAGTCGGATGTAGTAGTCGAACATCGCGCGGGCGGTGGTCTCGTCGAGGTCGGACACCCGGACGTCCCAGTTGAGGAGGAGACCGCCGGCGATCTCGGTGACCTGGGCGTCGAGCAGCACCTGCGGGCCCTGCGAGACGATCCAGGCGGGGTCGCCGAGGACGTCGGTGGCCTGCGGCGAGAACAGGTCGCCGAGTCCGAGCGCGCTGGTGAACACGACCGGGGAGACGACGGATTCGCCTCGGGCGCGGCCGAGTTCGCGGAGGACGTCGAGACCGCTCATCGATCCGTGGGCGGCGGCGTCGTGCATCGCCGACCGCATCTGGCGTGCGCGCTCGGCCAGGGTCGCCGAGTGGCTCAGATCGACGTCGACGAGGATCGATGACGTGAAGTCGCCGACCACGCGCTCGACGTCGGCGTGGATCTGGGGGCGATCGAACAGCGGAACAGTCAGCAGGAAGCGAGAATTCGCCGCATGGGTGCCGACCGCTTCGGCGAAGGCCGCCGCCACCGTGGCGGCGGGGGTCACCCCTCGACGATGGGCGTGGTCCTCGAGGCGCTTCCATTCGGAGGCCGAGACGGAATGGTGCAGGCGGACGCTGCGGGGTTCGACCTCGCCGCGGAGGGCGCGATCGTCGAGCGGGAGTTCCGGCGGTCCGGGGAGGTGCGGGATGCGCTCGCGCCACCAGGCGAGGTCCTCGTCGCGGATCTCGCGGGAGGTCCGGTCGGCAGTGATCGTCGCGAAGGTGACACCCAGTTCGGGCAGTGTCTCCCCGCGGTAGAGGCGAGCGAAGTCGTCGACGAGGACGCGATAGCTCATGGCGTCGGCCGCGATCATGTCGACGTCGAGATGCACCCGGGTGGACCCGTCGGGCAGCAGGCTCAGTTCGGCGCGGATGACCGCACCCTCTTCGACCGGGAGTGTGCGATGTGTTCCGTGGGTACGTTTTTCGGCGAGGATCGCCTCGACCATGTCGGGCGTATGGGTGCGCAGGTCGTGGACGGCGATCGCCTCCGGGTGCGACGGCCCGACGACCTGGGTGCCGTCGGGGAGTACGCGGATCCGCAGCATCGGATGTCGTTGGAGCAGCTCACCCATGGCGGTGGTGAAGCGGTCGGGATCGAGGTCATGGCCGTCGAACTCGATGTAGAGATGCGCGGCCACATTGCCGAACGCATGGCTGTCGGATCGCCCGATCCAGTAGGCGTGCTGCATCGGAGCCAGAGGGAAAGGTGAACCGGGATCGACGATTTCCGGCGATATGCGCGTCTCCGCGGGAGTCGACGATCCGCCGAGGAGGGCGGTCCAGGCGTCGAGGGTGGGTTGGGCGGCGAGGCGGGCGAAATCGATGTCGATGCCGCGTTTGCGCCAGGTCCCGGCGAGTCGCATCATGCGCAGGGAGTCGAGGCCCTGGGCGATGAGGTCGCCGGCGGGGTCGAGGGACTCGGGTGTGACCCCGAGCGCGGCAGCGATCTCGCCGCGGATGTCCGGCAACACAGGCGCGTCGCTCTGCGGGGAGACGGCTTCCGGGGTCGACGGAGACGACGCGTCGGCGGTGATCATCTCGATCCAGGCGTCGAGGGTGGGTTGGGCGGCGAGGCGGGCGAAGTCGATGTCGATGCCGCGTTTGCGCCAGGTCCCGGCGAGTCGCATCATGCGCAGGGAGTCGAGGCCCTGGGCGATGAGGTCGCCGGCGGGGTCGAGGGATTCCGGCGTGACGCCGAGCGCGCCGGCGACCTGGGCTCGGACGGCGGCGGGGCTGACGAGGTCCTCGATGGGGTCAGTCATCTCAGAATTCGTGGCCATCAGCCGATTGCCTCTCGCGGTCGGGAACGTCGTTTACTCGAGCAAAATACCCAATTTAGGGTAGGTTATACTAACTACTTGCTGGACGAAACGCCTGCATCGGCGTTTGAACTTAGGTAAGCCTAAGTTAGTTGATGTCGTCTGGCCAGATGATCTGGATCACGCCACACTTCGACCGCGGTCGGCTCTTGCGCACCACGAAGATTAGGCTAACCTACCCAAGGGCTGCGAGCTGAGTCCGGTCGCCGCGACCCGTGATCTACGAGCGGACCGGACGCATCCACACGAACACGACGGCCGACTCCTGGGGTCGGAGAGAACGGGGAACGAACATGTCGCAGAGCAGCGTGGTCCTGGAGGAAACAGGGTCGACCAACACCCTCGCGGCGACCGTCCGCGAGGCGATGCTGGCCGGGGACACCACGCTGTCCGTGCTCGACTCCGAATCCGGCGAATGGGTGACCGCGCCCTGGCGCGAGGTCCACGCACGCGCCGAACAGATCGCGGTGCAACTCCTCGCCGACAGTGACCTGCACGAGCCGCTCGCCGTCGGTCTCATCGGCGATCCCACGATCGACCTCATCGCCGCGATCCAGGGCGCGTGGCTCGCCGGCGTCCCGGTGAGCATCCTGCCCGGACCCATCCGCGGCGCCGACGAGAGCCGCTGGGCGGAGACCACCTACACGCGATTCGTCTCGATCGGCGTCGGCACCGTCCTGGGCGGCGGCTCCCAGCTCGATCTGCTCGCCAAGGTCGACGGGCAGCTCCGTATCGCTCGAGTCGCCGAGTACGGAGTCGCCGCCGACACCACCGGCTTCGTCGCCCGCAACGTGAACACCAACACCGTCGCCGTTCTACAGGGGACCGCCGGGTCGACCGGTGATCCGAAAACCGCGGTGCTCACGGCGTCAGCGGTCTACTCCAACGCGATCGAACTGGTCAGCCGCCTCGGCCTGCACCGCACTCGCGACACCGGCTTCACCTGGCTGCCGCTCTACCACGACATGGGCCTGATGTTCCTCCTCGCCGGTATGACGACGGGCATCTCCGCCTACGTCGTGCCGAACACCGCCTTCGCGGCCGCACCATTCAAGTGGATGCAGTGGCTGACCGAGACGAAGGCCACCGTCACCGCCGCTCCGAACTTCGCCTACGACATCCTCGGCCGGTACGGAAAACTCCTGCGCGACATCGACCTGTCGAACCTCCGCGTCGCGATCAGCGGCGGCGAGCCCATCGACGCCGACGCCTTCGACAAGTTCCTGGAGGCCACCGCACCGTTCGGTTTCGAGCGCTCGGCCGCGGCTCCCGCCTACGGAATGGCCGAATCCGCCTGTGCCGTCACGATGCCCGCGGTCGGCGAGGGCGCCCATTACGACGAGGTCACCGTGACCCCGCCCGGTGGCGGCGAGCCCATCCGACGCCGCTACGCGATCCTCGGAAAGCCCCTGGGCGGTATGCAGGTTCGCATCGTCGAACCGAATGTGGACGTTCCCACCATCGACGGTCGTTCCGTGGGCCACGTGGAGATCCGTGGCGCCTCGATGATGCGCGGCTATCTCGGCGGCGCCGATCTCGGTGCGGGGGAATGGTTCTCCACAGGTGACCTCGGTTACCTGATCGACGACCGCCTGGTCATCTGTGGACGGGCCAAAGAGGTCATCATCGTGGCCGGCCGCAACCTCTTCCCGATCGAGATCGAGCGTGCCGCCGCGGAGGTCGCGGGCGTGCGCCGGGGCGGGGTGGTCGCGATGGCCCGCGGTGAGGGCTCGTCGCGCCCGGGCCTGGTGATCCTCGCCGAGTACAAGGGTTCGGACCCGGAAAAGGCTCGTGCCGAGGTCAATTCGGAGGTGGCGTCGGCGTGTGGGATCATGCCTGCCGACGTGATCTTCGTGGCGCCCGACTCGGTTCCGCGCACCACCTCTGGCAAGATCCGTCGTCTCGAGACCCGCCAGATGGTCGAGGACGGGGCATTCGAGATCATCGGACAGAAGTGAGTCAGGTCGCGGCGAAGGGCCGGGGATGGCAGGGCGCTGTCCTCAAGCTGCTCGGTGGTGACGACTTCGAGCTGACCGTGACCGGCACCGAGGTCGTCACCGATCACTATGTGCGCCTGACGTTCACCGGTGGCGGTCTCCTGTCGAAGCGGGCGCTGCATCCGACGATGTGGATTCGGATGTGGTTCGACGACTCAGGGAGACTTCATCAGCGCGGGTATACCCTGGTTGATGCCGATCCCGCTGCCGACACCTTCGGTATCGAGTTCGCGATCCACGACGGAATCGCTGCCCGCTGGGCGCAGCATGCGCAGGTCGGGGACTCGGTCACCGCCACCGTCATGGGTTCCAAGTTCGCGATGCCCGGCGACGAGGTCCGTGGGTGGATCATCGCCGGCGACCCCGCCTCGCTCCCGGCGATCAACTCGTTACTCGATGCCATCGAGGCGTCTGACAACCCGTCGACGCCGGCGACCATCTGGCTCGAGTATCAGCACGAGAGCGACAGATCGCTGCCCCTGCGGGCCCGTGCACAGGACACCGTCCACTGGGTCGCGCGCGAGCGTGACGGAGCCGCGGTCGTCGACGCGGTGCGGTCCTCGGCGTTCTCCGCTGCGGACCACTTCGGTTGGGTCGCACTGGATTCGGTGAGCACTCGCGCCGTGGCTGCGTCGTTGAAGAACGAGTACGGAATCCCCAAGAGGTCGGTCAAAGCCCAGGCCTACTGGATTCCGGGCAAGTCCTTCGCTTGATCGTTCGTCTGCGCGACAAGCGAACTCCGTTCCCTGAGGTGCGAGCGGAGCGAGCCACGAAGGGCTCGCGAGGTCGGCTCACCAGGCCTTCGTGGCTCGTCGCTTGCGCTCCTCGCACCTCAGGCAGCGACGGGGGTCGCGCTTTCGTGATCGGGGAGCGTTGGGGGTGCGAAATCAACCCAGCTCGAACACAACCGGGGCATGATCGCTGGCGCCCTTGCGTTTCCGCGCCTCGCGGTCGATGTGCGCGCCCAGAACGCGGGTGTCGAGCGCGGGTGAGCAGAACGCGTAGTCGATGCGCATCCCCTCGTTGCGCGGGAACCGCAGCTGCGTGTAGTCCCAGAAGGTGTACCCCGGTGCATAGGGGAGCGCGGAGTCGACCAGGCCGCCGTCCAAGAAGCGCTGCACCGCAGCACGTTCCGGTGGCGTGACATGGGTTCGTCCGTCGAAGTACTCGCGGTCCCAGACGTCGTCGTCGGTCTGCGCGACGTTCCAGTCGCCGGCCAGCATCATCTCCGCGGCCGGGTCGTGGGCCAGACGTAACGCGATGTGGTCGGCGAGGGCATCGAGCCAGCGGAGCTTGTACTCGTAGTGCGGGTCCTCGGGTGCCCGACCGTTGGGCACGTACAGACTCCAGACCCGGATGCCCGCGCACACCGCGGAGATCGCGCGGGCCTCCCGGATCGGCTGGTTGTCGACCGGATAGGTGGGCACCCCGTCGAAGGCGATCTCGGCGGCGTCGAGTCCGACCCGCGACGCGATCGCCACGCCGTTGTAGGCGCCCTGCCCGACATGCGCGACGTCGTAACCGGACGCGAGGAAGCTCATCAGCGGGAAGGCGTCGTCGTGACACTTCGTCTCCTGCATGGCGAGGACGTCGATGTCGGCGTTGTCCATCCACTCGACCACCGCTTCGGAGCGTGCGCGGATGGAGTTGACGTTCCATGTGGCGAACCGCATTCAGCGCTCCCCGAAGTTGTCGAGGCCGGCGACCGGTACACCGGCGCGGTCCCAGCGCGCCCGGACAGCCGAGACGCGCGAGGCCGACGTCGACAGGATCAGTACGAAGGTCCGTCCGACGTCGCGATAGTGATCGCGGTAGAAACCGATCGAGTCGGCGAACCAGGTGAAGGTCGCGTCGTCCTCGTCGAGCAGGCGGTGAGCCTGGGTGATGTGGGTGACGATGGCCGCCGGTGTGCGTCCGTCGGCATCGGGGGCGTCGAGGTCGCGCATGCAGTCGTCGAAGGCATCTCGGTTGCGGCCGAAGTGATCCGGGAAATCCCAGACGCGCGCGAACGTGGAGTACATCGTGCCGGTGGTGGTCGCCGCCGTACCGCTGATGGTGCGCAGGCGGGTGTCGGGGCCGAGGTCGGGTAGGTCCGCGGACACCGTGAGTCCGACGGCCGGGCCGTGGTGACCGGCGGCGTCGAGGAAGCGGCGGAAGTGAGTGCCGGAATCGTCGTGCGCGGTCATGACGGTCCTCGAATCAGGATGAACGATCGGTAGTGATCGGCTGTGTACCAGGCGGTTCCGTCGCTTCCGGTGACGATCCGCTCGGCGTCGCGACTGCGACCGGGCTCCTTGGGGTTGACGTCCCATTCCCGGTAGGCGACCCGGCGTCCGTCGGCATCGGTGACCGGCAGACGACGCTCGTTGTTACGGAAGGTGATCCCGCCCTTCGTCCCCGGTGCGCGGGCGGCCTCCGGCCACTCGCCGGCGTCGATGAGGGCGAGCGTGCGCGTGACGTGCACAGGTACCGCCGCCGGCGCCGGCGTCTTCGCCGTAGACGTCCGCGTCCTGTTCGACTTCGGGGCCGTGGTCTTGGAGGTCGTCTTGCGGGTGCTCGACTTCGCGGTCGATTCGGCCGTGGTGGTCTCGGCGGCTGGCGTCCGGACGGTCGAACTCTTCGACGAGACGGCAGTGGAGGACTCGTCGGCTCCAGAGTCGCTGCCGCTGTTGAGGAACCAGGTGATCGCGAACACCAGCGCGATGACCACGAAGGCGGCGGCGGTGATCACGGCCTGCCGACGGCGTTGGGCGACGGTCGGCGTCGTGCGTGAACGTCTTGGCATCAGAGTTCCTGGGGCTCGGCGGGGGAGGGGGTGTCGAGCGTGACGTAGCGGTAGCTGTGGTGCAGACCGAAGCCGAGCCGCCGGTACCAGGCGCCGGCGAGGCGGTTGGTGGTCTCGACCTGCAGGTAGGCGCGATCGGCGCCGTGTTCGGCACCCCACGCGACCAATTCGGCGAGAACCTGCGAGGACAACCCGGTCCGGCGTCGTTCCGGATCGGTCCACAACGCCGACAGGCCGAGCCATCGTCGACCGTCCGGGGACTCGGTGACCACGCCGCGACCGATCGCGACGGCCGCCGACGACCCGGTGTCGGGGATCGTGGCGAAGACCGGCGGCCCGTCGCCTGCGGTCACCACCTGCCGCACAGCGTCGGCGTGGTCGAGGTCGGTGTCGTCGCCGGCGCGGTGCCCGGTGTAGGCAGCCAGCCAATCGGTGTCCGGCTGGTCAGCGAGATGAACAGCGTCGGAACGGGATTCGGTCAACCGTTCGGTCAGGGGCGCCACGGCGGAGGTGAGCATCTGCACCTCGATGTCCTCGGTGCCTCCGACGGTGGCGGCCTTCAGCAGGCGCTCGGGAAGTGCGAGTAGGGGCGGAAGGTCTCGGTCGGCATACCACTGAGTGATGCGGGCGAGCGTCGTCGCATCCGGGTGGGCCGACATGTCCAGTGGGATGGCGGAGTTCGCGCGGCGGGTGAACCCGTGCCCGGCGCGGACGAACCACCCGGCGATCCACGCGGTCTCGACGCCCGGCCAGGATCGGGCCGCAACGCTCTCGAGGGCGCGGATCTCCTTGTTACGCACCGGCGTCGCCGAGAGCAGCTTCACCGAGGTGATGGCGGCGGCCGGGATCGAGACCACCTCGCCGTCGCGTTCGAGGCGGAGCGGGTCGGTGTCGTCGAGCAGGATGCCGGTGACATCCGATTGCGCCGCATCGGGATTGCCGCGCCAGTCGGCAGGAGTCGCCTCACCGAGCAGATAGCGCACGACGACGCGGTCGCCGATCACGGCGCCCGACTTCGTCGTGTGCGGTTGGGACACTGTCGTCCGGTGTGACCTGATCAGTGGCGGTCAGTCGTCGTCTTCGTCGTCGTCGTGCCCGAACGGGTCGGCGACGGCGCCCGGCAGCCAG
Organism: Gordonia metallireducens; assembly: GCF_021245825.1. Taxonomy (NCBI): domain Bacteria; kingdom Bacillati; phylum Actinomycetota; class Actinomycetes; order Mycobacteriales; family Gordoniaceae; genus Gordonia; species Gordonia metallireducens. Next base: position 206,531 of record NZ_JAJQJP010000017.1, on the reverse strand, counting down.
GTCAGTCCGGGGACTCCCCACTTGTTGCGCTTGATGGCCTTCTTCGCGGCACGCGCATTCCGGCCGACGAGAACGTCGACGTAGAGGAACCCGTCGAGGTGGCCGACCTCGTGCTGCAACATCCGGGCAAAGAAGCCGTTGCCCTCGATGACGACCTGGGCACCGGTGCGGTCCACGCCGGTGACGCGCGCCCAGTCGGCGCGGCCGGTGGGGAACTGCTCACCCGGCACCGACAGGCAACCCTCGTCGTTGTCGTCGGGATCGGGCATGGTCTCGGGGATCTCGGAGGTCTCGAGGACCGGGTTGATCACCTCGCCGCGGCGGCGGGTCGCCATGCGGTCGCCGTCGGGGCAGTCGTAGACGAACATGCGGGACCCGACCCCGACCTGGTTCGCGGCCAGACCGACGCCGTGCGCGGCGTCCATGGTGTCGAACATGTCGTCGAGGAGGGTGATGACCTCTTGTGACGGACGGCCGTCCGCGTCGAGTGGGACCGGGGAGGTGGGCTGGTGCAGCACCGGCTCGCCCACGATGCAGATCGGGAGAATCGCCATAGTCGATCACCCTATCGCTGCTCAGGGCGCCGGAACGACTCCGGGTACGGCGTCGCGGACGGCATCGCCCGCCGGCCCGGGGATGCCCGGGAAGAGGGTCGACTGCCAGTCGAAACCGTCGACGGGGTCGGTGACGACCTGACCGGCACAGCCGCCGCGCAGGGACGTCACGACCCGCGAGACGATCGTCGGTTCACGCATCTCGATGGCATGGTCGAAACCGGTGTTGGCCAGCGGAACCGGTGCGTAGGCGCGGCATTGTGCGGTGCCGTCGAGCCGGCCGTCGGTCCACTCGCCGTCACTCTGGACCACCGAGTAGCGGGTCGGCCCGGGGGCGTCGGGGCCCTCGTTGAGCCGCTTGATCGCGTCGGCGTACATGCAGGTGTCGTAGCCGGCGTCGCGCGGCTGCGAGCATCCGCCGGGCGAGCCGTACTGGGCCGTGCCGATCGCCACATACTCGCCGACCAGGGCTGCGCCACCGAGGAACTTCAGATAGTGGCGCGCGCCTAGACCGCCCGCGCTGTGCGCGACGATGTCGATCGACGCGGCGTCCGCGGCGAGTGGTTCGACGACGTCCTTGATCAGACGGGCGTCGTCGGCCACGTTCTTCCCGCCGGCGTGCGCGTACACGACACGGTGTCCGGCGGCCCGGATCGCATCCGCGAGCGGGCGGAAGGTCTCCTCGTTCTGGCCCTCGTCGGCGTAGAGCTGCTGTCCGGGGACGATCACCACCACACGGGTGCTCGTTCCGCCCGGTTCAGCCGTCGTCGGGGCGGCGAGTACCGTCGACGCGGCGAGTGCCAGGGTCGTGATCCCGACCCCACCGGACAGAGCGGTGAGACCGCGTGTGAGCACTGAGAACATCCGATTCCCCCGGATCGATGCGAACGTGGTGAGGTGAGGCTAACAGCGACAGCTCACACACAGTTCCGACCGACCGTGCGTCGTGGCGAGTCACAGCGCGATCGGATGGCGTGACCGTGGTTAGATTGTCTCCGAACCACACCGTTGTGATTCGTTGTCGTGTCAGGGTTGTCCGATTCGGATTCGAACAATCGGTCCGGCACATCAGCGGCGGTGTGAGTGTCATCAGGTTTATCGGTGAGGGAGTGAGATGGACGGCGCAACCGCGCGTAGCCAGAACGACGGCGATCAACCCACCCCCGACAACGGAGCCCAGCTCGACCCGCACGAGGTCGGCGCAGACGGCCTGACGCGCAGGGAACACGACATCCTCGCCTTCGAGCGGCAGTGGTGGAAGTACGCCGGCGCCAAGGAAGAAGCCATCAAGGAACTGTTCGGTCTGTCGGCGACCCGGTACTACCAGGTGCTCAACGCGCTGGTCGACCGTCCGGAGGCACTGGCAGCGGATCCCATGCTCGTCAAGCGACTCCGCCGTCTGCGTGCGTCGCGCCAGAAGGCCCGCGCCGCGCGCCGTCTCGGCTTCGAGATCACCTGAGACGCTGACCCCGGTCAGCCACCCGAGGTGCGTTAAGGTCGTCGGTGATGAATGCAGACCGTGAGCCCAATCGCCTGCCGCTGCGCGCGGGGGCGATGATGCTCTTCGCAGTGGCCGTCGTCTTCATCGGGCTCGGCTGGCATTCCGCGGCGACGTCGGGAAGCGAACCCCAGGCCACGGAGACCACCGCGACCGCCACCCAGACACCCGCCTCCACCACCTCGTCGTCGACCTCGGCGGCGTCGACGACGAAGCGGGTGTGCGTGATCAACGCCGGCCAGGTGTCCGGACTCGCCTCGGACGTGAGCGACCTGCTGAAGGAGAAGGGCTACACGATGGCCCAGCCCGGCAACTACACCGCCGGCGGCTTCAGCGAGAACACGATCTTCTACGACTCGGACTCAGACAAGGCCCAGGCCGACGAACTCGCGGAGGCATTGGGCGGCACGGTCTCTGTCGAGGAACGCCCCAGCTCGTTCACCCGGTGCAAGGGCGGGGTCCCGGTGATCGTGGTGACCGCGGTCAGTGGATCGTGACGCACGCGGCCGGACTATCGTCATAGCAATCACACAACTTCAACCGCGCGCGGTGTAGTCGTCGCGCACCGTTGGGCCGACGCCCAGTGAACCGCCCCGAACCGGGCGCAGCCCCGGTGACAGTGATCAAGGAGTGACATGTCCGGACGTTCGAACATCACCGCGTCGCGCGCGCTCGCCGCGCTGGCTTCCGCGGGCCTGATCGGGCTGGCCCTGGCCGGTTGCAGCCCCGACCAGAACCCCACGGATGTCCCCGGCACGACGCCGCCGGTGGTCTCCGACAAGCCGCTGCCCCCGGGCGCTGCCGACGACGTCGACGGCGAGCCCAGCGGTCAGATCGCGGTCGCCGAGATCAAGGACACCGATGGCAATGTCGTCGGCGAGGCCACCTTCTCGGCGGAGTCCGAGAGCGATGGTCCGGTCACGGTCAGCGTGCGCGTCACCGACGGTGACCTCCCCGCCGGCTTCCACGGCATGCACATCCACGAGAACGGCACCTGCGACGCCGGTTCCGGTGGCGCACAGGCCTTCACCTCGGCCGGCGGACACCTGCAGGTCGACGGCAACACCAGCCACCCGTCGAGCGGTGACCTGGTCTCGATCAACATCCTCGAGGACCACACCGGTCGTACGGTCACCACCACCGACGCGGTGAAGCTGGAGCAGATCTTCGGCAAGGCCATCATGATCCACGAGAAGGCCGACAACTTCGGCAACATCCCGGCCGACAAGTACCCGGGCGGACCGAAGGAAGACACCCTGAAGACCGGTGACGCCGGCTCCCGGATCGCCTGCGGCGTCATCGAAGAGAAGAGCTAGGCCCCGCGGTCCGGCAGCGATCGCGGCCGTCCATGTCACCGATCGAGTTCGACGGATCGCCGACCCCCACCCTCGGGGTCGAATGGGAATTCGCGCTGACCGACAAGGTCACCGGCGATCTGTCGAACTCGGCGGCAGCGCTCTTCGCCTCGGTCGAGGAGCACCACCCCGAACGCCTGGGGAAGATCCACCAAGAGTTGCTCCGCAACACCGTCGAACTGGTGACCGGCATCTGCCGGACCACCGGTGAGGCCATCGCGGACCTCACCGACACGCTCGGCGTGGTCCGTGTGCTCACCGAGGAACTCGGCGTCGACCTCTACGGCGCCGGCACGCATCCCTTCGCCGAATACTCGACGCAGCTGCTGACCGAAGGTCACCGCTACGCCGAACTGATCGAGCGCACCCAGTGGTGGGGTCGGCAGATGCTCATCTGGGGCGTCCACGTCCACGTCGGGATCAGCCACCGCGACAAGGTGCTCCCGATCCTCGACTCGCTGCTGAACTACTACCCGCACCTGCTGGCGCTGTCCTCCTCGTCGCCGATGTGGGCCGGCCAGGACACCGGCTACGCCAGCAACCGCGCGATGATGTTCCAGCAGCTCCCGACCGCAGGCCTGCCCTTCCAGTTCGAGACCTGGGACCAGTTCGAGGCCTTCGTCGCCGACCAGAAGACCACCGGCATCATCGACCACCTCAACGAGATCCGTTGGGACATCCGCCCGTCACCGCATCTCGGCACCATCGAGGTCCGCGTCTGCGACGGCATGACCAACCTCGGTGAGCTCTCCGCGATCGTCGCGCTGATCCATTGTCTCGTCGTCGATCTCGACCGTCGGTTCTCGGCGGGGGAGACCCTGCCGACGATGGCCCCCTGGCTGGTCCAGGAGAACAAGTGGCGTGCAGCGCGATACGGCCTCGAGGCCATCGTCATCCTCGACGGGCAGTGCCGGGAGGAACTCGTCACCGACGATCTGCACCGGCTGCTCGAACGCCTCCAGCCGATCGCACGCGACCTCGGTTGCGTCGACGAACTCGCCGGCGTGGAGCGCATCATCGCGCAGGGCGCCAGCTATCAGCGGCAGCGCGCGGTGTACCGCGACACCCACTCGATGCGCGACGTCGTCGCATCGGTGGTGTCCGAGCTGGACTGACCCTTCGATACGCCCCTCCGCAAGCTCCGGGGCTACTCAGGGAGCAGAGAGTGCGAGCCCTCCGCAAGCTCCGGGGCTACTCAGGGAGCAGAGAGTAAGAGCCCTTCGTAAGCTGCCGGGGCTACTCAGGGAGCAGAGAGTGCGAGCCCTCCGCAAGCTCCGGGGCTACTCAGGGAGCAGAGAGTGCGAGCCCTCCGCAAGCTCCGGGGCTACTCAGGGAGCAGAGAGTAAGAGCCCTCCGCAAGCTCCGGGGCTACTCAGGAAGCGGGGTCAATCCCGGTCGGGTGACTCCAGGTCGCGCTCCTCCATGAGGCCGTCGCGGGCGCGCTGTTCCTGGTAGGCGAGGCGTCCGATCCGGTGTGCGACCACCGGTGCGGTGATCAGGGCGAAGAGCCCCGCCAGGATGAGCATGCCGCTGTCGACGTTGTCGCCGAGGCGGACCACCGCGCCGATCAGGATGCACAGCAGTCCGAAGGTCTGCGGCTTGGTGGCAGCGTGCATGCGGCTCAGCGTGTCCGGGAACCGCACCAGGCCGATGGCGGCGGTGACGGCCATGAGGCAGCCGGTGAGGATCAGCGTCCCGCTGATGATGTCCACAATCATTTCTGCACCGTCATGTCTGGTCATCTCGCACTCGGAAACGGGCGATCGCCACCGATCCCACGAAGCTCAGCAGCGACAACGCGACGATGGCCGGCACGACCGTCGAATCGAGGCTGTAGGCCGCCCACACACCGAGACCGCACATGCACAGCGCGATGAGAACGTCGAGCGAGACCAGACGGTCCAGCGTCGACGGTCCGCGCAGGATGGCGATCATCGTCAGGATGGCGGCGACGAGAAGCATCGTCGCCGCGATCGTCCACACGACGCTCATGACTCACCTCGATCCGGGCGGGAGGTCTCCGTCGTCGCGGTCGGGATGTCCGCCGACTGCGCGCCGGCGACCGGTTGGATGGGCCGCACGTGATGGAAGTCCTCGTCGATGCCGTGGTATGGGCTGGGATGCCATTCGCTGTCGCGCTCGAAGGCCTTGATGAACATGCGCTCGACGTAGGCGACCTGGTCGTAGAACGCGCGCACCTTCTTCTCCGACCGGACGTCGAAGACGTGGACGTACAGCATGCGACGGCGGTGGTCGATCTCGAGCACCATCGTGCCGGGCACGAGGTTCAGGTAGTCGACGGCGAGGGTGAGGACCATGTCGGACTTGATCGCGACCCGAACACGCACCACGGCGCCGAGCGGCGGCCGGCCGGGGCGGATGGCCATCCAGCCGATCTGCAGGCTGGACACGAAGAAGTCGGCGACGAGCCGTACGACGAGTTGGGCCACCGACAGCGGGTGGATGCGACCCTCGACGGGGACACGCGGCAGCGGCAGCACGGTGAGCACGGCGACCGCGAGGACCACACCGCCGATGACGTTGGCCCAGGAGACGGTGCCCCACAACAACACCCAGACGAAGGTCAGCCAGGCGATGGTCCACAGCCGGACGCCGACCTCACGGCTGTCGCTGCCGAGCCACTTGGGTATGCGTGTGTGATTGCGCAGCCACACCAGCGCACTGACGAAGTGCCAGAAGATGAAGAGCAGGGACACCCGCCAGGTGTTGATCACCAGCGACAGCACGGGTCCCTTGGTGGACACCACCGGCGCGCGTCGTCTGGGTGCCGTGGTCCGGGCACTCTGTTCGTGTTTCCCGGTGGGTTGTTCTCCGGAAGTCACCGTGATTCACCTCCGCCCAATACGGCCTCGACGTACACGCCGCGGTGGACGACGTCGGTCGCGGCACTGTCGGTGAAGTCGAAGATCGGCCCGGCCCACACGGTGAGCACCAGACCGGCGACGACCATCGCGAACGTGGGGAGGACCATCATCGCCGGCATGCGGCCGACGTCCTCGCGTTCGGAGAAGGCGCCGTCGTCGCGTTCGTCGATGAGTGCGGACGGTCCCTGGTCGGCGAGTTCGCCCTCGGGGGCGTCGGCACGCGGCCGCCAGAAGCCCTTGGTCCAGATGCGGGCCACCACGTACAGCGTGAGAAGGCTGGTGACGACCGAGCCGGCCACCAGAATCCAGGCCAGCACCGAACCGTTCTGCGCGCCGGCCTCGAGGAGCGCGACCTTGCCGATGAAGCCGGAGAACGGCGGGATGCCGCCCAGGTTGAGCGCCGGGACGAGGAACAGTATGGCGAGGACGGGGCTGGCGATCAGGCCGCCGAGGCGGCGCAGCGACGCCGATCCCGCCTGGCGTTCGATGAGCCCCACCACCAGGAACAACGTGGTCTGGACGAGGATGTGGTGGGCGACGTAGTAGATCGCCGCCGACATCCCCAATTCCGACGACAGGGCGATGCCGAAGACCATGTAACCGATGTGGCTGACGAGGGTGAACGACAGCAGACGTTTGATGTCGGACTGGGCGATCGCACCGAAGATGCCCACGATCATCGTCAGCAGACCCGCGACCATCAGCACCGTGTCCATCGACCCGCCGGGGAACAGCAGCGTGTGGGCACGGACGATCGCGTACACACCGACCTTGGTGAGCAGGCCCGCGAACACGGCGGTGACCGGGGCGGGTGCGGTCGGGTAGGAGTCGGGCAGCCACGTCGACAGCGGGAAGACCGCGGCCTTGATGCCGAATGCCACGAGCAGGACGGCGTAGAGCGCGTTGCGGGTGCCACTGGAGACGTCGTCGAGGCGGACCGCCATCTCTGCGAGGTTCAGCGTGCCCGTGGTGGCGTAGGCGAAAGCGATGCCGGCCAGGAAGATCAGCGACGACACCATCGACACCATCACGTACGACGCGCCGGCGCGGACGCGTTCCTCGCTGGCGCCCAGCGTGAGCAGCACGAAGCTCGCGGTGAGGAGCACCTCGAAGGAGACGTACAGGTTGAACAGGTCGCCGGCCAGGAAGGCGTTGCAGACACCCGCGGTGAGGATGAGGTAGGTCGGCAGGAAGATCGACGTCGGCTGCTGGGCTGTGCCGTCACGGATACCCTGACCGATGGCGTACACGATGACGCAGAGCAGCACGATCGTCGAGACGACCAGCATCAGGGCGGCGAGTTGGTCGACGACCAGCGTGATGCCGAGAGGACCGTTCGGATAGCCCTTGTCACCCCACCCGCCGATGGCGACCGCGAAGGTGCCGTGCCGGTCGGTCAGGAAGAGCAGCAGACACGACGCGATGAAGGCCACGGAGATCGCGGCGATGGCGACCACGCGCTGGAACCGCGGGCTGCGGCCGAGCAGCAGCGACAGCGCGGCGGCGCCGAGGGGGACCAGCGTCGGCAGCGTGATCAGGACGGGAATCCAGGACGGCTGCGGAATCATCGGTCACCCCCTTCGGAATCGTGTTCGGCGTCGTCGGTGTCGACCTTCTCCCCGGAGGCCCCGATGACCTTCGGGTCGTCGGATTCGTCCTCGGGGATCTTGTCGCCCACGAGGTCGGGGTCGTCCTCGGTGTCGTCGGACCCGATCTCGTCGACGACGTCATCGGAGTCGGTCGGCATGATGTCGGTCTCGTGCAGTGCCGCATGCCGTTCGGCGACCTCCTCGGGGGAGAGGGGGTTGCCCGAGTCGTCGAAGTAGTCGCCGCTCGCGGTGTCGGACAGGGTGACCGGGTCGTCGCTGCGGTCGCGGTCGGGGGCCGTGTCCAGCGTGCCGGTCTTGATCTTGACGTCCTCGACGTCGTCCTCGAGGTCGTCGTCGTCGCGGTTGATCACGAACAGCCGGTAGACCAGGGCGAGAACGAAGGCCGCGACGCCCATGGTGATGACGATCGCGGTCAGGACCATTCCCTGGGCGAGCGGGTCGGCATCGGTGGCACGGTTCTCCGACGACCGGCCCAGGATCGGCGGATTCCCCATCCCGCCGGACACCACGATGATCAACAGGTTGAGTGAGTTGCCGGCCAGGAGCAGGCCGAACAGCATCCGGACCAGGCTGCGTTCCATCAACAGGTAGACGCCGCAGGCGGCCATGACCCCGACCACGAGGAGAAGTGGGAGGTTGGTGCTCATCGGGCCACCTCTTCCTCTCCCGTCGGAACGTTCTCGGCTGTCGGCTCGTCGGACTCGGCGGGGATCGCCGTCGGATCATCTCCCTGGGTGCGGACCGGAGTGCGCGCGATCGTCGTCTCGACGTCGAGGCGGGCTCCGAGGCTGCGCAGCACGTCGAGCACCAGGCCGATCACGATCAGGTAGATGCCGAGGTCGAAGAACAGAGCGGTGACCAGCTTGATCTCGCCGAGGACGGGGACGGTGATCTCGAAGACCGCCGACGACAGAGCAGGCGCCCCGAAGAACATCGAGGTGACCGCGGTGGCCGCGGAGATCGCCAGGCCCGCACCGAGGATGCGACCCGGTTCGATGGGCAGGGCCTCGCCCAGTTCGTAGCGGCCGCCCGCCAGGTAGCGCAGGACCAGCGCGAGACCCATGGTGAGACCGCCCGCGAAGCCGCCGCCCGGCGAGTTGTGACCGGCATAGAAGAAGTAGACCGACAGGACCACCATCGTCGGGAACAGCAGTCGGGTGGTGGCCTCGAGGACCATCGACCGATGGCGCGGATCGCGCAGACCAGAACCGAGCAGCCAGGTCGTGCGGTCCGGTGGGATCTGATCCTCGTCGTCATCGGGGTCGCTGCCGCTGATACCGGCCTGCAGCCGGGCGGCGTCTGCGACGCGTGGAGCCGCGCCGAAGCGTCGGTTGCGGAACACCATCGAGGCGACGCCGGTCGCGGCGGCGATCAGCACGGACACCTCGCCGAGCGTGTCCCAGGCGCGGATGTCGACCAGCAGGACGTTCACCGCGTTCGCGCCGTGGCCGTACTTGTAGGCGGCCTCGGGGAGGTCGACGTGCAGCGGTTCCGTCGAGCGTGCGGACGCCGCGTACAGGCCGATCACCACGAGCATGGCGCCGAAGGCGAGGCCGATCAGCGCGCGTAGGGGCTTGAAGCCGGTGGCGTGCCGCTTCTCGGGCTCGGCGGGCAGCTTGCGCAGGACGAGAACGAAGATGACCAGAGTCAGTGTCTCGACCAGGAACTGGGTGAGCGCGAGGTCGGGAGCACCGTAGAGGGCGAAGAGCATGCCGGAGCCGTAACCGGTGATACCGACGAGCAGTGTGGCGGCGAGGCGGTTGCGCAGGACGACCGCGGCGAGGGCCGCGGCGATCATGATGCCGCCGATGACGAACTGGGGCGCGGTGGCGTCGTAGTCGATCTGCAGCTGGTCGCGCGCGCCGACGAACAGCACGATCGTCGGCAGCAGGATCGCCGTGCAGAGGATGATGCCCTGGGTGATCGGCAGCGATCCGCGCTGGGTGTTGCGCGTGAGAAGCAACGAGATGGTGTCGGCCGACCGCAGCGCGGCGTCGTAGATGCGGTCGGCGTTGAGCACCGGCCGGAAGCCGAAGACGCGGTCGCGGATCCTGCGGATGCCGAGGAAGGCGATGGCACCGCCGACGATCACGATGATCGAGAAGATCACCGGGAGTCCGAACCCGTGCCACAGCGCGAGGTGTTCGAGCTCGTGCCCGTAGCCGTTCAGGGTTTCGGCGTAGGGCTCGAAGAGCGCGCCGATGGGGCCGCTGACGAATCCGGCGACCACGCCGGCGACCGCGAGGACGACTGGGGAGATGTAGAAGGCCCAGGCGGGGGCGTGCATCTTCGCCACGGCCGGGCTGGGGGTGTTGCGTACCTTGCGTCCGAACGCACCCCACAGGAAGCGGAGCGTGTACGCGCAGGTGAGGATCGATCCGACCAGCAGGACGATGTCGACGGTGTGGGCCTGCCAGGGGTCGAGGGCCCCGGTGTCCCAGACCGACGCGAAAGCGGTCTCCTTGCCGATGAACCCGAAGGTGAACGGGATACCGGCCATGCTCGCGCCGGCGAGCGCGGCGGTGGCGGCGAGTACCGGCAGGCGGTGTCCGAGACGGGCGAGTTTGCGGATGTCGCGGGTACCGGTCGCGTGGTCGATGATGCCGACGACCATGAACAGTGACGCCTTGAACATGGCGTGCGCGACGAGCATGGCGAGACCGGCCATGGCCACGTTCGCGTCGCCGATGCCGACGAGCACGGCCATGAATCCCAGCTGGGACACGGTGCCGAAGGCGAGGATGAGCTTCAGGTCGAGTTCACGCAGCGAACGCCAGCCGCCGAGGACCATCGTCAGCGCACCGAGGCCGACGACGGCGATCTGCCAGCTGGCGGTGGCGGAGAAGCCCGGGGCCAGGCGCGCGATCAGATAGATTCCGGCTTTCACCATCGCCGCGGCATGCAGGTAAGCGCTGACCGGGGTGGGTGCGGCCATGGCGCCCGGGAGCCAGAAGTGGAACGGGACGATGGCCGACTTGCTGAGCGCGCCGATGAGCAACAGAACGATCGCGATGTCGACGTAGACGCCGGTCGGCGGTGCCGAGACGATCTCGGAGAGCAGGTAGGTGCCGGACCGTTCTCCCAGCATGATGATGCCCACGAGCATGGCCAGCCCGCCGAAGGTGGTGACCAGCAGCGCCTGGGTGGCCGAGCGGCGGGCCGTCGCGCGAACGTTGTAGAAGCCGACGAGCATGAACGACAGGACGGTCGTGAGCTCCCAGAACACGTAGAGCACGAGCATGTTGTCGGAGATGACCAGGCCGAACATGGCGCCGGCGAAGGCGACCATCTCGCCGCCGAACAATGCGACGCGCGGGCGGGCGTCGTCGAAGTAGTGGGCGCAGTAGCAGAGCACGAGGGCGCCGACGCCGAGGATCAGGACCGACAGGATGGCTGTGAGCGTGTCGAACCGGGTGACGATGTCCATCTGCAGCGACGGAACCCAGCTCACCGTCTCGACGACGGCGCGGTCGGCCTCGGGGGCGGGCCAGTGGGAGATCACCCAGATCAGGGCGCCGAGAGGCGCGAGCGCGAGGATGTAGAAACCTCGGGTGCCGATCCAATGGATGACTGCGGGCGCAATCAGTGCGCACACTGCCAACGCAGCCAACACAGAAATCAAAAGGGCACTCCGTCTTTCTCCCGGCGGGGTGTCACGGGCGATCACCCGCGGGAACTACTTTACCGTTGCCCGTATGTTCCGGTTCGACTGGCTCTGGCGCCTACTTGTGGTATTCGCATCGATCGTCGTGGTCGGAGGCGTTCTGGCGGGGTGCGGCGACGAGGAACAGGCAGGTCCGGACGGTGTCCCGCTGCCCTCTGACTTCCCGGTCACACAGGTGCCGCTGATCGACGGCCATGTCCTGTCCGCGAGCGGCACCCGGGCCGACGGCTGGGAGGTCACCGTCCAGGGGCCGGCGAACGCCGGCAACCAGCTCGAGGCGGCGACGACGAAGCTGACCGACGCCGGGTACGTCGAATCTCATCGTTCCACCGAGGGCGGCCAGTCCGTCGCCGTGCTGTCCGCGAGCAAGGGCGGATCGACCTACTGGGTCCAGATCGGCGCCTCGCCACAGGCTGCCGGTGGCGGCGCATCGGTGTTCTATCTGGTCAACGCCGAATAGGTACTTGAATAGTTGACTGCACCAATCGACGTTGGCCCAAGATGGCCAGCGTCCCGGATTAAGGAGCTGGTGCATGTCGGAACTGCGAAGGCAATTGATGGAGGGCCAGGTCGACTGCGATCGGATCGGCGCGGTGTCCGCGGCTGAGACAAGGTTTCCGCCGTACGTCGTGGTGGACCATGCTGGTGCGGAGGTGGAGCCGATCACACAGTATTTGCGTGATCTGGCACTGAGTGATGTCAGCCCGTTGACCTGCCGGAGTTACGGCTACGACCTGTTGCGGTGGTTCCGGCTGCTGTGGATGCTCGACGTCGAGTGGGACCGAGCAACCGGGAGCGAGGTCGATGTTCTCGTCGGTTGGCTGAAGTCCGCGCCCAATCCTCAACGGCAACGGCTGCGACGCTCTGGATCGGTTCCCGGAACCGTCAACGCTCGAACTGGGAAACCAGTACTGGGGGAGGGCTATTCGCCCAGAACGATCAACCATGCGTTGAGCGTGGTCCACGGTTTCTATGCGTTCCATGCGCATTGTGGGCGTGGGCCAGTCGTCAATCCGGTGCCCTCGTCGCGGTCTCGTCGTTCGGCGCTCGCTCACCGCAGCCCGCTCGAGGTCACGCCGCAGATCAGGCGTGCCAGATTGCGGCAACGGGTCGTTCAGGCCCCGCCTCGTGCGATTCCGGACGCTTTGTGGGACGAGTTGGTTGCGGCGATGACGTGTGATCGCGATCGCGCACTCCTGTTGGCCTATGTCTCGAGCGGTGCCCGGGCTAGTGAACTTCTCGGCGTCGGAGTCGCCGATGTCGATTGGGCAGCTAGCCAGATGTATGTGACGTCCAAGGGGACACGGATCCGGCAGCCTGTTCCTGTCTCTGCGGAAGCGTTGCGCTACCTGGCCAAGTATCTGGACGCCGACGGGATCCCGGCTGCCGGCGAGCCATTGTGGCGGACCCGTCGAGGTGACAAGCGCGCACTGTCGTACTGGGCAATGCGGCGTGTACTACAGCGGGCCAACGACACGCTCGGCACCAACTGGACGCTGCACGACCTACGGCACACAGCCGCAACAAGAATGGCCAACGACCCGGGCCTGACTTTGACAGATGTGCAAGCAGTGCTGCGGCACGCCAGCATCGAGACCACCGGACGCTATACCGCCGTGAGGGTAGAGGACATCTTCGACAAACTGCAGGAGCACTACAATCGGCCCCGGCCAACGCCGGCGTACTCCGCGGGATACGCGGAAGAGGACATCAAGGCGGTGTTCGGTGGCTGAGAGCTACACCATGCGCAATCGGCGGTCTCCGTCGCTCCGGGTCGATGACGCAGACCGTGCGAGACGATCGCGCTTCGCCGTCGACACAACCTCCCCGAGCCCATCGACGCCGTCCGGTCCAGTGCTCCCATTCGGAGACCTCGCCCAGGCGTCGATCGAGGAACTCGTCGAGTTGGCCGGGTCTCCAACGTTCGGAGCGATGGGCAAATCGCTCGGTAAGCGTCGCCGAGGCACCAGGAGATTGCTGAACCACCTCTCCGAGTTCACCGGCGAGACCTGGCAACAACGATGGGAGGCCAGCGGGCTGGACGACCTCCCACGACCGGTCTCCGACCTCGCCGACACCAAGTACCACGGCTACGACATGACCTACGGACTCAAATCACTGCTGCTGATGCGAGTGATCAAGCCATCGCTGTCGGCATTCCGCGCCAACAAGTTCGTCGACTACGCCACGCTCTTTCGTCGATCACAGCAAGATCCGTTGCTGGACAAGTTCTTCGATCAGGCTCGACAGATACGGGCCGGTACCCGTCACCAGGACCGAGCGTTGTTCGACGTGTCCTGCGCACTGACCACCCAGGGCATCTCCCTGACGGATCTGACACCAGAAGGGCTGCTCCACTACGCGAACGAATGCCGTCGACATGACCTCGTCGTCGGCGCCCGCACCGGCAGCAACCGCTTCGCCGGCCTATTGGCCTGGGAGATCCTGCACCAGATGGGACACTTCCCGCCGGACACACCGCCCACGCTGCGGAGCTTCATCTACAAGGGGCAACGGACGCCGGAGCAGATGGTCGACCACTATGGTGTCCGTGACCCCGAGATACGGCAGCTGATTATCGACTACCTGCTGCGCCGGCAAAACGACACCGACTACAACACACGCGATGGTCTCGCCCGTGCGATCGCCGGACGCTTCTGGGCCACGATCGAACAACTAGCGCCAGGACACCGAAGCCTGACGATCCCACCCGAACTGTACGACCAGTGGCGAACCCACATCCGTCTGCGCCGCGATGGCACCCCTCGGGTCGATGGCGGTCAGAGTGTCCTGTTGCCGGTGCGCGCGTTCTACTTGGATATCCAGAGCTGGGCGATCGAGGAACCGGAACGTTGGGGGAGATGGGCGGCACCGTGCCCCATCCCACCGTCGGACCTCCGAGGAATGGGGGCGCAACGACGCCGAATCAAAGAACGCATGACCGACCGGACCCGCCAGCTCCAACCCTTGCTTCCAGCGCTCATCGCGCACGTCGACGATCGGTACGTCGACGTCCGCAAACTCTACGAGACCGCGCGGGATACCCCACTCGGCGCAGAGTTCACCCACGCGGGCCGGACGTACACCCGCCCGGACGAACGCCAAGACCGGCAGAGCAGGGACGACACGTTCCCGATCGTGCGCGGCCGCGACCACGCAACCGGGCGCATCCGCAAGATCCACGAAGAAGAGGAATCCGCCTTCTGGGACTGGGCGCACGTCGAGGTACTACGCCACACAGGAATCCGTGTCGAGGAACTGGTCGAGCTCGCACACACCAGCATCCGCCAATACCAACGCCCCAACGGTGAAGTCATCGCGCTGCTCGTCATCGCGCCATCCAAGACCGACCGGGAACGAGTCATCCCCATGTCCGCTGAGCTGTTCCACGTCATCGCGAGAGTCATCACTCGTCAGACCGCTCAGGGGCCGATCCCGTCGCTGCCGCGCTACGACGGACACGAGCGAGTCTGGACGCCGCCGATGCCGCACCTGTTCCAACGTCAGATCGGAGAAGTCCGCAGGGTAACCAGCCCGGCAACCGTCCTGAACAACATCAAGAAGCAGTGCCAACTCCTCGCCGAGACCAACCCGGCCTTCCAAGACCTTCACTTCACCCCCCACGACTTCAGACGCCTATTCATCACGGACCTCGTGAACAACGGCCTGCCGATCCACATCGGCGCGGCGCTACTCGGCCACCTCAACCTCCAAACCACACAGGGATACGTCGCAGTCTTCGAAGAACACGTGATCCAACACGTTCAACAGTTCCTGGACCGCCGACGAACCCTGCGCCCCCAGGAGGAATACCGCCCCACAACCGATGAGGAATGGGCGGAGTTCGAGGAGCATTTCGACAAACGCAAAGTCGAACTCGGATCATGCGGCCGCCCCTACGGAACCGGCTGTCAACACGAGCACGCGTGCCTGCGATGCAGCCAGCTCCACGTCAACCCGAAGATGGTCGGCCGCCTCGACGAACTCGAAGCCGACCTACTCGCCCGCAAACAACGCGCCGTCGACGAGCGCTGGCTGGGCGAAATCGAGGGGATCGATCGCACGCTGACGTGCCTACGCGGCAAGCGTGATGACGCCCGACGACTTGCGCACGACAGTCGCACTGTTGCTCTGAGTATCCCTACACGCCTTTCTGGATCGTGATGTTCGGCTGAGCTGAGCGTCGGAGCCACCGCCATCAATGCGTAGTGCCATCAAGACGGGAATCTGGGGCACCATGGCCGAATGCCGGATTCTCAGCGAACGGGCGCGTGCAACCGGTGACCTACTTACGTGGTCTGCGGCCTCGACCCGGCGGGACAGTGATATTCCAGGTTGCCCTCGGTGGGCATCACCTACGGCTGCGGGTTCGGTGGCATCTGAGCACCGAAGGTGATCTTCTTGGACATCCTTCTCGCACTCTGCGTGAGCCTGGTGCTCTGCTTTGTGAGCTACGTCCTCTACCACCTGGTGAGCGGCGGTCCGAAACGCCGGTGGGCAAACCTGCTGGCGCAGGGTGTCGTTAGATGGATGCTGCGCCACCGCAGATTGCGGTCCTGGTGCCGCTGTGAGTCATTGGTGGGCAGCGTCACCACGGCTGGGATTTCGATTCGCGTCAGGTAGTCGGTAGATACGGCCCGCCGGTATTGGATCGGGGCGGAATTGTGGCTTGCTCCGGGGCAATCTCGACCTCCGTTGTGTCGGGTTCGATGCGGGCAAGTTGACCGAGTCGGCTTTTGATTCGTTCGATGTCGACAGGGAGTTGCGCGCCGTCGGCGAGGGTGTCCAGTGGCGCAGTTGCTAGGAACACTGTGGGGACATCGCGGTCGTAGAGCACGTCGATGACGTTGGCGAAGCGTTGCGCCGGTTCGTGGCCTGCGGTTCGAAGATCCGGTACACCACTGATCACCCACTTCGTGAAGTCTCGCGCCATCGCGAGGTAATCGACTGGGGCAGTGGTCTTCTCGCACAGGTCGGCGAAGTCGATCCACATGCATCCGTTCGCGGCGCGGCGGACGTGAATGGAATGTCCGGCTGGCTTGAGTGTCTGGTGTTCGTCGGGAGTCGGCGGATGGAGGCCAAGGCGCTCCAGCTGTTCGGGTATGCCGGGGGTGACCCACGAACCGGCGGCGAACCCAGCCGCGTGGTCGGAGGTGGTTCGGTAGTCGACGGGGCCGTCGACTGTGACGACCGTTAGAGACCGTTCGATCAACTCGATCGTGGGCACGAAGTCGTTGTGGAACAGCGGGTTGGGCAGCAAGGATTGTGGAGGGTAGTTCGAGGTCAGAATGACCTGGATCTTCCGATCGAGAAGCGCGGGCATAAGGCGGGTGATGAAGATGCCATCCGCGGGGTCGTGAACGTGAAACTCGTCGAAGCACACCACATCCAGGTCACCGAGGAGGTCGTCGAGGGCTGCCGGAAGGTCGTTGTTGTTTCTTCGGATGGCCAGGTGCAGGTCGCGGAAGAATTCGTGGAAGTGAATTCGCAGCTTGCGCTTGGTCGGCAGCGCAGCGAAGTACGTTGCCATCAACCAGCTCTTTCCCCGCCCGACGGGGCCCCACAGATACAGGTTTCGATCCGCGGCCAGGAGTGCGTCGGCCGCCCGCCGTTGTGCATCGTCGAGGGTGAATCCGAGATCTTTTGCCGCTCTGTCGAATGTGGCGGGGTCAATGAGTCCGGTGCGGCTTGATCGTGAAGCTCGGCGTGTCCAGCACATGCCGAAACTCTAACATCGTAGAGGTTTGCGAAGATGGAGACATGTCTCACCGTCGCTCACGCCGTGTCCTTATCTGCGAGGCCGCTTTGGACCTCGCGGCCGAGGGTGGCAACCACGCGCTTACACACCAAGGAATCGACGCACGCCTCGGGTTGGCCCGGGGATCGACCTCGTACTACTACCGAACCCGTCACGCCTTGGTGTCGGCCGCCATCGCGCACCTGACGCGCCGATCCCGTGAGCACTTCCTCGATGCTGTCCCATCACGTCCTCCGGAAACGTCCCTGGAAGCGGCAACTCTGATCGCAGCCCAGGTTGAAACGCTTCTGGTGGAACGACGTAGGGACGTACTTGCTCGGTACGCGCTACTGGCCGATGCGGTGGGTGATAATGAACTACGAGAGGGCTTGGCATCGTGCCTGTTCTCACTGTCAGCAGCGACTGAACTGCTGGGTGTCCTGGGCGCGCCAGACCCTCCGACTGCAGCCCGCGACCTGATCAGCCTGCTCGAGGGGCTTGTGTTCACCCACGCTTTCGCGGCACGGATAGTCGACGCTGGCACTTCCATCACCGGTCATCCTGAGACACTCCAGGTTTCCATTCGCCTGTGGATCGACGCACTCACTGGGCGGCGATAACGCGCCGCGAGAGAGTCCGGTTGGGCAGAGTGTGGCCCACACCTTGACTAGTGCAGAGAAGCGTCGGGGGCAGGGCCGTGCGAATCCCTAGTCCAGCCGACGCTCGGCGTACGCCTTGAGGTTCTCGACCTGGTCGGGGTCGAGCGACGGGCGGACCCGGCTCCTGGCCTCGGCGACGTCGTCGGCCGTGACCGCCGCGGCGTTGATGTCGCGACGCATCGCCGACAGCGCGGCCTCGCGGAGAAGCGCCGAACAGTCGGCCGCCGAGTAACCCTCGAGGTCGGCGGCGAGTTCGTCGAGATCGACGTCGTCGAGGGGGACGTCGCGGCCGCTGGTGCGCAGGATGTCCCCGCGGGCGTCGGCATCCGGCGGAGGCACGAAGACCAGGCGCTCGAGGCGTCCGGGCCGGAGCAGTGCCGGGTCGATGAGGTCGGGACGGTTGGTCGCGCCGAGTACGACGACGTCCTGCAGTGGTTCGACGCCGTCGAGTTCGGTGAGCAGCGAGGCGACCACGCGGTCGGCGACGCCGGAATCGGTGGACTGCCCGCGGCGCGGCGCGAGCGCGTCGACCTCGTCGAGGAAGATCAGCGACGGCGCCGACTCGCGGGCGCGGGCGAACAGGTCGCGGACCGCCTTCTCCGACGAGCCGACCCACTTGTCCATCAGCTCAGCGCCTTTGACGGTGTGAACCGACAGCTGACCGGACGCGGCGAGCGCACGGACGACGAAGGTCTTGCCGCATCCGGGCGGGCCGAAGAGCAGCACACCGCGCGGCGGGTCGACGCCGAGCCGGGCGAAGGTGTCGGGGTGCTGCAGCGGCCACAGCACGGCCTCGGTCAGGGCCTGCTTGGTCTCGACCATGTCGCCGACGTCGGCGAGGGTGATCGAGCCCAGGGCGACTTCGGGGGAGTCCGACCGGGACACCGGCCGGATCACGTCGAGCGCGCCGACGAGATCCTCGGTGCGGAGGGCGGGTTCGGACTTTCCGGCGCTGGCCCGGGTTGCGGCGCGCAGCGCGGCCTCGCGGGTGAGCGCGGCGAGGTCGCCGGCGACGAAACCGGGGGTGCGGGCAGCAACCGAGTCGAGGTCGAGGTCGCCCTCGGTGGGCACGGTCGACAGGATCGCCGACAACAGGCGCGCGCGGGTCGCGGCGTCGGGCAGGCCGATGATCAGTTCGCGGTCACACAGCGACGGGTCGCGCAGGCGCGAGTCGAGGCGGACGGGTTCGGCGGTGGTCGCGACGAGCGCGATGCGGCCGTCGGAGATGCCCGAGCGCAGCTCGTCGAGGATGAGGGTGGCGACCGGCTCCGGCTCGGACGGCAGCAGGGCGTCGATGTCGGTGATGAGCAGGACCCCACCGGTCGCCCGGGCGCGGGCCACCGCGTCGGCGACCGTCCGGAGGCGGGTGTTGGGTTCGGTTGCGCCGGTCGTCGGGCCGTCGACGGTGACGAGGGTGCGCTTGGCGCAGACCGATCGGACCAGCGTCGCCTTCCCGCCACCGGCGGGCCCGGTCACCAGGACGCCGAGGCGCGGTGCGGCGCCCAGGGTGCGCAGGACGTCGGGTTCGTCGAGCGTGATCGCCAGCCACTCGGTGAGCTTGGTGATCTGCGAATCGACGCCGACCAGTTCCGACACCGGCCGGACCGGGACGTCGGGTTCCTCGACCGGCACCACCCCGACGGGCGTTGCGGTCGCCGTCGGTGACGGTGCGGTGACCGGCGCATCCGGCACGACGCCGAGCGCCCCCGGGATTCGCGGCGAGCCGGCGCGGTCCCCGAGTGGGGGCACCTCGCCGGCGGTCGTCGACCACAACACGGCGGTGTTGGTCTGGACGCTGACGGGCGAGCCCGGATCGGTGCCGGTGACGGTGAGCAGCTCGGTGGTCCAGGTGATGCCCACCGAGCGGGCGAGGGCGCGTGTCGCCTCGGTCGCGGCGAGTTCGGGGCCGAGGTCGCGGGGCAGCAGCGACACCGCATCGCCGACCGAAAGCACCTTGCCGAGCAGTGCGCGTCGAAGCGTGGACTCGGTGATCGACTGCGTGGCCAGCACCGAACCGTTCACGACGACGCGGCTCGCGCCGTGTACGTCGACCGGCGCGAGCACGACCGAGGCGTTCTCCTTGACCCCCGCGTTGGAGAGGAGGATCTCATCGAGCAGGGCGACCCCGGTCGGCGCCGACGAGTCGGTCGCCGCGACCACCGCGGCGGTCACGCGGGCGCCGGTGATCGACACGGCATCCCATTCGCGCAGCGACAACGCGGTGAGCACCTCGGGATGGACCCGGATGATGCCTCGGCGTGCCTCGGCGGCGGAGGTGTGGAGCCGCGCGGTCAGCGTCAGGGACACCTGTGAGCTCATTCGGTCTCGCTTTCGGTCTGATGTGACACCGTCTCGGAGGTCTGCGCGGCGACCGGAGCCCCGGTGGGCCGGTTGAGGCCCAACCTGCGCTGCGACTTCAGCACCGGGCGTCGGCGACGGCCACCCGGCGCGGCGGCCTTCGACGCCTTGCGCTGCGCACGTCGTTCGGAGGGCTTCTCGTTCCAGTACTCCGGTCGGGAGGCGACCCAGCGCCGTGACCGCCAGGCGAACGGGATGTGGATCGCGTAGGCGAGGATGCCGATCATCATCAGCACGTACGGGTAGGTCAGCAGGAGAGCGGCGCCGACCGCGACGAGGACCAGGAGCCCGGCGATCGCGCGCGACGGGATCGACGCGGTCTTGAGGGACGCGGTGGGGACGCGGCTGACCGCGAGGAAGGCCACCAGGACGAGCCAGCCGCCGACGGCGGGGAGTGAGGTCCACCAGCCGTCACCGAACTGCTGGGCCATGCCGATCGGCAGCAGGGCGCAGATCGCGGCCGCGGGCGCGGGGATGCCCACGAAGAAGTCCCGCGTGTACGCGGGTGCCTCGTCGTCGTCGAGCAGGGTGTTGAACCTCGCCAGGCGCAGCACGATCGCGCAGCAGTAGATGAGCGCGAGCGCCCAGCCGAGATCCTGGCCGTCGAGCAGGAAGAAGTAGACGATCATCGCCGGCACGACGCCGAAGTTGATGGCGTCAGCGAGGGAGTCGATCTCGGCACCGATCCGGCTCGTCGCACCCATGAGGCGGGCCACCCGCCCGTCGATCCCGTCGAGGAACGCCGCGGCCACCAGCAGACCCATGGCCGCGTCGATGTCGCCGGTGGTCGCGGAGCGCATCGCGGTCAAGCCCGCGCAGATCGCGAGGATCGTCAACGACGAAGGGATGATGAGGCGCCCGGCCTGTGCCTGCTTGCGGAGACGACGCCGCTCGGGTTCCCGCGGATTCGCTTGTGCGGGGCCGTGGGCCTGCGCCTGGCGTCGTGCCGACCGCGCGGTGGGGACGCGGGTCTTGGACGGCCGGCGGACTCCGGGCCCGCCCACCCGGCGTCCGGCGGGCCCGTCGGATGAGTTCGCAGCTTGGGGGTTCACAGGCCGGATCAGAGGTCGAGGTGGGCGAAGGGGGTCTCGCCGCCGACGGCGCGCTGACCCACCGAGACGCGGGGCGTGGTGTCCTTGGGGAAGTAGACGTCGACCCGGGAACCGAAGCGGATGAGCCCGTAGGTGTCACCGAGTTGCAGAGCGTCACCGACCTTCGGCTCGCAGACGATACGGCGCGCGACGAGTCCCGCGATCTGCACGACCGCGAGGTCGGGTCCCGCGCCGCCGCCGGTCGCCGTTGTACGGATGGTCATGGTGGTGCGCTCGTTGTCACGGCTGGCCTCGGGCAGGTCGGCGGACAGGAAAGCGCCCGGCGTGTGTGTCACCGCGGTGACCGTTCCGGCGATCGGCACACGCTGTACGTGCACGTCGAAGATCGACAGGAAGGTCGAGACGCGGGGCAGCGGATCGGTGCCCAGACCGGATTCGGCCGGTGGGACGGCCTCGTCGACGAGTGCGATCGTGCCGTCGGCGGGTGCGACCACCACGCCCGGCTCGGTCGGCGGGACACGACTCGGGTGCCGGAAGAACGCGGCACACGCGCCCGCGGTCAGAGCCGCGGGCCGCGCGATCCAGCGGTGGCGGCGTCCCAGGAGCGCGACCGCCGCGGGGGCGGCGACGAACGGGATACCGGCCGGATGGATCGGCGGGACGGTCTCACGGGCCAGGTCTAGGAAATGGGCGACACGACCGGTGTTGCCCTCGTCCGGACGCGGACGTCTGGCCACGATCTACCTCCTGTTGTGCCCGGTGCGGGCCGCTCGATGAATCTTGCGCACCACGGGTCGGGTACGACTCCGGTCCAGCTTAGAGCTCAGCGCAGAACGAGCACGTCGACCGGAGTTCCCACGGCCAGACCGTCGGTCTCGGTGGGCACGTCGATCAGTGCGTCCGCCTCGGCGAGAAAGCGGAGGTGATGGGAGCCGGGCGGGCCGATCGGGTCGACGACGACGCCCGATCCGTCCTCGTCGGTCCGGAGGACTCCGCGGAGGAACTGCCGCTTGCCCTGCGGTGAGCGGAGGTCGGCGCCGAGCCGGGCGGTCACCCGACGTCGTTGCGGTGGCAACCCCATCGCGGCGCGGAGTGCCGGCCGGATGAAGACCTCGAAGGACACCAGGGCACTGACCGGGTTGCCCGGGAGTGTGATGATCGGCACGGTGGGCCCGGGCGTTCCGTCGGGCCGGTCGGACGCGGTGTGGTGACCGCAGCCCTGCGGCATACCGGGTTGCATCGCGACCTTCACGAACTCGACGGAACCGGTGGCCGACAGCGCGTCCTTCACGACCTCGAAGGCGCCCGCGCTGACACCCCCGGACGTGATGATCAGATCGGCCTCGCCGGCGACCTGGTCGAGCCGTTCGAGGAAGTCGCCGGTGTCGTCCGGGACGAAGTGCACATGCCGGCCGATCGCGCCGGCCTCGATGGCGGCGGCGGTGAGCATCGCTCCGTTCGACTCGTAGATCTGGCCGTGCTGCAACGGTTTTCCGGGTTCGACGAGTTCGGAGCCGGTGGACAGGACCACGACGCGCAACGGCCGGGCGACGGTGACCTCGGCGATCCCGAGCGCGGCCAGCAGCCCGATCTGCGGCGCCCCGATGACGGTCCCGGCGGGCAGTGCGCGCTCGCCCTGCCCGATGTCGGAACCCGCACGCCGGATGTGTTTTCCGGACTCGACCGGTGCCGTGAAGGTGACCGTCTCCGCGGCCGCGACCGGGCCGACCACGGCGTCGGTCAGTTCCACCGGGACGATGGCGTCGGCGCCGGCAGGCAACGGGGCACCGGTCATGATGCGGTGCGCGGTGCCGGGGGTCAGCGCGAGGGCGTCGGTGCGTCCGGCCGGGATGTCCGCGGCGACGGGCAGCGTCACCGGGGAGCCGGGGGAGGCGCCCGCGAGATCCTCGGCGAGGACGGCGAATCCGTCCATCGCCGAGTTGTCGAAACCGGGCAACGAGAGCGGCGCGTCGACGTCGTCGAACGTCGCCCTGCCCAGCGCCTCCGACACCGACAGCCGGACGGGAACGGGTGGGCCGAACAAGGCGGAGACGACGGCCTGATGCTCTGCGACGGTACGCATGCGCTCAGGATGCCAGGTGGGTCGACGCGTCCGGTCGGGGTACCCGGTTCGAGGGATGCCTGCACTGCGTGGCCGGGGACCGCAGACTACATTCGTGCCCATGGCATTGGGTCTGCTTCTCGACATCGACGGGGTGATGGTCACCTCGTGGAAGGCTCTGCCCGGCGCAGTGGAGGCCGTCTCCCGACTCGCCGACCGCAAGATCCCGCGGATGTTCCTCACCAACACCACCTCGCGCTCGCGCAACGAGATCGCAGAGTTGTTGAACGACTGCGGGTTCTTCGTCGATGCCGACGAGATCCTCACGGCCGCGAAGCTGACCGCCGAATACGTGGGATCGACCTTCCCGGGTAAACGGGTGTGGGTTCTCAACCAGGGCCCGATAGCCGAGGACATGACGGGCGTCGAGCTGACCGACGACCCGGCGGACGCCGAGGTCGTGGTGCTGGGTGGGGCAGGTCCCGTGTTCACCCACGACGCGCTGTCGAAGGTCCTCGAGATGCTGCTCGACGGAGTGCCCGTGATCGCCATGCACCGGTCGATGACATGGTCGACGGCCGACGGGTTGTCGATCGACACCGGCGTCTACCTCGAAGGGCTCGAGAAGGCGTCGGGCAAGAAGATCAAGGCGATCGGCAAACCGTCGCCGCTCGGATTCCGTGCCGCCACCGACATGTTGGGACTCGAGCCCACCCAGGTGGTGATGGTCGGCGACGACATGCACAACGACGTCCTGGGTGCGCAGGCGTCGGCGCTGATCGGTGTGCTGGTGCGCACCGGCAAGTTCCGCGAGGAGGCGCTCGATGCGCTCGCCCGCGACGAGTTCGGGCCCTACCCGGACCACGTCATCGACTCGGTGGCCGACCTCCCCGAACTGATCGACAAGATCAGCGGAACCTGACGGCCGCCACCGGTTCTCAGACGCGGTCGAGCTGGCTCTCCGCGGCACGCTTGATCTTGCCGAGGGTCTCTGCCATGCCCAGCTTGAGTTCGGCCTCGAAGGAATCGGCACCGCCGAACAGCTTGTCGACGAGCAGCGACGACACCTTGGTGGTGGAGCCGTTCACCTCGCGGCGCTCGGTCACGGTCACGCCCGACCCGTTCGGGGTGATGGCGTAGCTCCAGACGGTGTGGTTCTCGGCCACGCGGAAGGCAATCTCCTTGTTGGGCGTGAAGCGCACGACCTTGGAGGTGGTGGGCCACACCAGCGGGCCGCGGCGGTTGATGTTGATGGTCTTGGTCCCCAGGCCGACGGTGCCACCGCGGATGATCATCTTCTTGCACTGCGGGCTCCACTCGCCCATGCGCTGGAGATCGGAGATCACCGACCACACCTGCTCGGCGGATGCGTCGATGTCGATGGACTCTTCGATGAGTGATGCGGTCATGGTCGCCAACCCTATGGGCTTGTTGGCGCACCGTCAATAGACTGTTGGCGGACCGTCAATAAGACGGGGTCGCGCGACGGAAACCTGCTCAGACCAGCAGCGTCATGCCGATGACGGCGCCGATGCCGACGAAGACCGCGGCGGTGATCCAGCCGGCGGGGTGCTCGTCGTTCTCCAGCAGCAGCGTGCCGAGCTTGCCCGGCGTCAGCCAGTCGATGAGCACGAACGACCACATCATCACCGCGATCGTCAGGACCACATAGGCGACGGTGTAGAGCAGCGCACGCCACAGCTCGAGGAGCTCGGTGTCGATGACCGAGCAGACCAGCACGATCGACAGCCCGATGACCATCGAGGTGGTGAGGATGACGGCGTTGCGGTTGTGGTCGATCCACACCAGCTGCCGCAGCCGGCCCGGGGTCACCAGGTCGAGCGCCACGAACCCGACGACGAGCAGGGCGATCCCGACGAGGCTGAACGACGCCCCAGCGGCCAGATTGTCACGCAGCAATTCCATCCGAGTCCCTCTCTCCTCACCGACGTTCGCAGATGAACACTATCGGTGGGCAGGGCAACGGGGTGGGAGGCGTAGCTCATTTCGATACGCCTCGTCGCGAGCTCCTCGGCTACTCAATGAGCGGGGGCATCTTGCTCCCTGAGGTGCGAGTGAAGCCCACCCCGTGCTCCCTGAGGTGTGAGCGAAGCCCACCCCGTGCTCCCTGAGGTGCGAGCGAAGCGAGCCACGAAGGGCTGGTGACGATTTCTCACCAGGCCTTCGTGGCTCGTCGCTATCGCTCCTCACACCTGAAGGCAGCGGAGGGTGCGCGGTTGGCTATGTCAGCCGACGCTGAGCATGTCGTACGACGCGAGGTTCTTCGACAGCTTGGCGACGTGGGCGTCCGCGTCGCCGAGGGTGTGGCTGATCGCGGTCAGGCGGCTGACGTAGTGCGCGATCGGGTACTCGGCGGTCATGCCGATACCGCCGTGCATCTGGATGGCCTCCTGGCCGATCAGGCGTGCCGAACGCACGGTCTGCAGCTTCACGCGCGAGGCGATGGCCGCGTCGGCGATACCGTCCGAGAGCGCGACCGTCGCGTACAGCACCATGCTGCGGGCGAGCTCGAGCTGGACGTACATGTCCGCGGCGCGGTGGGTGAGCGACTGGAAGGTGGCCAGCGGAACGCCGAACTGCTTGCGCGACTTCAAGTATTCGACGGTCAGCTCGAGGCTGCGCTCCATGGCGCCGAGGGCCTCGGCGCACAGTGCGGTCTGGATGCCGATCTCCGCGTTGGCGATGAGCTCGGTTGCGTCGCCGCTGCCGAGGCGGGTGGCCTTGGCGTCGTTGAACGTGAACTCGGCGCCGCGTCGACGATCGTGGGTGCGGTACGCGGTGCGGGTGACACCCTCGGCGTCGGCGTCGATGAGGAACAGACCCACCTCGTCGCCCACGCGTGCCGAGACGATCAGCTTGTGTGCGGAATCGCCGTGTCCGACAAGCGTCTTGGTGCCGTTGAGCACGCCCTCGGCGGTGGCGGTGGTGGCCACCGCGGCCAGCGGCCAGCGGTCGCCGGGCTCGTTGTGGGCGAAGGCCATCAGCAGCTCACCGGAGGCGAGACCGCCGCGCAGCTCGGCGCGTGTCGCGTCGTCGGCGGCGTCGAGCAGCGAGCCGGGGACCAGCACCGAGTCCAGGTACGGCTCGGGGGCGAGTGCGCGACCGAGTTCGGTCATCACGCTGGTGAACTCGACCGGTCCGGCGTCCATGCCGCCCTCGGACTCGGGAAAGGTCAGGCCGAGGATGCCGATCTCCGCGAGTGACTTCCACACCTTCTCGCTGTAGCCGAGATCGGTGTCGGTCACCTTGCGGAGGGTCTCCACGTCGTAGGTCTTGGTGAGGACCTCGCGCGCGGTGTCGCGCAACATCCCCTGTTCTTCGGAAAGCTCGAAATCCATTGTCGTCCTTGGTCTGTGAAGTCGAAGTGAGGTCGGAGGGGCCGGCGGTCAGAGACCGAGGACCGCCTTGTCGATGATCTGGCGCTGGACCTCGGAGGAACCGCCGTAGATCGAGACCTTGCGGTAGTTGAGGTACTCGGGTGTGGCCAGCTGGGCCCACTCGGGTGCGTCGACCTGGGCGCTGCCGTTCGGCGCGTCGGCGGCGACCTCGGCGACCGGGAGCGAGTCCGGGCCGGCGATGTCGGAGAGGAGCTCCTTGGCGGCCTGCTGCAGCTGGCTGCCCTTCAGCTTCAGCAGCGACGAGGCGGGGTTCGGCTTGCCGTCGGCCGACGACGCGGCCACGCGCAGCTGGGTGACCTCGAGGGCGAGCAGTTCGTTCTCGATCTCGGCGAGGCGCGTGGCGAACAGCGGGTCGTCGAGGAGGGTCCCGTGGGCGGTCTTGGTCTGTGCGGCAAGACGCTTCGCGCGGGCGAGGTTGGTCTTGGTGTAGCCGACGCGGGCGATGCCGCTGCGCTCGTTGCCCAGCAGGAACTTGGCCTGGGTCCAGCCGCTGTTCTCCTCGCCGACCATGTTCTCGGCGGGCACCTTGACGTCGTTGAAGAAGACCTCGTTGACCTCGTAGCTGCCGTCGATCAGCTGGATCGGGCGCAGTTCGATGCCCGGGGTGTCCATCGGGATGAGGAACATGCTGATGCCGGCCTGCTTCTTGACGTCCGGGTTGGTGCGGGCGAGCAGGAAGATCCAGTCGGCGTACTGGCCCAGGGTGGTCCAGGTCTTCTGGCCGTTGATGACGTAGTGGTCGCCGTCGCGGACCGCGCGGGTCTTGAGGGACGCGAGGTCGGAGCCGGCCTCGGGCTCGGAGAAGCCCTGGCACCACCAGATGTCGAGGTTGGCGGTCTTCGGCAGGAAGCGTTCCTTCATCTCCTGCGAGCCGAACTGGGCGATGACCGGGCCGATCATGCCGGCGTTGAACGGCAGCGGGTCGGGGACGAACGCCAGGCTCATCTCCTCGCGGTAGATGTGGAACTGGATCGGGGTCCAGTCCTTGCCGCCCCACTCGACCGGCCAGTTCGGGGTGTGCACGCCGTGCTCGTTGAGGATGCGCGCCGAGGTGATGATGTCGTCGGGGTAGTTGAGCTTCCCCTCTTCGTTCCGCTTGCGGAGGTCCTCGGGGACCTTCGCGAAGATGCTGCGCAGTTCCTCGCGGAACGCCTCTTCCTCCGGACTGAACTTCAGGTGCATGGGTTCTTCTCTACTCCTGTCGGGGGTTGCCGGGTGTTCGGCGACACCAATCACGGACCGTCTACCTGGGAGAACCCTGACAGACCGGTCGCTGACTAAGCGCTTGCTTAGTGATATCTTGCACTATGCCGCGCATCAGAGGCGGTGTCAATCGGTTGGAACAGGCGCGAGGTCGCCGAGTGAACGAGGGGGTGGACGTGGTCTCGTCAACGGAACCGACGACCCGTGCGCAACCGGTCGCGGCCCGACAGCGGTTGTTGCTCGCCGCGGTCGAGGCGTTCGCGGCGAAGGGCTTCAACGCCACGACGACCCGCGACATCGCCAACGGCGCGCAGATGAGTTCGGCCGCGGTCTACGTGCACTTCCGGTCCAAGGAGGAACTGCTCTTCGAGCTCTCCGACGCCGGACACCGACGCATCCTGGCCATGATCGACGAGGTCGACGATCCGACTGCCCCGCCCGGGGAGCGGCTCGAGACGGTCATCGGCGCCTTCACCGAGCACCATGCGCGCGAACACGTGCGCGGCCGCGTCGTGAACTACGAACTCGCCTCGCTGGCCCCGGAACATCTCGAGCCGGTCATGGAACTGCGCCGGGAGATCACCCGGCGAGTGCGCGCGATCGTCGACGCCGGGATCGAGAACGGCGACTTCGACGTGTCCGATTCCCAGGCCACCACCAACGCGATGCTGTCGATGGGCATCGACCTCGCTCGCTGGTACCGCGCCGAGAACTCACTCCCGCCCGAGAAGATGGGCGAGTTCTACGCGCAGCTGGCCACCCGGATGGTGGGGCTACGGGACCGGGACTGATCCCGGCGCCCGTTCAGGACTTGCCGACCGTAACCGGCTCCGTCGCGTTTTCCGGTTCAGGAGTTGCCGACTCGGTCCTGGCGGCGGCGCGTCGCATGACGACCGCCAGCCCCGCCCCGAACAGTGCGACGGCGAGGACGTAGCCGACGTATCCGATGACCGTCGCGCGTAGCCCGATGTGGGACACGACGATTCCCGCGATCACGGCCGGCATGCTGAACGCGAGGTAGCTGGCGACGAACACCGAGGAGTAGACCTGTCCGCGCTGGGCGGGAGGTGTCGCGGCGGTGATGTTGTCCATGGCGCTGAGGAAGGTCGCCGCCCAGCCGGAGCCGGCCACGAGCGAGCCGAGGATGTAGAGCGGCAGGATCTCGGTCAGGACGCCGGACAGCGAGATCAGGACGCCGATGGCGAGGGTCGGGTAACCGTAGGCCTGTTTGAACGTCGCCGGTCGTCCGGTGATGAACAGCGAGGTGATCGTCGCGCTGGCGAAGAAGGTGAAGAGGATGAGCCCGGCCTCACCGTGGTTGGTGACACCGAAGACCCGTGCGACGACCGAGGATCCGAGCGACAGATACAGCCCGCCGAGCGACCAGGTGGCCACCAGGGTGGGTACCGCGGCGAAGAACACCGGGCGGACCTCGCGGGGCACCCGAACCTGGGGGGCGAGAGTCGTGGCCAGGTGCCGGCGCGAGGTGAAGCCCACGCGCTCGCGGGTCTCCGGGACCACGAGGAGTGCGATCAGCAGCGCCGCGAACAGTCCGAGAATGACCTCGTAGACCAGGATTCGGGGCGCGGGTGCGTATTCGACGAGCAGTCCGGCGACACCGACACCGGTCGCGAGACCGAAGGCCGGGGCGGCGCCGATGATCGTCGAGCCGAGTCGGGCGGTGGGCTGGAGGTCGACGGTCGTCGCGGTGAGCGTGCCCATGGCTGCGCCGGTGGCGAGGCCCTGGAGCGCGCGTGCGGCGAGCAGCGTCCCCACGTCCTCGGCGACGACGAAGAGCACCATGCTGGCGATCAGCAGGACGAGCGCGACCGCGAGCACCGGGCGACGGCCGATGTGGTCGGACAGCGACCCCACCGTCAGCAGACTCATCAGCATCGTGACCACATAGACCGCGAAGACCAGGGTTAGGGTGAGCGAGGAGAAACCCCAGAGCTCCTGGTAGACGGGGTACAACGGCGACGGAGCTGCGGAGGCGAAGAGCACCATCACGTACGTGGCCGCGATCAGCCAGAACGCGCGGTGGGGATGTAGCGGCGCCATGTCGTCTCCTTAACGCAAATGCAATTGCATTTGGAACGACGATAGCCGCGGATTCCTTCCAAAAGCAATCAGATTTGCAATAATGGCTGCATGGCTATGGGAAGCGCAACGTCGCAGGCCGACTCCGCGGACGCGGCACCGCGCGCGAAGAGGCCCGGCGGTCGGAGCGCTCGTGTCCAGTCGGCGGTGTATGCCGCCGTCGGGCAACTCGTCGGTGCCGGCCAGCGCGACACGATGACGGTCCCCGAGGTCGCCGACCTCGCGGGCGTCAACCCGACCAGCATCTACCGCAGGTGGGGGTCGATCGACGCGCTCCTGGGCGAGGTGGCGGTCGCCGCACTGACGCAGGGTGAACCGCTGCCGGACACGGGTGTACTCCGCGACGACATCGCGGAGTGGGCCCGCGTGATCGCCGCCGACATCGGCCGGCCGAAGCGGCGGGCCTACCTGCGTGCGATGGTCGCGGCGCGCGACGACGTCGTCGAGGTGTGCCCGTGCTGGGAGATCCGCCGCGAGCAGGCCGAGGAGATGATCGCGCGGGCGCGCGAGCGCGGCGAGGCGACGCCGTCGGTGCGGCAGCTCCTCGACCATGTGATCGCACCCCTCTACCACCACGCGGTCTTCGGTCTCGCGGTCGACGACGCCTACGTCGCGGAGCTGGTCGACGATGTCGCCGCGATGCTGGGAGCGGCCCCGGGGTCCGCCGGAGGGCGATAGGGTCCGGGCATGAAGAAGGTTCACGCGTTCACAGACGACGCACTCGGTGATCTCGACGCCGTCGGCATCGCCGACGCCATCGCCGCCCGGGAGATCTCGGCCGCCGAGGCTGTCGAAGCGGCTCTCGCCCGGATCGACGCAGTCAATCCCCAGCTGAACGCGGTCGCCTTCGACGACCGCGAGCGAGCCCGCAAGCGCGCCGTCGACAACGACTTCCCGTCCGGATCGTTCGTCGGCGTGCCGTCGATCATCAAGAACAACACCGACTTCGCGGGCCTGCCCACCTGCCACGGGTCGGCTGCGGTCGCGCCGAACCCGGCCTCGGCGAACGAGGCCTTCACCAACCAGTTCCTGGCGACCGGCGTGAACCTCGTCGGGGCGTCGAACATGCCGGCTTTCGGGCTGACCGCGACGACCGAGTACGTCGACCGGGAGCCGACCCGCAACCCGTGGGACACCGACTACTCCGCCGGTGGCTCCTCCGGTGGTTCGGCCGCCCTCGTGGCGGCGGGCGCGCTGCCGATCGCGCATGCCAACGACGGTGGCGGATCGATCCGGATCCCCGCTGCCGCATGCGGTCTCGTGGGACTCAAACCGAGCCGGGGTCGAACCGCGCCGGCGAAGCAGACCGAGGATGCGCCGATCGACCTGGTGTGCAACGGGATCGTGAGCCGGTCGGTGCGGGACACCGCTCGCTTCCTCGACGACTCGCAGGGCTTCCGTCCCGGTCCCGGCCTGCCGCCGGTCGGTCTGGTGGAAGGGCCGGGGGAGAGGCGGCTGCGGATCGCGCTGATCACCGAACCGATAACCGGCCAGCTGCTCGACCGCGACACCCAGCGGTGCGTCACCGAGGTCGCCGAGCTCGTCGAATCTCTCGGTCACCGAACGGAGATGGTGCCGCTACCGGTCGACCGCGCCTACATCCGGCAGTTCATCGACTACTGGTCGCTGCTGGCCTTCGCGCTGGACCGTACCGGTAAGCGGTTGCACGACAAGGGCTTCGATCGTAAGCAGATCGACCCGTTGACCCGCGGTCTGTCGCGCAACGCCCTGCGGCACCTCTACCGCATGCCGTCGTCGATCCGCGGTCTCCGACGCTCCACCGCCGCGTTCAGGTCGCTCCACGAGCAGTTCGACGTGATCCTGTCGCCGACGCTCGCACACCTGCCGCCGGAGATCGGTTACCTCGACCCGGGCATCGACTTCGGCGAGGCGATGGACCGTCTCACGCGCTACGTCGCGTTCACGCCAGCGAACAACACGTCGGGCACCCCGGCGATCAGTCTGCCGCTGGGACAGGCGAAGTCGGGACTGCCCGTGGGTATCCAGTTCTCCGCCGACCTCGGTGACGAGCGGACCCTGCTGGAACTCGCGTTCGAACTCGAGGCGGCCCGGCCGTTCGCGCGGATCCAGGACGCCTGAGCGGCGAGAACTCAGCCGCTCCAGGCTGCCCTCCGCAAACCCACCACGAATGGCCAGGTCCACCACCTTTCGAGGTGGTGGACCTGGCCATAAGGGGTGGGTTTGCTGCGAAGGCTAGTGCTGCACCGCCTTCTCCGCACCGATCCCGGTGAGGGAGCGAACCTCCATCTCCGCGTTGCGTTCCGGGGTCCCGGCGTCGCTCGGCGAGGTCAGGGTGCCGATGATGCCGAGGACGAAGGCCAGCGGGATCGAGACGATGCCCGGGTTGGCCAGCGGGAACCAGGCGAAGTCGGCACCGGGGATCATCGCGGTCGACGAGCCGGAGACGGCCGGGGAGAAGACGATCAGCAGGATCGTGGAGATCAGGCCGCCGTACATGCTCCACAGGGCGCCGCGGGTGTTGAAGCGCTTCCAGTAGAGCGAGTACACGATCGTCGGCAGGTTCGCGGCCGCGGCGATGGCGAAGGCGAGGGCCACCAGGAAGGCGATGTTCTGACCGTTGGCCAGGATGCCGAGCACGATGCCGAGGACACCGAGCACGACGACGGTGTAGCGCGAGACGCGGACCTGGTCGTCCTCACTCACCTTGTTGCGCTTGATGACCGACGCGTAGATGTCGTGGGCGAACGATGCCGATGCGGTGATCGCGAGGCCGGCGACGACGGCGAGGATCGTGGCGAACGCGACCGCGGAGATGATGCCGAGGAGCACCACACCGCCGAGTTCGAAGGCCAGCAGTGGTGCCGCGGCGTTCTGTCCGCCGGCGGCGGCGAGGATCTTGTCCGGTCCGACTAGTGCTGCCGCGCCGTAACCCAGAACGAGGGTGAACAGGTAGAAGGCGCCGATGAGTGCGATCGCCCAGACCACCGACTTACGAGCCTCTTTCGCGGTTGGCACGGTGTAGAAGCGCATCAGCACGTGCGGCAGGCCCGCGGTGCCGAGGACCAGGGCGATGGCCAGCGAGAGGAAGTTGATCTTGGACTCGAGCGAACCGCCGTACTGGGCGCCGGGTGCGAGAACGTCACGCGAGGCGACTGTTTCGCTGCCGGAGGTGCTGATGGCGTCCTGTGCGGCACCGAGGATCGATGACAGGTTCATGCCGAACTTGGCGAGGACGATGAAGGTCATGATCGCCGCGCCGCTGATGAGCAGCACCGCCTTGATGATCTGCACCCAGGTGGTGCCCTTCATGCCACCGATGAGCACGTAGACGATCATCAGCGCGCCGACGACGGCGATCACGATCGACTGGCCGAGACGACCCTCGATGTCGAGCAGGAGGGCGACGAGGCCACCGGCACCGGCCATCTGGGCAAGCAGGTAGAACAGCGAGACAGCGAGGGTCGAGATGGCCGCCGCGAGACGGACCGGCCGCTGCTTCAGGCGGAAGCTGAGGACGTCGGCCATCGTGAACTTGCCGGTGTTGCGCAGCAATTCGGCGACGAGCAGCAATGCGACGAGCCACGCGACGAGGAAGCCGATGGAGTAGAGGAAGCCGTCGTAGCCGTAGACCGCGATGGCGCCGGCGATGCCGAGGAAGCTGGCCGCCGACAGGTAGTCGCCGGCGATGGCGATGCCGTTCTGCGGGCCGGAGAAGCCACGGCCTCCGGTGAAGAAGTCCGCGGCCGAATTGTTGTTCTTGCTGGCCCGGATGACGATGTACATCGTGATCGCCACGAATGCGGCGAAGATCGCGATGTTGGCGACCGGGCTGCCGACGGTGGCGGCGAGCGTGGTGGTGTGGACGGAGGTGTTCACAGCGACGGGCCGCCTTCCATCTCGTTGCGGATGGCCTCGGCACGCGGGTCGAGTTCGCGGTTCGCGAAGCGTACGTACAGGCCGGTGATGACGAATGTGGTCACGAACTGCAGCAGTCCGAGGATCAGGCCGAGGTTGATGTTGCCCCACACCTGGATTGCCATGAAGTCATGCGCGAAGGCGCCGAGCAGCACGTAGATCGCGTACCAGATCAGGAAGAACGCGGTCATCGGGAAGATGAACTTGCGCAGGCGCGCCTTCAGCTCCTGGAACTGAGGGCTGTTCTGCATCTCGATGAACTGTTCGCCCGACGGCGCATGCGGTGGTGCCGCTGCTGGTTGGTCGATGTTCGACACGCTGTCCTCCAAGTCGATGGGGCCACGGCGGTGGAGACCGCTGTGATGGCACTTCGGGGAACAGCCTGGATGAGGCGCAGATCACACCGCAATCGGTGTCGTGGGTCACACGCCGAAGGCCGTCGACTGTGCGACGGGCGGTCGATCAGATCCGACGAACGGCGAACGGTCAGGCGCCGGGAAGGCGGTCGACGCCCATCCCGACACGTTCGGGGACGTGCATCCGCGCGAACGTGCGGGCGAGATCGCCGGGCAGCCGTCGTCGGGTCGCGAGGCTGACCAGCACCATCGTGCCGAAGGCGAGCGGCACGGTGACCGCGCCCGGATAACCGACCAGTGCGGCCGGCCAACCGCCCAGCACGTCGTCGTCGATCACCCCGGCGATCGCGAGGGAGGTGGCCGAACCCGACGACACCCCGCCGACGATCAGCCCGGCGATCGCACCGGTGGATGTCAGCCCCCGCCACCAGATGCCGAGGACGAGCAGAGGACACAGCGTCGACGCGGCGACGGCGAACACCAGCCCGACGGTCCGGGACAGTTCCAGTGAACCCGCCGCCAGCGAGAGCGCGATGGGGATGGCCCCGCCGATGACCGCGGCGATACGGAAGTCGCGGACGCGTCCGCGGAAGACATCGGTCGCCAGCGCCCCCGCCACGGACACCAGGAGACCCGACGACGTGGCCAGGAACGCTGCGATCGCGCCGGCCGCCACCAGCGCGGCCAGGATCTGCCCGGCCAGGCCTCCGATGGCGGCGCTCGGCAGCAGGAGGACCGCGGCGTCGGATGTACCGGTGATCAGCAGCTCGGGCACGTAGAGACGCGCGAACACCCCGAGGAGGACGGGGAACAGGTAGAACAGCGACAGCAGTGCGATCGCGGCGAGCGCCGTTCGACGCGCCGTGCGGCCGTCCGGATTGGTGTAGAAGCGCACGAGGACGTGAGGCAGACCCATCACGCCGAGGAACGTCGCGAGGATCAGGGAGAGCACCCCGAACAGCGGATGGCGCCCGCCGAGACCGCCCCCGGGCGCCACCCAGTCCGACCCGTGGACCGGGGCTCCCGCCACGACCGGGGTGGCCGCGCCGGCGTCGAGGAAGATGACGGAGTCGGCGGAGATGACATGACCACCGGGGGACGGGATCGGGGCGTCGACCACCGGCGAACCGTCGAGCGTGCCGGTGACACGTACTCCCTTGGTCTCGGCGACGGTCACCGAGACGTCGGTGGTGACGTCGACGGTGGTGGCGGTCGTGACCCGCGGCGGTGCGGGTTCGCCGACCCGCGCCGGATCGTTCGCGAACACCCCGATCAGCACGAGGGTGGGGATCGCGATGGCGGTCAGCTTGAGCCAGTACTGGAATGCCTGTACGAAGGTGATCGACCGCATCCCGCCGCCGACGACGTTGACGATCACGATCAGCCCGACGCCGACCACGCCCGTCCAGACGGGTGCGCCGAGCAGGATGTTGAGCGTGAGTCCCGCGCCCTGGAACTGGGGGATGAGGTACAGCACGCAGACCACGACCACGACCACCATCGCGGTCTTTCGCACGACCGTCGAGGAGAGCCGGAACTCGGCGAAGTCGGGCACGGTGTAGGCGCCCGAACGACGCAGTGGTGCAGCGACGAACAGCAGTAGGCCGAGATACCCGGCGGTGAACCCGACCGGGTACCAGAGCGCGTCGGCGCCGTACTTCGCGACGAGCCCGGCGACACCGAGGAACGACGCCGCCGACAGGTACTCACCCGACACCGCAGCGGCGTTCCATCGCGACCCGACGGCGCGTGAGGCCACCAGGAAATCCGACGTCGTGCGGGAGAAGCGACCGCCCCAGGCCCCGACCACGATCGTGGCGACCGCCGCGGCGAACAACCCCACGGCGGTCAGCACGTCGACGCCGCTCACGTGCCGCCCGGATCGCCGGCGTCGTCGTCGACGAGACTCATGAAGTCGTGTTCGGCGTGCTCGGCCAGGCGTACGTACAGCAGGCCGGTCAGGTACAGCACCGGATAGGCGAGGAGTCCGAGGACGAGCCAGGTGATCCGGATGCCGAAGACGGTCGTCTCGGCCACGCTCGGGAGCAGCACGGCGAGCAGGGGGATCGCCACCACGACGACGAGCAGGCTTCCGCCGAGACGCAACGCCAACCCGAGCTGGGCGCGCATCAGGCCGCGCACCAGTGCGTCGCCGACCTCGGTCTGCTCCTGGACCTCCACGCGGGTGCGCACCATCCGGGCGCCACGCCGGGAGGCGAGAACGACCCGCTCGCGTTGCGGCGGATTCTCAGACATCGCCGCGACCGGCGGGGGAACGGTACTGGCGCAACGGGTCCCGGATGAGCCGGTCCTTCAGGTCGCGGACCTGACGACGGCTGACGGGGAGTTCCACCGCTTCCGATGCCCCGTTCGCGCGCACACTGACGACGGTTCCGCCCCCGGTTGTCCGCAGGCCGGTGACCATCGGCAGGGCCACCAGGTAGGACCGGTGAACCCGGGCGAAACCCTTGTTCTGCCACCGTGATTCGAGAGTCGACAACGGGATGCGGACCAGGTGGGCACCGGAATCTGCGTGGAGCCGGGCGTAGTCGCCGACGGCCTCGACCCACGAGATCGAATCGCGCCGGACCAGCGAGGTCACCCCGCTCATCTCGACCGGGATCACCTCGTCGGAGGTGGCTCGCGGCTCACCCGGAGGCGTCGGGGCCGGAGTGCCCTCGGCGGGCTTGGCACGGGCGTCGAGGCTCGCGCGGACCCGTCCGAGCGCCTGGGCGAGTCGTTCCTCGCGGAGCGGTTTCAGCAGATAGTCGACGGCGCCGACCTCGAAGGCGTCGACCGCCTTGTCCTCGTGTGCGGTGACGAAGACGATCGCGGGAGGCTCCGCGTACTTGGCGAGGACGCCGGCGAGCTCGAGACCGGACAGGCCCGGCATGTTGATGTCGAGGAAGATCGCGTCGACCCGGCGGGAGTTGAGCTCGCGAAGAGCGCCGGTCGCATCCGTCGCGGCGGCAACCTCGGCGACACCGTCCTGCCGGTCCAGGAGGTAGCGGAGTTCGTCGAGAGCAGGGGGTTCGTCGTCGACGGCGAGCACCACCAGCCCGGACATCCATCTCCTCCCGACTGCTGCGCTGACGCGCGACTCCTCCCGACCGCTGCGCTGACGCGCGACGACGGACACGAGGATCGTACCGCGTGGGCCGCATCACAGATCGCAACCGGCCGCCGCGATTGACAGCCGATTCTCAGATTCGGCGAAAAGTCCGGTCACATGGGTACGCCGTTGAGCGGGCTCGATACTCTGTGCACGGCCATCCCGACGTCAGACGGACTCACCGAGGAAGTCGCTGCACAGCGTCGCCTCGATGCGTTGGACGCAAGATAGGAAGAAAGTCACTGTGTTCTCCCGGTTCAAACCCAAGAACGATCTCTTCTACGGGTTGTTCACGTCCTCGGCCCAGTGCCTGGCCGAGGGGACCAAGACCCTCACCGGCCTGCTGGAGCCCGAACCGGACTTCGAGGAGATCGCGCGTCGGATGGTCGACCTCGAACACGACTGCGACCGCATCACCCACGAGATGTTCCGCACGGTCAACTCGAGCTTCATCACGCCGTTCGACCGCTCCGACATCTATGTCCTCGGTTCGAGCCTGGACGACGTCATGGACCACATCGAGGCCGCGACCCACCTCATGGCCCTCTACGGCGTCACCGAACTCCCGCAGCACCTGCGCGAGATGGTCGAGATCCTCGACACCTCGGCGAGCGTGACCGCTGACGCGATGCCGCGGCTGGCCGGCATGAAGGACCTCGAGCGGTACTGGATCGAGATCAACGCCCTCGAAAACCGCGCCGACCACACCTACCGGACCTTCCTGGCCTACCTGTTCGACGGCCACCTCGACGCGCTGAGCGTGATGAAACTGAAGGACGTCGCCGACGAGCTCGAGGATGCGGCCGATTCCTTCGAGAAGGTCGCCAACATCGTCGAGACCATCGTCCTCAAGGAGTCGTGACACACCCGTGTTCGCACTTCTCGTGGTGATCGGTCTAGCCATGGCCTTCACGTTCACCAACGGTTTCCACGACTCTGCCAACGCGATCGCGACCTCCGTGTCAACCCGCGCCCTCACGCTCCGCGCGGCGCTGGCGATGGCCGCCGTCGGCAACCTGGTCGGCTCCTTCTTCGGTGCCAAGGTGGCCAGCACGGTCGGCTCGGGCATCATCGACCTCAAGGAGGGGCCGGACGCGCTGATGCTCGTCGGGTGCGCCCTCGTCGGTGCCATCACCTGGAACCTCATCACCTGGTGGTTCGGCCTGCCGTCATCGTCATCGCACGCGCTGATCGGCGGCATGGTGGGCGCGGCCCTGGTCGCCGGGGTCACCGTGCTCTGGGCCGGCGTCGTGGAGAAGATCCTGCTGCCGATGGTGCTCTCGCCGCTCGCCGGCTTCGTGCTGGGCGCCGCGGCGATGCTGGCGATCATGTGGCTGTTCCGCAACGCCTCGCCGGCCATCACCGGACGGCGCTTCCGGCACGCACAGACCGTCTCGGCCGCGATGATGGCGTTCGGTCACGGCATGCAGGACGCGGCCAAGACGATGGGCATCGTGGTGCTCGCACTCGTCGTCGCCGGATACCAGGACGACTACTCGATCCCGCTGTGGTGCTTCCTGCTGACGGCTGTGGTCCTGGCCGTCGGTACGGCCACCGGCGGCATGCGCATCATGCGCACGCTCGGCCGCAAGATCATCGAGCTCGACCCGCCGCAGGGCTTCGCCGCCGAGGCCACCGCCGCCTCGGTGCTCTACGTCGCCTCGGCCGGCCTGGGTGCACCCATCTCGACCACCCACGTGATCTCCTCGGCGATCATGGGCGTGGGTTCGACCAAGCGCACGAGCGCCGTCCGGTGGGGCACCGCCGGCAACATGGCCGCCGCGTGGGTGACCACCTTCCCCGCGGCCGCCGCTTTCGCCGCTGCCACGTTCCTGCTCGCGAAGATGGTCTTCTAGCTCTCACGCCCGGATACCCGCCCGGAACTTCGGCACCCGCATGCCCACCTTGGTCCCGGCGCCCACCGCGGTCTCGACCACCAGCCCGTAATCGTTGCCGAACGCCGCGCGGAGGCGATGGTCGACGTTGGTGAGCCCGACGTGAGCGCCCTCGCTGTGGTCGAGGGCGTCGAGTGCGCCGCTGCGCAGGAGTTCGGGGTCCATTCCGACGCCGTCGTCCTCGACGGTGATGACGCAGTCGGTGCCCTCGTCGGCCGCGGTGATGATGATGGTGCCGCCGCCCTTCGACGCGAGTCCGTGCCGGACCGCGTTCTCCACGAGCGGTTGCAATGCGAGGAACGGTACGACGACGTTCAGGACCTCCGGCGCGACGTGCAGCTTCACGTCGAGGGAGTTGCCGAAGCGGGCCCGTTCGAGGGTGAGGTAGCGGTCGATGTTGCGCAGCTCGTCGGCCAGCACGGTGTACTCGCCGCTCGCGCGGAACGAGTAGCGCGTGAAATCGGCGAAGTCGAGGACGAGTTCGCGTGCACGGTCGGGGTCGGTGCGGACGAACGAGGCGATCGTGTTGAGGGCGTTGTAGATGAAGTGCGGACTGATCTGCGCGCGGAGCGCGAGCACCTCGGCACGGTCCAGGCGCGCGCGGGAGGCATCGAGTTCGGCCAACTCGATCTGGCTCGACACATAGCGGGCGACCTCGGCGACGGCGCCGAGCATGCCCGGCCCCGGACGGCGGGTCGTGGCGACGACGAGAACGCCGACGTTGACGTCGCTGGCGACGAGTGGCTGCGCGATGAGGGCCCGTACCGGCGACTCCGCGCCGCACGGGTCGGACACCAGGACACGTCGCTGGTCACCGGTCGCCGACGCCGCTGCCTTGGCGGCCTCGTGCAGCATGTCGGGGTCCCAGATCTCGTCGTCGTTCGGCTCGTAGGCGAGGCGCCGCGGCTCGTCGTCGAACAGGGCGACGGCCTCGGCGGAGGTCAGCGTGCGCAGGTGGGGGAGTGCCTCGGCCGCCGATTCCTCGGAGAGCCCGGTGCGTAGCGATCGCGCCGCCAGAGACGCGGTGTGCAGCGCCATGTGCACGGCGCGTTCGGTCGGTGTGGTGACCTGACGCCGCGTCCGGACCAGCGCGACGAGGCCGAGCACCATGATCAGCAGCAGGATCGACCCGACGATGGCCACTTCGCTCGACATGGTGTCACCCTAGTTGACATCGCAGGTCAGAGACGGCGCGTTCGGCCGCCGTGCATCGGTGTGACCGGTGTCGCGAATCGTGTTGGGGCGCGCGACGATACGCGACTCCTGCGTCGGGACCCGTTCAGTAGATGGCCCACTCGCCCTGCGCGTACCGCAGGATGCGCGGGTCCATCAGGGTCGACGGGGGAAGGTCGAGTGGTTGCCGGTCGAGCGGGAAAACGGTCGCCGCGGTGAGCTGTTCCGCACTCAGGAACCGCAGCGGCCCGGGGGCGTCGACGGTCGGGCTGATCGGCCCGTCGGCACCCGCGAGGTGGAAACCCCAGTCGCCGAATGCCGGGACGTCGACGTGGTACGGCGTGGCCGGGAGCCCGGCCTCCCTCATGGTGGAGGCGATGCACCAGAACGACTTCGGCGCGAAGTACGGCGAACCTGCCTGCACGACGGCGCGACCGTGCGCTGCGAGGCGTGCGCGCACGAGTGCGTAGAACTCGGTGGAGTACAACTTGGCGGTGGCGGAGTCGTCGGGATCGGGCATGTCGACGATGATCACGTCGAAACGGCGGTTCGTCTGCCGCAACCAGCTGAAGGCGTCGGCGGTCACCACCTCGGCCCGACTATCGGTCATCGACCCCCGGTTGAGCGAGGTCAGGCGGGAGTCGGTGCGTGCCAGCCGGATCATCTCCGGGTCGAGTTCGACGAGCGTCACGTCCTGCGCATCCGGGTAGCGGAGCACCTCACGCAGCGCCAGACCGTCGCCGCCACCGAGCACGAGCACCGAGGACCGGTCACCCGACATCGCCGGATGGACGAGTGCCTCGTGATACCGGTGCTCGTCGATCGAGGAGAACTGGAGGTCGCCGTTCAGGAAGAGGCGGATGTCCGGGCCTGCGCCGGTGGACCTCTCGGTGATCACGATGTCCTGGTAGGCGCTGCGGGCGGCGGCCACGATCGGGTCGCGGTAGAGGGCCTGCCGGGCGGTCACCTCGAACCGGGCGGACAGCATCAGGCCGGCCACGAGAGCCGCGACCACCGCCAGCGCCCCGGCGGACAGCAGGGCGAGTTGGCCGCGGCCCAACGACTTCCGGAAGATGACGAACACCAGGAAGCAACCCGCGGCCGCGTTGACGAGTCCGACCACGAGCGCCCCGCGCAGCTGACCGAACAACGGCAGCAACAGGAAAGGGAAGCAGAGACCGCCGATCAGCGCGCCGATGTAGTCGACGGCGAACATGTCCGCGACCGCCGCGCCCGGCTCCTGGCGTCGAATCCGTTGCAGCAGCACCATCAACAACGGGATCTCGGCCCCGATCAGGACGCCGAGGACGAAGGCCACCACGATGAGCGCCGGCGTGTACAGCTCCAGGTAGGCGAAGGCGGCGTAGAGGGCCATCACCGACAGTCCGCCGAGGAGGGCGAGCAGCAACTCGATGACCGCGAATGCGGCCACCGAGTGCGGTTGGAGCGGTTTCGCGGCCAGGGATCCGACACCCATCGCGAACACCATCACCGCGAGGACGATCGACGCCTGCGTCGCGGTGTTGCCGATCAGGAAGGAACCCAGCGACACCAGCGCCAACTCGTACACGAGACCGCAGGCGGCGCAGACGAACACCACGGCCAACAGGGCGGACCGCGCGAAACGTGGTCGCGCGGACAGCGGTTCGGTCGAGGTGTCGGTGAGCGTCACGGAAAGTCAGCTCTCACAGGAGCGCGTGCTCACAGGATGGAGGCGGCGATGATGACCGCGACCCCGATGTGGGCGATGCCCTGCACCCATACCGCCGGGTGGCTTTCCGGGTGGACGAGGATCTCGCCGAGCTTGCCGGGGGTCAGAGCGTCGATGACCAGGAAGGTCACGCCCATCACGATCAGGCCGATCGCGGAGTAGACCACCGTGTAGGTGAGGCCCTCGAGCAGGCGACCCTCGCTGGCGACGATTGCGGCGGTCACGATGATCGCCACCGCCAAGAGGTTGGATCCCACCAGGATTCCGGCGTTGCGGTTGCGTTCGGCCCAGAGCTGGTGACGCAACTTGCCCGGGGTCAGCAGGTCGACGATCGCGAACGACACGATCATCACGATCACCCCGACACCCGCGTAGGCACCTGCGGCGTAGGCGTTCTCGGTCATGTCAGCGAGCATGGTCATCTCCGTGGGTTCGGGCCGTGGTTTCGGTCTGGGGGATCGGTCGCGAGAACTGGGGTCCGGGCGTCACTTGCCGCCACCTCCACTGCCGCCACCGCGATTGCTGCTGCCGCTGCCGGAATAACCCGGCGTCGGAACCCAGAAGGCGCCGACGTAGTTGTGGTACCGGTTGTAACCCGACCGGTAGTCACGGCTCAGCATCACGCGGGTCTGGTTGGCGGCGTAGGGGAACAGGGCGACCATGTAGTCGCGGTACTGGAGGAACTGGGTGCCCGCGACATTGCCCGTCCCCGATGCGCCGGCGCGCTGATCGGTGGGGCGTTCGGCGTCACGGATGTCCTCGGCGACCTCGGTGGGGGTGCCCTCGGCGACGTAGGCGTCCACGTCCCCCTCGTCCAGGGTGGTATTGCGTTCGTAGTTCTGGGAGA
Source organism: Gordonia metallireducens (assembly GCF_021245825.1). Classification (NCBI taxonomy): domain Bacteria; kingdom Bacillati; phylum Actinomycetota; class Actinomycetes; order Mycobacteriales; family Gordoniaceae; genus Gordonia; species Gordonia metallireducens. Next base: position 163,384 of record NZ_JAJQJP010000017.1, on the reverse strand, counting down.
TGAAGTCGCGCGCCGACCCGCCCAGCCCGCCACGCAGGGCACGGGCGCCGCACGCGCCGAGCAGCGCGAAGATCGTGATCACCACGATGACGCCGATGATGATGTTGCGGATGCGGTTGATCCGGCGGCGCGGGTCGGGCTGCGGTTGCCCGGGCGGGGGCGGATATGTCATGCGCGCATCGCTCCGCGGTGGATCACGCTGGTCGTGATGACCACGTCACCGGCCTGCGGATAGGTGTGCCAGGTGTGCCACGAGATCTGTTCGGCCGTCGATTCGGAGACGATCGCGGTCACCGCGTGGGGGTCGCCGGGGAACACACCCATCACGCTCGGGTTCCCCGAAGCCATCTGTTCGGAGACGCGGACTCCGAGTTGTTCGACGAGCGCGGCCATCTGATCGTCAGTGGCCCGCTCGATGCGGGAGCTGAAGAGATAACCGCTCTGCTGGAAGGTCTCCGGCAGCGCCGAGCTCACGTCGGGCAGGCATGCGACGGTCTCGCAGATGCGCCGGGCGCCGTCGTCGACGACGACCTGATGGCTCGCGCCCAGTAGGCGGACCGACACCGTGATGCCGTCGATCTCCCCGTCCTCCCGGGCGAGCGGCTCCTGCAGCGGGGCGTCGAGCGAGAAACCGAGCTGGTCGGCGCTCGTGTCCGCGTATGCGACGGGAAGGTGGGCGACAGTTGCGCCGGGCTGTTCTGACATGTGTCTCGCAGTCCTTCGCCGCTCAGATGTTCTGGTCGGAGGGGTTGCTGGGGAAGATGCGGTAGTCGGCGCGGGTGAGGAGTTCGCCGCGCGCACATTCCCAACCGCTGCCGTAGTCCTCGAACGACAACCGCTCGTTGCCGGCCTGATAGTCGTGGTAGGCCATCCGGCCCGACGCTGCGACGCCGGTGGTGCCCGCCGAGGTGAACCGGGCGGTGCCGGCCTCCTCGGAGTGGTAGCGGCGGCCGTCGACCTCGACCGTGCCGGGTCCGGGCTCGACGACGACGCCGGACAGTTCATGCCACAGCACGACCTCGAGGTCGGGATCGTCTTCGACCGAGATCCAGGCCTTGCTGCCGAGTCCCGTGTCGAGGAAGTTCTCTGTCCAGGTGTATCCGTCCTGGGTCAGCCGCACGGTGCCGCGGACCGCATAGGTCTCGCCGCGCAGCTCGACGAGGTCGCCCGGCTTGAGTTGGCGTGGGTCGCCGTAGACGGAGTCGTCGTCGGCAGAGGAGAACGGGTCCCCGGGCCGGTACGTGCGGTTGCGGAGGGCGTCCGCCTCGGCTTGGCGGGCCTTGCGGTTGCCCAGGTAGTTGAAGATGGCGACCACCGCGATGATCGCGAGCAGGGCCACGACGATGATCAGCAGGAACTCCACCTCGCCGACACTATCCGGAGACCGGGGTCCCGTCAGCTCGGTTCGGCGAGCCGAATGACGCCCGCTACCAGTCCGCCCGGGCGTCGACGTCGCGCAGCAGTTCGATCACCGGTGCGAACTGCTCGAGCACTGGTTCGAGGACCGTGATGTAACTGATCCCGGTGCGCTCGCGCATCGTGACGAGCTGGTCGGCGATGTCGGCGGCGGAGCCGATGAGGATCGAGGGCAGGTCGAGGAACTCCTGCGGACTCATCGACAACTGCCACTTCTCGATGTTCTCCTCGGCGATGCGTGTCGCCTCGTCGGTCACCACGACGATCTGCATCAGCAGATTCCATTCGATGTCGTCTACCCGGTCGCCGGCCGCGGACCGGGCGAATGCGACGCGTTCGGCGAAATCGTCTGCGGAGAGCGGCTCGAGGTCGCCGTCGCGACCGGTGCGCGCCGCGGTGAACCCGACGATGTCGGCGTGCTCGGCGGCCATCCGGAGCACGCGGTCGCCGTTCCCGCCGAGGAGCAGTGGCACGCGCTCCTGCACGGGGCGCGGCGTGTGTTCGGGGTCGTTCAGCAGGGACGCCACCCGGGTGACCGTGTCACCCAGGTGATCGACCCGGCGGCCCGCCGGCCGGAATTCGATTCCGGCCGACTCGAACTCCTCTTTGACGTAGCCGGTGCCCAGTCCGAGCTCGACGCGACCGTCGGAGAGCTGGTCGACGGTCGCCACATCGCGGGCGAGCAGCGCCGGGTTGGTGAACGCCGCGTTGAGGACGAACGGGCCCACGCGGAGTCGTTCGGTCGCGGCGGCCGCCGTCGCGAGTGCAGGCCAGGGGCTCGGGATGCCGAGGTGGTCCGGGACCAGCAGGACGTCGAAGCCGAGCTGTTCGACGTGCCGCGCGCGCTCTTTCCAGGACGAGCTGGTGTCCACGGCGAGCATGTTGACCCCGAACCGGAACGGCCTGTTCGCGAGAGACATGTCCACAACCTAGCCAGGGGCTCGGCGGCCGGCCAGGTGGATGCGGTGGAGTCCGGGCCGGTGCGACCTTGCACTCGCCAGGGGCGAGTGCTAAAACGGACGTTGGCACTCGCGAGCTGTGAGTGCCAGGTCGGGACGGTGAGATCGGTACCGAATGACACACCGGTCGTCCGTCGCGGGCACCGAGTTCCGGCCATACGAACCTAGTGTCACCCCCTTCGGAGGATCACTTACCCATGGCCAAGCAAATCGCGTTCGACGAAGAGGCCCGTCGCGGCCTCGAGCGGGGCCTCAACAGCCTCGCCGACGCCGTCAAGGTGACGTTGGGACCCAAGGGTCGCAACGTCGTTCTGGAGAAGAAGTGGGGCGCCCCCACGATCACCAACGATGGTGTTTCCATCGCCAAGGAGATCGAGCTGGAGGATCCCTACGAGAAGATCGGCGCCGAGCTGGTCAAGGAAGTCGCCAAGAAGACCGACGATGTCGCGGGCGACGGAACCACCACCGCCACCGTCCTGGCACAGGCTCTCGTCCGTGAGGGTCTGCGCAACGTCGCTGCCGGCGCCAACCCGCTGGGTCTGAAGCGCGGCATCGAGAAGGCCGTCGAGGCTGTCACCGAGTCGCTGCTGAAGAGCGCCAAGGAGGTCGAGACCAAGGAGCAGATCGCTGCCACCGCGGGCATCTCGGCCGGCGACCCCTCGATCGGCGAGCTCATCGCCGAGGCGATGGACAAGGTCGGCAAGGAAGGCGTCATCACGGTCGAGGAGTCCAACACCTTCGGCCTGCAGCTCGAGCTCACCGAGGGCATGCGCTTCGACAAGGGCTACATCTCGGGGTACTTCGTCACCGACGCCGACCGTCAGGAAGCCGTCCTCGACGACCCGTACATCCTGCTCGTCTCGGGCAAGGTCTCGACCATCAAGGACCTGCTGCCGCTGCTGGAGAAGGTCATCCAGGCCGGCAAGCCGCTGCTGATCATCGCCGAGGACGTCGAGGGCGAAGCCCTCTCGACCCTGGTCGTCAACAAGCTCAAGGGCACCTTCAAGTCCGTCGCCGTCAAGGCTCCGGGCTTCGGTGACCGCCGCAAGGCCATGCTGGCCGACATCGCCATCCTCACCGGTGGCGAGGTCATCAGCGAAGAGGTCGGCCTGTCCCTCGAGGGCGCCGGCATCGAGCTCCTCGGTACCGCTCGCAAGGTCGTCGTCACCAAGGACGAGACCACCATCGTCGAGGGCGCGGGCGATCCCGACGCCATCGCCGGTCGCGTGGCCCAGATCCGTGGCGAGATCGAGAACAGCGACTCCGACTACGACCGTGAGAAGCTGCAGGAGCGCCTGGCCAAGCTGGCCGGTGGTGTTGCGGTCATCAAGGCGGGCGCGGCCACCGAGGTCGAGCTCAAGGAGCGCAAGCACCGCATCGAAGATGCCGTGCGCAACGCCAAGGCTGCCGTCGAAGAGGGCATCGTCGCCGGTGGTGGCGTGGCCCTGCTCCAGTCGGAGCCGGCCATCGACGCACTCTCGCTCGAGGGTGACGAGGCCACCGGCGCCAACATCGTCCGCGTCGCTCTCTCGGCTCCGGCCAAGCAGATCGCCGTCAACGCCGGCCTCGAGCCGGGCGTCGTCGCCGACAAGGTCCTGAACTCGCCCACCGGCACCGGCCTCAACGCCGCGACCGGTGAGTACGAGGACCTGCTGGCCGCCGGCATCAACGACCCGGTGAAGGTCACCCGCTCGGCGCTGCAGAACGCAGCCTCGATCGCGGCTCTGTTCCTCACCACCGAGGCCGTCGTCGCCGACAAGCCGGAGAAGAACGCCGCACCGGCCATGCCGGGCGCCGACGAGATGGGCGGCATGGGCTTCTGATCCAGAACCCCTAGCTCCACCAGCTCTACAGCACACGAACCGGCCCACTCCCTCGCGGAGTGGGCCGGTTTCGTCTGTCCGTGTTCGAGTCGTCGGCCGGAATGGCGCGCGACAGAAGGGGGTTGAAGACCACATGGCTTCTCCCATCACCGTCGACATCTGGTCCGACATCGCCTGCCCCTGGTGCTTCATCGGGAAGCGCCGCTTCGAGGCGGGTCTCGCCGAGTTCGCCGGACGTGACGACGTCGAGGTGACCTACCGCAGCTACGAACTCGCACCGGACACGCCGGTCGACTTCGAGGGCTCGGAGATCGACTTCCTGGTCCGGCACAAGGGAATGCCCGCCGCCCAGGTCGAGGGGATGCTCGAGCAGGTCCGCGGGATCGCGGCCGACGTCGGCCTCGACTACGACTTCGACAACCTCCGGCACACCAAGACCCTCAAGGCTCACGAGGCGCTGCACTTCGCGCGCGCCCACGGCAAGCAGCCGGAGTTGGCGGAACGGCTGTTCCAGGCGTACTTCGAGCAGGGGCGGCACGTCGGCAGGCCCGCCGATCTCGCCGACCTGGCCGCAGAGGTCGGGTTGGACCGCGACGCCGTGCTCGCGGCGCTCGAATCCGGCGACCATGCCGAGGCGGTCGCCGCCGACATCGACCAGGCGCGCGCCTACGGGATCAGCGGCGTCCCGTTCTTCGTCTTCAACGGCAGATACGGCGTGTCCGGCGCGCAGCCCGCCGAGACCTTCACCCAGGTCCTGGAGAAGGTGCACGCCGACTGATCCTCGTGTGCGAACTGCCGGGTTTGGGTAAGGCACCTTCGATGCAGACGTTCCTGCCCTACCCGGACTTCCGGCGGTCCGCCGAGGCCCTCGATCCCGCGCGGCTGGGCAAGCAGCGGGTGGAGACCCTGCAGATCCTGCGTGCCCTGGAGCTGTTCGACTACGGCTGGGGCAACCACCCGGCGGTCACGATGTGGCGCGGGCACACTCCCGCTCTCGTCTCCTATGGCCTGGCCTTCGTCGACGTCTGGCGTCGTGAGGGACGCGCGGACACCACCGCTGCGATGATCGCCGAGTTCGCACCGGAGGTGGTGGGCGCCTCCCAGTCGGATCTCGCCGACGCCGGTCTGATGCCGCCGTGGCTGGGCGACGACCGCCTCCATCGGAGCCATCGGTCGGCGTTGCTGCGCAAGGATCCCGACTTCTACGTCGCTGAGTTCGGCGACGTCGCCGACGATCTCCCGTATTTCTGGCCCGAACCGCCGGAAGCGGCGCCGGACCGGAATGACCGTGATCGCACGGTGTGGATCATCCGGCCGTCATCGAAGGAGCAGTTCGACGAGTTCCGTCGGCGCGACATCGTCGGCCTCGGAACCGAGTCCGGTGTCGACGTCGACGCCGCGACGGCCACTGCCGACGGGCTGCGCGCCCTGCTCAAGGAGTGCAGCCCGGGACGGCGACCGGGCAAGGACCTCCGCGTACTGGCGTCCTTCGTCGACGACCTGACTCCCGGCGACGAGGTGGCAGTCGTCGATGCCGACGACCCGACGGTGCTCCCGCTCGGGGTCGTCGAGAGCGAGTACGAGTTCACCAGGCGTGGAAAGACTCTCGCTCCCCATCGACGGCGTGTTCGGTGGACCGGCACGGTGGCACGGTCGTCGGTGATCCCGCCTGCACTCCTGCAGAATCCACGAAGGATGTTCCCGGTCCCGGTGAACGCCTAGAAAGGCGACACACCGTGGGGTCGTCCGATCGGTCGAAATTTCTTCGCCGGCACGCGCCGGGAACGGTGAGACATTTCTGTGGAATCGATCTCAGCGTTGACCGGCTGATTAGCAGAATCCCCGGTCACAACGATTTCGTCGGAGATGGACAATTGTCCTAATGATCGCGAATTCATGATTGTCGAACGTTATTTCGCGATGACAGACCGGAGAATCGTGTCGAGAACGCGGAAGAAACCGTTGTTGTCGTTGCGGGTGAGTATCGTCGCGAAGTATTCGGATCGATACCTGAGCGTTGGGAATCTGTTGTCGGGCAGATACGACGTTTTACGACATATGAAGGGACGGAGATGTCCGTGACGCGCGGAAACCTCCAGCGGCGAACGGTTCGGGCTTTTGCCGCAGTCATCGTAGTCGTTCTCTCGCTGGCGATTTCTGCCACCGCGGTGGCAGATACCGGGGTGAAAGCGGAGCGGGCCGACCTGCTCGCCCGAGCGATGGCGGAAGGACGGGCCCTTGACCTGACCGTGCACTCACCGTCGATGAACCGTGATGTGCCGGTTCGCGTGCTCGTCGCGGCGGACACGTCGGTGCCCCGTCCGACGCTCTACCTGCTCAACGGCTCCGGTGGCGGGGAGGGTGACGCGCACTGGTTCGTACAGACCGACATCGTCAAGTTCGCGGCCGACAAGAACGTGAACATCGTGGTGCCGATGAGCGGCGGCTACAGCTATTACACGGATTGGGTGAAGGTCGATCCCAACTTCGGTATCAACAAATGGACGACGTTCCTCACCAGGGAGCTGCCTCCGGTCATCGACCAGAAGGTGAACGGTAGCGGGGCCAACGGCATTGCCGGGATCTCCATGGCAGGAACATCGGTGCTCGCTCTGGCCGAGAGTGCGCCGGATCTCTACCGCGCGGTGGCTGCGTACAGCGGATGCGCCGAGACTTCCACCCGGCTCGGTCAGTTGGCCGTCCAGGCGGTGGTCGGCGAAAGGGGAGACGTCAGGAACATGTGGGGGCCGGTCGGTGGTCCGGGCTGGCGTGATCACGACCCCGTGATCAACGCTCACAAACTCCGTGGCAAGGCGATCTATGTCAGCAGCGGCACCGGCCTGCCCGGGAGGCACGATCGCTTGGCGAACGAGGCGATCGACGGCGACGTGGTCGAGTACGCCAGGATCGTCGGTGTGGGCGGCCCACTCGAGGCGGCGACCTATTATTGCACGCAGAACCTCGACAAGAGGCTCAAGCAACTGCGCATCCCTGCCACCTTCGACTACGAGCCCGGGACGCATTCCTGGCCGTATTGGCAGGACCAGCTGGCAAAGTCGTGGCCGATGCTCGAACGCGCTCTGACCCGCTGATCGACCGGCTGGGCTCTGATGAGGCGTGCTCATCTGCAACGATGTGTCGCGTGACTGTGACACCCGGTGCGTCGAGCCCGATCGGCAGCCTCCCGAATCTGCGTGACCTCGGCGGCTGGCGGACCGCCGACGGGCGAGTGGTGCGGTCCGGGCTGCTGTTCCGGTCGACGGACTTCTCGTCGCTCGCCGACTCCGACGTCGCCGCGCTCGAGGCGCTCGGCCTCCGCACGGTGTACGACCTCCGGTCGGTGCACGAGAGGGAGGCCATCCCGGACCCGTCCCTGCCCGATGTCACCGAGATCGGGCTCGATGTGCTGGCCGATGCGCAGATGTCGATCCCGGCCAACATCGGTGCCGTACTCGCGGATCCGGCCGTGGTCGCCCAGGCCGACAAGGTCCTGGCCGGTGGTAAGGCGCGGGAGATGATCTCGGGCACCTACCGCGAGATGATCACCTTGCCGAGCGCGACGGCCGCCTATTCGGAGTTCTATCGCGGACTTCTCGGCGATGCACCGAGCCCGATCCTCTTCCACTGCACGACCGGCAAAGACCGCACCGGCTGGGCCGCCGCCGCATTCCTCACCCTCGTCGGGGTGGGGAAGGAGGACGTCTACCGCGACTACCTGCTCACCAACGAGCGGCTCATCCCGGCGCTGAAACACATCTTCGACGGTTTCGCGGCTGCGGGCGGCGACCCGCAGCTCCTCGTCGGGGTGCTCGGTGTCGACGCGGGTTACCTCGACGCGGCCTTCGACGAGGTCCGGACCCGGTTCGGGGGCATCGAGGGGTATTTCAGCGAGGCGCTCGGCATCGGTACCCGCGAGCAGGACAAGATCCGCGAGCGTTTCCTCGTCGAGGGCTGATCGGGTCTACCGGAAGACGATGCATGTGGTCGTGCCGTGCGCGACCAGTTTCCCGTCGTCGGAGTACACCTTTCCCTCGGCCGTGGCCGTGGTGCGTCCGGCGTGGATGACGGTGCCGACGCCGGTCAGCTCACCGGCGTCGACGGCGACGGTACGGATGTAGTTCACCTTCAGTTCGAGCGTGGTGTAGCCGACGCCGGCCGGAAGCGTCGTGTGGACCGCACAGCCCATGACCGAGTCGAGCAGGGTCGCGCAGATTCCGCCGTGGACGGTGCCGAGCGGATTGGCGAAATCGGGCTGCGGGGTCACCGCGAAGGTCACCGTGCCCTCCTCGATCTGTTTGGGGACCATGCCCAGGAGTCGGCCGATGCTCGGCCTGTCGGTACCGGCCCCGCCCTCCTGCCAGGCGCGCAGCAGTTCCAGGCCGGACATGGCGGTCGGATCGGTGGATTCGGTGAAAGTCGTCATGACTATGCATGGTTGCATAGAAACCGACAATTATGAAGACCTGCATACTTGCTTGGTCGCGCGTTCGGAGCCGCGTGGCTATGTATAGTTGCATAGACCACCCGGAACGAGATGAAGGAGCAGGTCATGGCGCCGCATTCCGCCGAATCCGTCATCTCCGGATCGGATGAGCGTGGCCCCCGGGAACGGATGATCGTCCACGCCGCTGATCTGATCGGCCGCGACGGCGTCGCCGCGACCTCTATCGGCGACGTCATCTCCGCGAGCGCCGCGCCCCGCGGGTCCATCTACCACCATTTCCCCGGCGGCAAGACGCAGCTCATGACCGAGGCGGTCCAGTACGCGGGAGACTTCATCGCCGAGCGGCTCGCGCGGCGGGCCACCCTCACCCCTGCTGAGACGGTTCGCGAGATAGGCGGCGTCTGGCGGCGCATGCTGGTCAACACCGACTTTCAGTTCGGCTGCCCGGTCATCGCCGGCGGCCTGGCACGGAGGGGCGAGCCCGAGGTGGCCGACGCCGCAGCCGAGATCCTCCGTCGCTGGTCCGATCTCATCACCGCCCGGCTCGTCGTCGACGGCGTGGACAGTGAACGCGCCGATTCGCTGGCGAATCTGATCGTGGCCGCCATCGAGGGAGCGGTTGCACTGTGCCAGACGCAACGCAGCGTCGACCCGCTCGATCGTGTGATCGCCGAACTGGCCGCGCTCTGCGATGCGGCGGTCTACCGGTAGGCGCTTGTCGCCCTTACGCCGTTGGCTTGTGGCGAGCTCCGTAGTAGGTTCACGGTGGCGCCACCTCGGTGGCAGTACGCCGTGAAAACGACGCTGGGCCGAGTTCGGGAGGGGACGCGATGACGCCGGTCTTCCGGCATGTGCTGGGCTCGGACTTCGACCGCCTCCATCCCAACGTCGCCTGGCGTTACGGCATCGACTCCACCTCCGGAGTCGCCCAGATCTGCCACGGGATGTACGAGTCGGTGTACGTGTCGTCGGCGATGCCCCCGCCGGCTCTCTGGCATTACGCCAAGCGGAACGCCCTGCCGTCCAAGACCAGTCGGATGGTCCCGTTCACCCAGGCCTACTACTGCTACGTCGACGAACTCGAGCGCGAATCCCTGGCGGTGCTGCGGACCTTCCAGTACACGACCGGTCCGCGCAAGCTCAACTCCCTCCTCGTCGCGGGACACACCGGCCTCGTCGACTACTTCGGCGACGGACCCGAGTTCCTCTATCCGATCCAGCCGTCGGTGACCCCGGCCGGCGAGCTGCTCCTCGAGAGCGGGCCGATGCGGTGGCTGGGACGTGGACCGAAGGTGGGCATGAAGGGCCTCTTCACCGCGCAGATGAAGTACATCGAGGGATGGGACGAAAAGCGCGAACGCTTCCGTTGCGACATGACGGTACGGAACCCGGTCATCGGCGAGATCATGCATTTCCGTGGATGGTTCACCGCCGTGGACCAGGCGTGCACACTGCGCGACATCCCCGACGAGGCGTGGCCGGTGAATCTCGTCGACCGGGAGAGCTGACACCCCTCCGCGTCCCTGTGGGGGCGTCCCGGGTCGCCCGACCAGCACGGATCTCGCCGGAGTGCGGTTCGGTGTGTGCCCGCGGAAGCCGGACGGTAGGTTCACCCCCATGGCAGTCTCCGCGAACATCGAATTCGACGTATCCGCCCCGGCCTCGGTGGTGATGGAAGTACTCATGGACATCGAGTCCCTCCCGGATTGGTCGGGTCCCCACAAGGAGGCCGAGATCGTCGACGAGTACGACGACGGCACTCCGAAGACGGTGCGCATGGTGGTCACCGCGGCCGGCATCTCCGACGAGCAGACCTGCACCTACGAGTGGACCGACACGACCTGCGAGTGGCACCTGCTCGAATCGAATCAGCTCAGCGAACAACACGGGAAGTACACCGTCACCGCCACCGACAAGGGCTCGCGTGTGCATTTCGACCTGGCCGTGGACCTCAAGATCAAACTCCCCGGGCTGATCGTGAAGCGGGCGCAGAAGATGGCCGTCGACACCGCCCGCAAGGGGCTCACCGCCGAGGCGGAGAAGCGCGCTGCCGGCTGATCCGAACCGCGTCAGAACCGGGCCGGCGTCATCCGAACGTGTAGACCCGCCGATCCCGCGGGTGGCCCGCGCAGGCCGCGGGTACCCTGGGATCGTCATCAGCCGAGCCGTTGCATCATGGAGGCCAAATCCCTTGAAAATGAACAAATTTGCCGTCCGGGCGTTGGTCTTCCTGGCGGGCGGCGCCGGTTGTGTCGCATTCGCCGGGTTGTCCGGTGAAGGGGTTGCGTCGGCTGTTCAGTGCACGGTGTCGAACGGGCACCAGATCGAACGGGTCGTGGGTGCGAGCGGTTGTGGCGCCAAGGCCGGACCGGGTAGCCGGGCGACCGCTGAGGACCGCAGTGGCAACGGCACCGCGATCTCCGTGTCGGACAACGGCGGCAACGCCTCGTCGTACAACCTCCAGCCGGGATCGTCGGCCCTGGCGGGAGCCAACTCGCGCGGCGTGGCGTACTCGGTGACCACCGGTCCCAAGGCGCTGTCGATCGCGCAGGCACGGCGTGGCGGTACCACCGTCGCGATCGGCGGCTGGGGAGGTCAGGCCTACGCCGGACCCGACGGCGCGGTGTGCAGCGGCGGCTTCGCGGCGGCTGTCGATTCGACCACCGGAAAAGCCTGCCTGCACTCGGGTTCCATCGATCTGCGCAACTGACCGGTCGGTTCGTCCGCCGATCTGAGACCGATCCCGCCCGACGCGGCGCGTCGTTCACCGGCGCGTCGGGCGTGGTCCACCCGGCCGTCGTATCGTGGGGATCGTGACCGACCTCCACGACGCAGACTCCCACGTCGGCCCGGACTTCAGTGTCCTGAACGGACGAGAGGCGCTCCAGCAACTCGTCGACCTGCACGACGTCACGCAGTTCACCGTGAACGACGACGATGACGACGACCCGGTCCTGCTGACGCTGCCGCATCGCAACGTGGTCGACACGTGGCGTCAGGACTATCCGTACGAAGAGCGCATGAGCCGGCGCGAGTACGAGGTCACCAAACGTCGCCTTCAGATCGAGTTGCTCAAGCTCCAGAAGTGGTCCAAGCAGACCGGGCAACGGCATCTGCTGGTCTTCGAGGGTCGCGACGCCGCCGGCAAGGGCGGCACGATCAAACGCTTCAACGAACACCTCAACCCGCGCGGAGCACGCGTGGTCGCCCTGGAGAAGCCGAGCGAGCGCGAGGCGACCGAGTGGTACTTCCAGCGCTACGTCCAGCACCTCCCGGCCGGCGGCGAGATGGTCTTCTTCGACCGCTCCTGGTACAACCGGGCCGGCGTCGAACGCGTCATGGGTTTCTGCAATCCGCAGCAGTACACGCAGTTCATGTCGCAGGTCCCGGCCTTCGAGAAGATGCTCGTCGACGACGGCATCAACCTGGTCAAGTTCTGGTTCTCGGTGACCCCGCTCGAACAGCGCACCCGGTTCGCCATCCGCCAGATCGATCCCGTCCGGCAGTGGAAGCTCTCGCCGATGGACCTCGCCTCGCTCGACAAGTGGGACTCCTACACCGAGGCCAAGGAGGCGATGTTCGCCGCCACCGACACCGACCACGCGCCGTGGACGGTGGTGAAGTCCAACGACAAGAAGCGCGCCCGCATCAACGCGATGCGACACGTGCTCAGCCTCTTCGAGTACGACGGCAAGAACCACGACTTCGTCGGCCGGCCGGACCCGCTGATCGTCGGACGTGCCGCCGACGTCGTCGGGGAGTAGCGGGCAGGAAGCAGCGGTCGGGGGCTCGGTAGCCTCGTGGGGTGCGAAGCTTTCTCAGTGCTCTGATGACGCTCGTCGCGATGGCGGCGACCGTGCTCGCGGTCCCGGCCCTGTGGCTGGACCTGCGCATCGTCGACCAGGACGGATTCGTCTCGACCGTCGCGCCGATGGCCGAGAACCAGAAGGTGAAGGACTACCTCGCCGACGAGATCGCCGCCCAGGCCACCGCTCGCACCGATCTCCCGATCGCGGGTGCGCTGGTGCGTCCGCTGGCCGCGCAGTACACCGACAGCGAGCAGTTCCGCCTCGACTTCGCCGACGTCGTCGGCCAGCAGCACGCCTGGCTGTTCACCGAACCCGCACCGGGCGAGGACACGTCGGTCATGCAACTCGACATCACCGCGATGATCAACCGGGCCCTCAACCTGACCGGCACCCCGAACGCGATCTCGGGCCCGGTCGTCGTCGAATTGACCAACGGCGCTTCGGGTCTGGAGGCCGGTAGATACGCCGAGGTCGGCAACCAGATCACCGTGCTCGCCCGGGGTTCGGCAGCGGTCGCGGTCATCGCGGGACTCCTCGCCCTCCTGCTCGCCCACCGCCGTGGCACGGTCTTCGCCTGGCTCGGGTTTGGCGCCGTCGCGGCCGCGGTGGCGAGCTGGGCCATCGGCCTGTTCTTCGCCGACCGCGCCAAGCAGGAGGTCGCCGGCGCCGAATCCTCCGGTCGGCAGGTGGCCGAGCTGATCATCGACGGGGCCTACTCCGATCTCACCCAGGTCGCGTTGATCGTCGGCGGGGTGGGCGTCGCGATGATCGTCGTCGGGTTCATCGGCCGGATGATCTTCGCGGGCCGGCGATAGACTCCGGTCGCGCAACTCCCCGAACAGGAAAGAGTGCTCCCCATGTCGACGACCGGTACCGAGCGTTTCCAGCTGGGACTGTTCTCCGCCAACTGTTCCGGCGGTCTCGCCGTCACCAGGATTCCCGAGCGATGGTCGGCGTCCTGGGAGGACAACCTGCGGCTCGCGCGGATCGCCGACGAGGTCGGTATCGACTTCATGCTGCCGATCGCCCGGTGGATTGGCTACGGCGGCGAGACGAACTTCCACGAGAGCGTGCTGGAGCCGATTCCGTGGGCCACCGCCATCCTCGCCACGACGACGCGACTGCGGGCCTTCGCCACCGTGCACACCGCGTTCAACCATCCGGTCGTGACCGCCAAGCAGATCGCGACGATGGACCAGGTGGCCCCCGGGCGCGCCGGCCTCAACGTGGTGGCGGGCTGGAACCAGCCCGAGTACGAGGCGATGGGTTCGGAGTTGCCCACCGACCACGACGCGCGATACGAGATGGCCCAGGAGTGGTTCGACATCGTCGCCGACCTCTGGTCGCGTGAGGGACGCTGGGACCACGAGGGCAGGTTCTGGAAGCTGCGCGGGCTCGAGGGTGCGCCCAAGCCGGGCGGTCGCCGGGTCCCGGTTCTCAATGCCGGTTCCAGTGCGCAGGGAAAGGCTTTCGCGGCCCGCAACGCGGACCTGGTGTTCACCATCGTCGGTAGTCCGGAGGAGGGCGCCGACGTCGTCAAGGCGATCCGCGCGGACTCCGCGGCACTCGGCCGCACCGCCGGCGTCGTCTCACCCACCCATGTGGTGTGCCGCCCGACTCGCGCGGAGGCGCAGGAATTCTTGCACTATTACGCCGAGGAGAACGCCGACTGGGAGGCCGTCGACAACCTGATGACCTTGCAGGGCATGCACGCCCAGTCGTTCACCAAGGAGATGCTCGCGACCTTCCGCAGTCGCTTCGCCGCGGGCCACGGCACCTGCCCCATGATCGGCACACCCGACGACGTCGCCGACGAGATCGCCAAGTTCGCCGCCGCCGGATTCGACGGCATCACCATGTCTTTCGTCGACTACGCAGGTGAACTGGAGTACTTCGCCGCCGAGGTGATGCCGCGACTCGAGAGCCGCGGCATCCGGGTGAACACACCCGCTCCCTGAGCCCCGAGGGGTCAGTGCCCCGCGAACGCCTCGGCGAGCCACCAGGATCCGCCGTCGTTGGTGATCTTGGCGTCGATGACGAGCGGCCCGGACGGTTCGGGGGAGTCCAGTGAGGCGACCCAGCGTCGGACCTCGTCGAGGTCGTCGAACCCGGCGACGGTCACCCCGGTCGCGCCGTGGCCACGGGCGATGGCGGCGATGTCGACCTCCGGGAAGGTCACGGTCGTCATGTCGGCATCGCCGAAGTGGTGCACCTCGGCGCCGTACGCGGAGTCGTTGTAGACGATGACGACGAGCGGGAGCGCCAGGCGGACAGCGGTTTCCAGTTCGGAGATCGCCATGAGGAACCCGCCGTCGCCGGTACCGAGGACGGGTAACCGGGTGGGTTGGGCGATCGCCGCGCCGATGGCCGTGCCCAGTCCGAGGCCGACCGACTGGAAGGCCTGCGTGAAGCAGAAGCCGAACTCGTCGGGCACCGACAGATGCGTCGACGGATAACCCATGAAGTTGCCCGAATCGATCGACAGAACGCGGTCAGCGGGCAGGATCTCGTCGAGGGCGATGCTCAACGCTCGCGGGTCGATCCGGCCGTCGACGGGGTCGTCGGTGACCGGGACGTCCTGCCACCGCGCCGACCGGGCGATCCGGTCGGCCACCTCGGCGGTGCGGTATCCGTTGTGCGGCAGTGGGTTTGACGAGAGGGCAGTGAGGGCATCGGCGGCGGTGGCCGCACAGTCGCCGACCACGCCGACGTCGGCCGGGCGATGCGCGCCGATCGCCTCGACCTCGACATCGACCTGGGCCACCACGGTCTGATCGCCGATGAGCCGGCCGTGCCGCATGGTCCACATGTTGAGTGCGCAACCCCAGCCGACGATGAGATCCGCATCGCCGATGAGCTCGGCGACCGTCGGCGACGAGAAACCGCCGGAGATGCCCAGCGAGAAGGGCTTTCCTTCGAACAGTCCGTTGGCCACGGCCGACGTGGCGAGGAGTGCACCGCTCGCTTCGGCCAGCTCCGCGATCTGCCGACCCGCATCGCGGCCACCTCGCCCCGCGACGAACACCGGTCGGCGGGCCGCGCGGATGGCGTCGACGAGCGCCGCCACCGACGCGGCGTCCGGCCGGACACGCGGCGCCGCAGTCGAAGCGACGATCGGACCGGTGATCTCGGCGGGCGCTGCGGCCACGTCGATCGCGACGTTGAGGACGACGGTCCGGCGCCGGGTCACCGCGGTCCGGTAGGCCCGGGTCACATCCGCGACGACGGTGGTCGGACCGTAGACGCGGTCGCTGACCGCGCCGACGCTGGTCACCAGCGCTTCCTGGTTGATCCGGAAGTTCGACTGCAGTGCGGAAGCCGGGGCGTCGGCGCTCAGCACGATCATCGGAGTACGACTCTTCGCCGCCTCGCCGATACCGGTGACCGCGTTGGTCAGCCCGCAGCCCTGATGCACGGTGAGGACGCCGACCCGTCCCGACATGCGGGAGTAGGCGTCCGCCATGGATGCCGCGCCACCCTCGTGACGTGCTGCGGTGAACCCGACCCCGCCGGCACGCAGCGCGTTGGTCATCACGAAGTTGCCGCTTCCGACAACCCCGAAGGCATGGCCGACCCCCAGGTCGGCGAGAACACGGCCCACGACGTCGGCGACCGTGGGGCCGTACGTGGTCGCTGTGTTCGTCACGCCGGTCAGCTCTCGACGATGGCGAGGACCCGCGACGGGCTGCCGGTGCCGCCGACGATCGGGAGCGGGCTGACGACGACCACGGCGCCGGTGGCGGGCAGCGAACCGAGGTTTCGCAGCGAGGTCAGGCCGTACTTGTCGTTGCCGAGGAAGTGGTAGTGGACGGGGAAGGCAGGGTCGAAACCGCCTGCGAGACCGGCGTCGACGCCGACGGTCTCGACACCGAGCCCGGTGATCTGCCGCTGCGTGGCCAGCCACTCGGCGCATTCGACCGAGACGCCGGGGGTGTGCGAACCGGTCTCGTCGGTGTTGAGGAACTCGGCCTCCGACCCGCCGCGTGACTCCCAACCGGTGCGCAGCAGCAGCCAGGCCCCCGGCAACAGTTCACCGTGCTCGGCCTCCCAGGCCTCGACGTCGGAGACCTCGAGGAGGTAGTCGGGGTTGTCGGCGACCTTCGCGGTCAGGTCGAGGACGGCTGCCGGACCGATCAGCCGCTGCACCGGGATCTGCGAGACGTCGTCACCGTCGCGACCGCTGATCCAGTGGATCGGTGCGTCGAGGTGGGTACCGATGTGCTCACCGGTGTGGATGTTGTTGTGCCGCCAGTACGGTCCGGGTTCGTTGTAGGCGCTGACCTCTTCGAGGCTGAAGTCGATCAGATTCGCGAACGGGGCCGGCAACCGCAGGGCCGGGGTCGAGCTGGACAGCGGGGTGGTCAGGTCGATCACCCGGAGGGATCCGTCGGCGAGGCCGGTGAGGAAACCGGACAGAGCGGTGGCGGTCATGGCGGGGGTCCTTTCGCGATTGTCCTTTTCACGGACTGCGACTGATGCTACGACCGCCGTGGCGCTACTTGCGGGCACCCCGCCAGTTCATGCCCCAGCCGTAGGCCTCGTCGACCTTGTCCTGCGCACCGCGGATGTAGCGCACCTCGCGGTTGATGACGAGTTCGCCGCCGCGGTTCTCCAGCAGCGCGATGGCGCACGAGATGGCGGACTGGTCGGCCTCGTCGAGGCGGACCTCGATCTGCGGGCCGCTGACCGGTGACAACGTGACGACGCCGTTGGCACTGGCCCAGTTCGGCGTGCCCTCGTAGATGTAGGCGAAGATCAGGATTCGACGGATCCGGTTGGTCGCGGCGAGGTCGATGTACATGTTCTCGCCGCCGGAGCCGCTACGGTCATCGCCGTCGAGGTAGATGATCGGCTGTCCGTCGCGGGGAGCCTGGAACGAATTGCCCAGCGCCTGGACAATTCCCTTGCTGCCGTCGGTGAACTCCCACAGGCAGGCGAGGTCGAGGTCGATGCCCTTGGGCTTGCGGAAGAAGCCGCCGCCGGAGGAGTTCGCGGTCCAGCTGAGGTTCACGCGCACCTGGCCGGTCGCCGCGCCCTGCTTGCTCAGCGAGATGCTCGGCGCCGACTTTGTCAGCGTGATCTTGGAGAGTGACACCGGCTGGGCCGGCGGGGTGGATGCAGGCGGGGTCGGAGGTTGCGGAGGTTGGGCTTTCGGGCGCTTGGTGTAGTCGATCCCCATCGGGTTTCCTCATCTCGTCGTGCGCGGCATCGTCGTCGGTCGCGTGATCTGCTGTCCAGGGTAGTAGAGCAGCGTCCTCAATCCGTCTCGGGAGCGAGCGTCCGCCACAGGAACTCGAATGCGAGCGCGGACTTGAACGCGGCCTGCTTGTTGTCCGCGGCACCGCCGTGACCACCCTCGATGTTCTCGTAATAGAGGACGTCGTGGCCCGTTTCCTCCAGCCGCGCAACGAGTTTGCGGGCGTGGCCGGGATGGACGCGGTCGTCGCGGGTGGAGGTGGTGACCAGGATCGGCGGGTATGCGGCGTCCGGTTCGATGTTCTGGTACGGCGAGAACGGCTTCATGAACTCCCACTGTTCGGGATCGTCGGGGTCGCCGTACTCGGCCACCCACGACGCGCCGGCGAGGAGCAGGTGATAGCGCTTCATGTCGATCAGCGGGACCTGACACACCAACGCGCCGAACAACTCCGGGTAGCGGGTGAGCATGACACCCATGAGGAGGCCGCCGTTCGAACCGCCTTGTGCGCCCAACTGTTCCGGGGTGGTGAGTCCGGCATCGACGAGGGCACGGGCCACGGCGGCGAAGTCCTCGTACACCTTGTGGCGTCCGGCCTTCTGCGCCTGGGTGTGCCACGACGGACCGTACTCTCCGCCGCCGCGGATGTTGGCGATGACGTAGATGCCGCCGCGTTCGATCCAGTTCTTGCCCGACAACGACAGGTAACCGGGGGTCAGCGAGTTCTCGAACCCGCCGTAGCCGTAGAGCAGGGTGGGGCCGCTGGTCACGTCCCGACGGCGGATCACGAAATAGGGGATCTGCGTCCCGTCGTCCGAGGTCGCGAAATGCTGCTCGGCGACGACCGATTCGGAGTCGAAGTACGTCGGGCTCCGCTTGATGACCTGCGGCGTGGAGCCGTTGCTGTGCAGCAGGCTCGGCGGGTCGGTGAACGAGGTGGCCATCCAGAACACCTCGTCGCTCTCGTCCGGGTCGGTGTCCAGCACCGACACGGTGGCGAGGTCGGGGAGGCCGGGGAAGTCGATGACGTCCCAACTGCCCAGCTCGCGCACCTCGACCCTGGTGTGCACGTCGTGCAGCGTCACGATGATCAGTTGCGAACGCGTGTAGGCATAGTCGACGAGGCTCGTGTGGGCGTCCGGGGTGAACAGCACGGTCGCATCGCGGCCGCCGGCGCGGTAGTCGTCGTAGTCGAAGGCCAGCAGGGTGCCCGGTTCGTGGGTCGTGCCGCCGACCGTCCACTCCGACCGCGTCATCACCAGCAGCCAATTCATCCGCACACCCGCATGGGCATCGGTCGGGACGTCGACGAGTTCCGGTTCGCCGTCGCGCAATTCGTACATCAGCGAGTTGAAGAAATCCGTCGAGCGCGAGATGAAGTGTCGCTCGAACCCGGGGGTGTCGTCGTAGATCGCGTGCACCGAGACATCGCTCTTCTCACCGGCGAAGACGGTGGTCGCGGCCTCCAGCGGGGTGCCCCTCGACCAGCGTTTCACCACGCGGGGGTAACCGGAGTCGGTCAACGATCCGACACCGTCCGGTTGTTCGCCGAAATCGGTTCCGACATAGACGGTGTCGCGGTCGATCCAGCGCACGCTCGACTTGTTCTCCGGCAGCGTGAAACCGTCGGTGATCCACTGCCGTGTCGGGATGTCGAACTCGCGGATCACACTCGCGTCGGCGCCGCCCCGGGACAGCGAGACCAGCGCTCGTTCGTACTCGGGACGGAGCACCGTGGCCCCCGACCACACCCAGTTCTCGTCCTCGGTGCGCGCGAGTTCGTCGACGTCGAGGATGATCTCCCAATCGGGTGTATCGGTCACGTAGGACTCCAGCGTCGTCCGCCGCCAGAGCCCGCGGGGATTGGCCGCATCGCGCCAGAAGTTGTAGAGGAACCCGCCGCGGCGTCGGACGAACGGGATCCGGTCGTCGGTGTCGAGGATCGCCAGAGCTGATGCCTCCATGTCGCGGAAGCGGTCCGACGACAGCGTCTCGACGGTCGGTTCGTTGTGGGAGCGTACCCAGGCCAGCGCATCGTCGCCGGTGACGTCCTCGAGCCAGAGGAACGGATCGTCGGTGTCGGTGCTGGTGGAGATGCCGTCGGCCTGCTCGGTCATGGCGTCCAACTTACGCGGGACGGCTGCCGGTCACCGAGGATGCAGGCCCCGCTCACGTCACGTCTGTGCCCGTCCTGGCCGAAATCGTGCCGGTGAACCACGGAACGTCCATGTCAGGGCGTCCTTCGCGGTATCTTTCTCCCGCGAGGATGAGGAGATCCGCATGCCCACTTTCGATTCGGTCCCTGTCCGACGCTCCGCCGGCTCCACCGCAGGACGACGCCCACGACACCACGGTCCGAGATGGGGGCGCGTGTCACTCGCGGCCTGCTCGGCCCTCTCGGTCGTCGCCCTCGTCGCGGCCTGCGACACCGCCTCGTCGGGTACCGGCAACCCGCCGACCGAACCGTCCGGGGCGTCGGCGCTGGTGAACCCCAATGCCGTGGACGCGGTGCCGTTGCCCGAGGGTTCGGTGGACAAGGCCGTCGGACAACTCGACGGACTCGTCGGGTCGTTGATGTCGTCGACGGGGCTGCCCGGTATGGCGGTGGCCGTGGTGTCGGGCGGAGAGACCAAGTACGCGAAGGGGTTCGGGGTCAAGGATCTGACCACTGGTCAGAAGGTCGACCCCAACACGGTGTTCCAGCTGGCGTCCGTGTCGAAGTCGGTCGGGTCCACGGTGGTCGGTGCCGCGGTGACCGACAAGGCCGTCGCCTGGGACATGCCGATCGTCGAGGGGCTGCCCTGGTTCGCGCTGTCCGACCCGTACGTCACCCGCACGGTGACCGTCGCGGACATGTACTCGCACCGATCCGGTCTGCCCGATCACGCCGGCGACAAACTCGAGGACATGGGTTATTCGCGGACCGAGATCCTCCAGCGGCTCCGGTTCATGCCCCTCGACCCGTTCCGGATCAGCTACGCGTACACCAACTTCGGTGTGACGACCGGCGGTGAGGCGGTCGCCGCGAAGGCGGGCAAGGACTGGCCGACGCTGTCGCAGGACCTCATCTACGGGCCGCTGGGCATGACCAGCACCAGTTCCCGCTTCGCCGACTTCGAGAAGCGGGCCGACCGGGCCGTCGGGCACATCAAGATCGACGGGAAGTGGGCCAAGACCGACATCCCCCGTGATCCCGACGCGCAGACGCCGGCCGGCGGTGTCAGTTCGACGGTCAACGACATGGCCACCTGGCTGAAGATGGTTCTGGCGCAGGGCAAGCACGAAGGCGCGGAGATCGTCGCCCCGGACGCGCTGCTGCCTGCGACCTCGCCGCAGATCGTGTCGAACCCGCCGGCGAACCCGAACGCTCGCGCCGGTTTCTACGGTTACGGGTTCAACGTCGGCGTGACCACCGACGCGCGTACCCAGTTCAGCCACGCCGGCGCGTTCGCGTCGGGCGCCGGCACTGCCTTCTCCATCCTGCCGTCGGCGGACACCGCGATCATCGTGCTCACCAACGCCGCCCCGATCGGTGCGGCCGATGCGCTGGCGGCGGAGTTCATGGATCTGGTGCAGTACGGCGAGATCCGCAGTGACTGGCGCGAGCTCTACGGCAAGGCCTACGCCGAGATGAGTCAGCCCAACGGCGAACTCGTCGGCAAACAGGCGCCGGCGAATGCGGCTCCGCCTCAGCCGCTGCCGACCTTCGTGGGCACCTACGCCAACACCGTGTACGGGCCGGCCGAGATCGTCGAGCGCGACGGCAAGCTCGTCCTCGAGATGGGCCCCGGCGGCGTCCGCAAACATGAACTGACGCACTGGGATGCCAACACCTTCACGTTCCCGCTGCACAACGAGAACGCCCAGATCGGCACCGTCTCGAAGGTCACCTTCGACGGTCCGAAGATGACGATCGAGTACTACGACGACGAAGAGAGCGACGGGGTCTTCCTACGCAGCTGAGGCAGCTGTCGCGTATCGGGGCGGTGAGCGCCACGACACGCGACAGCTACCGCGGGCGTCAGCTCGCCGAACCGCTCACCGTCGGTGAGACCGCCAGCGGATCGGGCACCTCGCCGGTGCGGATCGGGCAGCGCGTGTGCGAGTAGATCGTCGGCATGCAGAGGTTGCAGTGCACGCACTTCGACGTCGTCGTCGGGTCCGCGGCGATCCGCAGCGGCAGATCCGGCTCCCGCAGGATCGCGCGGCCCATCGCCATGAACTCGAAGCCCTCGGCCATCGCGGTGTCCATCGACGCCCGGTCGGTGACGCCGCCGAGCAGGATCATCGGGAGGTCGACGGCCTTCCGCAGTTCGCGCGCGAGCGGCAGCAGATAGCCGTCGTGGTACTGGTAGCGCTTGAGGAAGATCGGTGCGAAAGCCTTGAGCCCGTACTTCATCGGACCGGAGAAGGCGGCGGCGAACTCCTTGCGCGGGGCATCCCCGTGGAACAGGTACATCGGGTTGAGCAGCGAGCTGCCCGCGGTGGGCTCGATGGCGTCGAGATGGCCGTCGGACTCCAGCAGCTGCGCCACCTGGCAGGCCTCGTCGACGTTGAAGCTGCTCAGCTTGGCGCGGCCCTTCGCACGCGCCTCCGGCGACCGTTCGATGTCGGGCTTGCCGACGCCGTCGTAGGTGTTGAGCTTCACCCAGATCGCGGCCTCGTCGCCGACCTCCTCGCGCACGCTCTCGACGACCTCGCGGGCCATGCGCGCGCGGTTGACCAGGCTGCCGCCGTAACCGTCGCGGCGGTGGTTGAGCAGGGGAGACAGGAAGCTGGAGATGAGATAGTTGTGCCCGCAATGGATCTCGAGTCCGTCGAAGCCGGAGTCGACGGCGATGCGGGCAGCCTGCCGGAACTTCACCCGCAGCTCGGCGATGTCGGAGACACTCGCCTTGTGGGTCAACGACATCCCCATCGGCGCGGGGATGCGGCCGGGCCCCCAGGCCTTCGCACGGTTCGACACCGAGTTCGCAACCGCGCCGGCGTGGCCGAGCTGTGCGGCGGCTAGTGCGCCCTCGGAGTGGATGGCGTCGGTCAGCTTGCGCAGACCGGGCATCGCCTCGGGACGCATCCAGATCTGGTGGCGGTCGGTGCGACCCTCCGGCGAGACCGCGCAGTAGGCGACCGTGCTCATCGCGACGCCACCGGCTGCGACCTCGCGGTGGAACTCGACGAGTTCGTCGGTGACGAGCGCGTCGGGCGTCATGCCCTCGAAGGTGGCGCACTTGATCAGTCGGTTCCGCAGGGTGAGCGGGCCGAGCTTGGCCGGGCTGAACGGTCCGGCGTCGGGGCTGTCCACGTCGGTTCCTCTCATTCGTTGTGTTTCTCGGACGGGATGTTGCTGCTCCCTGAGGGAGCCCGGAGCTTGCGGAGGGTTGTCACGAAGGCGGTGCCGACAATCCCGCGGTGACGAACCCCGCGAGGGCGTCGACGGCCTGGGCGTCGAGCGGCTCGGTGCTGCCGAAGCGCAGGAGGATCACCTGGAAGGCGAGTGCCCAGCGGCGGCGTGCCGCGCGGGCGGGCAGTCCGGGAATGGCGTCGAGCAGGATGTCGGCGAACGGGTCGAGTCCGAACCACCGGGCGGTCCAATTGACGTTCGGATGGCTGAGCACGAACCGCGACAGCAGGCGTAGGTGCAGGTGGCCGGTCGGATCGGTCTGGAGTTCGACGAAGGGGGCGAGCAGCACGTCCACGATGTGCCGCACCGAATCGGTCCCGGGATCGATCGAGGACATGGCATCGGACCAGCACGGAGCCAGTCGTGATTCCAGCAGCGCGATGGTCAGGTCGTCCTTGGTCCCGAAGTGATAGTGCACGGCGGCGGGGTTGGCGTCGGCGGCGGCGCAGATCGCGCGGACGGACACCTTGTCGTAGCCGTCGGCCAGGAAGAGGCGCTCCGCGACGGCGAGCAGGGCCTCTCGGGTGCCGGTCGACCCGGCCCCGGACGGCGTCGAGTCGGTGGTCTGGGTCACAGGTGGGATGAAACCACAGATCAAACAGCGTTTCAAACAGTGATTGAATCCGTCGGGAAGTTACCGAAGAGTAGTGGGACGGACTGCGGCGATCAACAGAGGAGACGTAGGGTGGCTGTCGTGGCTGAACACTTTCAAACAGTTGTATTGGGTGCAGGTCCAGGTGGGTACGTAGCCGCGATCCGGTCGGCTCAACTGGGCATGAAAACCGCCGTCATCGAGGAGAAGTACTGGGGCGGTGTGTGTCTCAACGTCGGATGTATCCCGTCCAAGGCGTTGCTGCGGAACGCGGAACTCGCGCACATCTTCAACCACCAGGCCAAGACCTTCGGCATGAGTGGTGACGTGTCCTTCGACTTCGGCGCGGCGTTCGACCGCAGCCGCAAGGTGTCGGACGGCATCGTCAAGGGCGTCCACTACCTGATGAAGAAGAACAAGATCACCGAGATCGACGGCTACGGCGTGTTCACCGACGCCAAGACCATCAAGGTCGGCGACCGCGAGATCACCTTCGACAACGTCATCATCGACACCGGCTCGACCGTGAAGTTGCTCCCGGGCGTCGAACTGTCGGAGAACGTGGTCACCTACGAGACCCAGATTCTCACCCGTGAGCTGCCCGAGTCCATCGTGATCGTCGGCGCGGGCGCCATCGGCATGGAGTTCGGCTACGTGCTCGCCAACTACGGCGTCGACGTCACCATCGTCGAGTTCCTCGACCGTGTCCTGCCCAACGAGGACGCCGACTCGTCCAAGGCCGTCGCCAAGGAATACAAGAAGCTCGGCGTCAAGCTGCTGACCTCCACGAGGGTCCAGTCGGTCACCGACAACGGCGACAGCGTCACGGTCACCTACAAGGACGCCAAGGACAAGGAAGGCGAGCTGACCGTCGACAAGGTCCTCATGTCCGTGGGCTTCGCCCCGCGCGTCGAGGGCTTCGGTCTGGAGAAGACCGGTGTCGAGCTCACCGACCGCGGCGCCATCGCTATCGACGACTATATGCGGACCAACGTCGAGGGCATTTACGCCATCGGTGACGTGACCGCCAAGCTGCAGCTGGCGCACGTCGCCGAGGCTCAGGGTGTCGTCGCTGCGGAGACCATCGCGGGCGAGGAGACCATGACGCTGGGCGACTACCGCTTCATGCCGCGCGCCACCTTCTGCCAGCCGCAGGTCGCCTCGTTCGGCCTCACCGAGGCGCAGGCCAAGGACGAGGGCTACAACGTGAAGGCCACCACGTTCCCGTTCAGCGCCAACGGCAAGGCGCAGGGCCTCGGCGAGACCGCCGGCTTCGCCAAACTGGTCACCAACGCCGACACCGACGAACTGCTCGGCGGACACCTGGTGGGTGACAACGTCTCCGAGATGCTCCCGGAGATGACCCTGGCCCACAAGTGGGACCTGACCGCCAAGGAACTTGCCCGCAACGTGCACACCCACCCGACGATGTCGGAGGCACTGCAGGAAACGTTCCATGGCGCGATCGGGCACATGATCAACCTGTAGGCCCTGTTCTCGAAGTGAGGGATTCGTACCGTAATTCGGTACGAATCCCTCATTTTCTTTGTGCCCCTCCGGAGCATGACAATTTCGTGCCATTTCCGAGGCGCAAATCTGCGCACGACCTCGCGACCTGCTGTGACGTTCGCTGTCGAATGCCGGAAAAACAATGAATACACGGTATAAACAAAGGCTATGACGACAACCATCCTTCACAATGCTCGCCTGATCGACGGGACGGGTGCCGATCCGATCGCCGACGCTGTCGTCGTGATCGACGACGGCAAGATCACCTACGCGGGAGCAGCCGACGGCGCCCCGCAGGTCGACGAGTCGACGAAGCCCGTGAAGGTGGATGTCGGTGGCAACACCGTGACCCCCGGATTCTTCGACTGCCACGTGCACCTCTCGCTGCCCGGAACCAAGGGCTCGCCGATCATGGCCGCGATGGTGCCGCCCTCCTACCGCTTCTTCGAGCTCGTCGACCGGCTCAAGACCACTATCGAAGCCGGTGTCACCACCGTCCGTGACCTCATGGGCGTCGACGTGGGCGTCCGCGACGCCGTCGCCCACGGTCTGGTCGCCGGCCCGCGCCTGCTGGTCGCCGACAAGATGCTCAGCCAGACCGGTGGACACGCCGACTTCCACATCCCGTCGGGCCTCAGCGGAACCGGCCTGATCGGCGGCGAACTGGTCGACACCGTCGACGAGGCGCGCAAGGCGGTCCGCGAGCTGCTCCGCAGCGGCGTCGACGTCATCAAGGTCGCCTCCAGCGGCGGTGTCTCGTCGCCCAGCGACGACCCGGACTGGCTGGGCGCCCGCACCGAGATCGTCGCCGCGCTGGTCGAGGAGGCCAATAACTACGGCGGACGCAAGGTCGCCGCGCACGCGATCGGTTTCCTCGGCATCCAGGCCGCCGTCCAGGGCGGCGCGCACTCCATCGAGCACGGATATGCGCTCACCGACGAACTCCGTACGGAGATGGTCGAACGCGGCCAGTTCCTGGTCCCCACCCTGATCGAGACCCTGAAGCCGGACACCGCGACGCCGCAGGCGGTCGCCAAGTCCGAGAAGTGGCACAAGCTGGCCCACGAGTCCATCGCGGCGTCGATCGAGGCCGGTATCAAGGTCGCCGTCGGCACCGACGCCGGTCTGGTTCCCGACCACGGCGCCACCCTCGGCGAGCTCGGCTGCCTGGTCAAGTTCGGCGGCATGACCCCGATGCAGGCGATCGTCGCCGGCACCAAGACCTCCGCCGAGCTCTGCGACGTGGCCGACAAGCTGGGCACCCTCGAGGCCGGCAAGCTCGCCGACGTCGTCGTCGTCAAGGGCGATCCGCTCGCCGACATCGATTCGCTGACCGACCACGACAACATCCTGCTGGTCCTCAAGGAGGGCAAGACCGCCTCCAACCGCGGCGGATACGCACTCTGATCCAGGCGTTGCCTGACACCTCGGCAAGAGTCGGTGACCTGTTGGTCACCGGCTCTTTCCGTATCCGATAAACACCTGTTCCCCTTTGTTCGTCGGCGATCGGAATGTCCCTGCGAATGGGTTCGGCCCTTTGTTCCGGCCATTCTTGGCGAATTCGACGGGAAACGAACACCGTCGAGCGGGCTACGCTCGGAACGGTGAGCGCCGACGAACGGGTCCGGGAATGGGAGTTGCCGTGGCAGCTCGACGTCCGGGGCACGGTCGGCCATCTCCGGCGGGGTGCCGGTGACCCCACGTTCGTCTACGGCAACGACGGGTCGATCTGGCGCGCTGTGCAGACCCCCGACGGGCCGGGCACCGTCACCCTGCGCATCGACGGTTCGCGCGTGCTGGGGCGCGCCTGGGGACCCGGCGGCGACTGGTTGCTCGAGCAGTTGCCGGACTTCCTCGGCGCCTCCGACGAGCCGGCGGCGATGGCGGTGCACGACGACGTGGTCGCCGGCCTCGTCCGCCGGTCGGTGGGCCTGCGCATCGGTCGCACCGACCGGGTGTGGGAGGCGCTGGTGCCGGCGATCCTCGAGCAGAAGGTGGTCGGGGCGGAGGCCTTCCGCGCGTGGCGCTACCTGGTGCGACGCTTCGGCGAGCCTGCGCCGGGCCCGGTGCCCGGCACGATGCGTGTTCCGCCGCCGCGTGCCGCTTGGGCGGACATCCCCTCGTGGGAATGGCATCGCAGCGGCATCGAACCGGTGCGGATGCGCACGATCCGCGGGGCGACCGCGATGGACGTCGAACGTCATCACGACCGTCTCCGGCTCCTTCGGGGAGTGGGGCGGTGGACCGAGGCGGAGACACGGGCCCGGGCCGTCGGCGACACCGATGCGGTGTCGGTCGGCGACTATCACATCCCCACGCTGGTGGGCCTGACCCTCATCGGCGAACCGGTCGACGACGCGGGCATGCTCGAACTACTGGAACCCTATGCCGGGCAACGGCGCCGGATCATCAGGATGGTCGAGCTGCACGGCGTCCGGCGAGAACGGCGCGGACCGCGGATGACGGTGCGCGACTACCGGTCCTTCTGACCCGGAACGTCAGTGCGAGACAGCCGAGTGTGAAGAGGGCCAGCGCGATCGCGCCGCAGTAGAGCAGCCCGCCGGTGGGCCCCCACGGGGGCATGAAGGCGAGTTCCTGTCCGGTGCCGAAGGTTCCGTTGAGGAAGGGCATGTACTGCTGCAGCGTGTAACCGTCAGGCACCAGGCTGATCGCGTTCTCGATCACATACGTCCAACCGAGCAGTGCCACAACGGTTCCCGCCGGATGTCCGATGATCGCCGCGAGTCCGATGCCGATCCCGACGGTGAACACCGCGAAGACCGGCACCGCGATCAGGAACCGGACGCCCTCGGGCGAACCGATGTCGACGCCGCTGTACACCTTCGGGAAGAAGGTCGGCAGGACCGCCATCACCAGCGCGACCAGGGCGGCGCTGCACAACGCGGCACCCACGCCGTAGGCGATCCACCGGGACACCAGGCCGGTCCAGCGGTGCGGGTAGAGGTGGCGGGCGAGTTCCCCCAGCGGGCCGCGCTCGGCGGTCGCCTGGGCGTAGGCCGCGACGACGGCCCAGATCATCACGGTGAACGTGATGACCCAGTAGACCGAGTTGGTCGTGGTGACCGAGGTTACCTGGATACTTCCCGAGATCGACGCGAACCGTTCGGCGACGGTGGCCACACCGAGGGTGATGACGAGGGGCAGCAGGACCGCACCCGGGATCAATCCATAGAGCAGAATGCTGCGTGCACCGCCGACGCGGGTGAGTTCGGCGCGTGTGCCGCGTCCGATCTGTCCGGCGACAGCCGTGAGGGTGGCGGTCATGCGGTGACTCCTGCGGGGGTCTGCCCATCGACTGCGGCGAGATAGGCCTCCTCGAGATCGGCGTGTCCACCGACGAATTCGGCCAGCGGCGCGTCGGCGGCGATACGGCCGGAGTTCAGCACGACGACGCGGTCGGCGGTGCGGGCCACCTCGTCGAGGTGGTGCGAGGCGATGAGGAGACGCCGGCCGTCGTCGGCGAGATCTCGGAGAAGTCCTCGTAGCCAACGGATGCCGTCGATGTCGAGGCCGTTGACCGGCTCGTCGAGGACGAGGGTGCGCGCATCGCCCAGGAGGGCGGCGGCGATCCCGAGCCGCTGACGCATGCCGAGGGAGTAGTCGACGACGCGGCGGCCGGCCACGTCGGTGAGTCCGACGAGATCGAGGACCTCGGCGACCCGGCCGGTCGGGATGCCGCCGGCCCGGGCCAGCCAGGTCAGGTGGCGCCGCGCGCTGTGGCCGGGGTGTGCGGCGTCGGTGCCCAGGTGCATACCGATCACCGTGGGTGGCGCATCGAGTTCGCTGAATCGCTTGCCGTCGATCAGGATTCGGCCCGCCGCAGGACGTATGACACCGCAGATGGTCCGTAGCAGCGTCGTCTTGCCGGTGCCGTTGCGTCCGAGCAGATAGACCAGCTCACCGTCGTCGACGCGGGTGGTGATGTCGTCGAGAACGGCCTGCCCGCCCATTCGGACGGACAGGCCGCTGATGTCGAGCACGTCTACTACTAGGAGTTGCAGTAGATGTTCAGGCCGACGGTCTTGACGCCCTGGCACAGCGAACTGGCCGCGAGCTTCCAGTTGCCGTCGAGCTTCTTGAACTCGATGGTCATGCGGATCGTGGGACGTCCGGCCGAGCCGCTGTTGAGCGTGGCGGTTACGCTGTTGCCCTTCTGGACCAGCGGACCGGTCACATCGTTCCAGCCGCGGGGAGCGCGGAAGAGGCCGAGCGAGTACACCGTCTTGGGGACGATCACCGCGTTCATACCGCCCTCCACATTGGCGGCCTTGGCCTGGTCCGACGCCGGGGTCTCCACGAGGAACTCGACGATGTCGTTGAGATCGGCGAGCGTCGGGCGGTCGGTGGTGACCTTGAAGTTCGGCGGGAAGGTCTTGGCGGCCGAGGCACCGCCGGTGGCCGCGACGAGCCCGACGACGGCCACGAGCGTCGCGAGCAGCGTAATGGTCATCCTGCGGATGAGATGCATGACGAGGGTCCCTCCTGTTCGGCGATGGTCGTTCGCCAACGCCTTTGGAGAAACTTAATCCTTCAAATTAATTAAGGCAAGCCTCACCTGAGTGGAGACTCGGTGTGGGTTGCGGTGCGCCGCAACGGCGCCAGCCGCAGCACGATCTCGCAGTCGCCGCCTGCCGGGTCCGGGGCGACGGTGACGGCATACTGCGAACTGAGCGCGGGGGAGCTGGCGGCGAGTGCCTGCTCGATGACGCCGCGGGCGACACCGCGGGCGACCTCGGGGTGCGTCCGGGCGATGTCCTGCAGCGGGCACGAGCAGAGCCGCAGTTCGTGAGAGCCGAAGGCGCTCATGATGTTCGAGACCTGGAAACCCAACGTGCCGAGGATGTCCGAGGCGACGGTCACCGGATCGGGCAGATCGGCCGCCGACACCGGGTGCGCATGCTCCTCGGCCCACAGGCGGCCGGCCTCGGCGCCGGCATGTTCACGGGTGGCCTGCGTGCTGCCCAACTGACCCAGGAGATGGCCCAGCAGCGCGTCGGTGGGTGGCCGGCGGACCACTTGATAGCCGACGCGCGGACGGCCGACGCCCGGCGTCGGAACGGTCGTGGTCTCGACCCGCCCGTCCTCGATCAGCTTGGCGAGGTGGAACCGGGCCGTGGTCACGTGCAGGTCGAGGCGCGTCGAGATCTCCCCGGCGACCATCGGTTCGACCGATTCCGACAGCAGGGCCATGATCTTGTCGCGCTGCTTGGTCGCCATGGCTGGTCCTCTCGATCTCGACGCGCCCCGCGTGCATCAGCTCCCGGAGGGTTGCTCTCCTGTGGGATTCTCCAACACCACCAGTGTGACGACCGCGTCGGTCCGTGCTTCGAGCGCGTGGGGGATGTTTGCGTTCACGTGGATCGCGACGCCGCTCTCGAGGCGCGTGGTGGTCTCCCCGACGGTGAAGTCGATCTCGCCGGTCTGGCCGATGACCAGGATCGGACGGCCGGCGCAATGGTCGGGCATCGTCTGACCGGAGAGGAACGACAGGCGGATGACGTTGCCGCCGTCGTTGCGGGAGAGAACGGAGATGTCGGGACGGTCGCCCGCCTTGCCGGTGTTCTCGGCGAGGCCGGTGATCACGGTCGAGTCGCTCACTTCGCGGCCTCCGGCTTGGTGGCGATGACCTCGATGGCGGCCATGTGCGACTTGTACTTGGTGAACGTCGACCGCATGGCGAGGACGCGCTTGCGTGCGTCGCCGTCGCGGAGCACGTTGCCGACGAACTTCAGTGCCCCGACGAGTCCCTCGTCGGCGATCATGCGACGTGGCTCGAGCAGTGCCATCTTGGCGAACTTGACCGTGGTGACCTCGAAGCCGGCGTCGGTCAGCAGCTTGCGCCACTCGGCCTCGGTCAGCGGACGGGCGTTGACCTTGATCGACCGCGCCAGCGACTTGCGGATCTCGGTCTTCTCCTCGTCGGGAAGGGTGTCGGGATTGATCGCGAGCTCATGGATCGCGTACCGGCCGCCGGGACGCAGCACACGGAAGGCCTCCTCGACGATCTTGGCCTTGTTGCGGTCGGACTGCATCGTCAGCATCGCCTCGCCGACGGCGACGTCGGTGCTCGCGTCGTCGAGTCCGGTGGCCGAGGCGTCACCCGCGACGACCCGGCCGCGTTCACCGATGACGCCCTTGGTGAGGACGACGGCGTCCGGATCGTCGTCTACGCCGACATAGCTCTTCGGTGATCGCTCGAGGATCGCGGTGGCCGTCTTGCCCAGGCCGGGGGCGATCTCGAGGACGTCGGAGCCGCTGATGCGGGCGTCGTCGAGCAGGCTCTCGGTGAGCTCGAGTCCGCCCGGACGCAGTACGCGTTTGCCGAGTCGGGCGAGGAGCCAGTGGCCCGGCATGTCCTCGGTCTTGCGCTGGCCGAACGGCAGCTGATCCCCGGACGTGGTTTCGTTAGTCATACCTAACCTCCCTATTTCGAGGAGGACTTTACTGCAAATCCCCGGGAGTGCTCACGGGCCCCGGTTTGACGCCCAGGACGTACTGTCCGTGGCCGGTGATCGTCTGCTCGACGTCCACCGCGCCCGCAGCGCGCAGGCGGTCGGTGATCGTGTGTTCGTCGAAGATGCGGAAGCCGGTCAGTCCGACGACCCGCTGGACGCCGGGCAGTGATGTCACCTCGGTCGCGACGGAGGTGAAGATGACGATCTCACCGCCCGGCCGGGTGACCCGCACCAGCTCGTCGACGACGGGGAGCGGGTCGGGGATGAGGTACAGGGCGGCCAGGCAGCTGACGACGTCGAAGGTGTTGTCGTCGAACGGGATCGCGTGGGCGTCGGCGCGGAGGAAGGCGGCGCGCTCGACGGCGTTGGTGCGGGCCGCACGGGCGAGCATCGGGGCGGAGAAGTCGATCCCGATGCAGCGTCCGTCGCCGGTCAGGCCGTCGGCGATGAGCCGCGTGTAATTGCCTGGGCCACAGGCTACGTCGAGGACGAGGCGGTCACCGGGGCGCGACAGGTAGGCGCGGAGCGCGCGGTCGTAGTCCTCGGTGGCACGCCCGCCGAGACTGAACAGCCTCGTGAACGTCGGCCGCCAGAGGTTCTCGTAGATCTCGGCGAACGCGGCGTTGCGCATCAGGCGCTGGCTGATCGACTCCATCATTCATCCGTCGTCAGGTGTGGTGATCGCGCTGGATGCGCAGCGTGTGGATCGTCGTGGCCAGGCTGTCGTATTGGCCGACGAGCAAGGTGAACTCGATCAACCGGCGATCGTCGAGATGCCGTGACAGTGCGGCCCAGGCGATGTCGGAAACGTCTTTGCTCTCGACCAGTTCGTCGACCGCGCGGAGGATGGCCCGCTCGCGGTCGCCCCACCCGGCGTCGGGACCTTCGAGAATGCGCTCGAACTCGGCGTCACCGATGCCCGCACGGCGCCCCAGTCGTCGGTGATGATCGAGCTCGTACTCGCAGCCGCGTAGATGCGCGACCCGGATGATGATCATCTCGGAGTCCTTGCGCGGCAACGTTCCGAAGGGCATCAACCGGCCGCTGTAGTGCAGCCAGCCGCGGAACAGTCCCTTCGCCCGGCCGAGCGTGGAGAAGATGTGTGCGTCGTCGACGCCGATGACGCGCGCGGCCCCACGCGCGAAGGCGAAATTGAAGGGTCCGAGATCTCGGAGACCACCCGGTGAGACTCGCGGTGCGCTCATGGGGCCACGGTAGACTACAGCCACTATGACTAACAGCACACGGACGTTCACAAGTGTCGAGGAGCTCAAGGCGGCGATCGGCGAAGACCTCGGATCGGGCGAGTGGCTGGAGATCACGCAGGAGCGGATCGATGCATTCGCCGACGCCACCGGTGACCACCAGTGGATCCACACCGATCCCGAGCGTGCCAAGTCGGGTCCGTTCGGCACCACGATCGCGCACGGCTACCTCACCGTGTCGCTGCTCCCGATGCTCGCCGGCCAGATCTTCACCATCGAGGGCCCCAAGCTCTTCCTCAACTACGGCATGAACAAGCTGCGCTTCCCGAACCCGGTGAAGGTGGGTGCGCGTATCCGTTCCAACGCGGTGATCACCTCGATCGAGGAGACCCCCAAGGGCGTCAACATGGTCGTGACCAACACGGTCGAGATCGAGGGGGAGTCCAAGCCCGCATGCGTCGCGGAGAACCTGCGCGTCCTCGTCTACTGATCCACCCCTGACCGTCTCGCGGCGCTCGGCCTCAACCGGCCGGGCGCCGCGCGCATTCGTTCGGTCCCGGGCGGCCGGCCAGTCGCTTGTTCAGCCAGTCGAGCGCGACCGGGAAACCGAGGAGCGCGCCGGTCAGGTGTTCGCCGAAGATCTCCCGGTAGGCGACGGTGGCGCCGTATCCGCACTGCTGCCGGTAGAGCGCGCGTGCGCCCGCCGCGGGAATCCACCACTCGTGGGTGCCGTGGTAGATCAGCAAGGGCACCACCGATTTCCGGTCCGCCATCGCGGTGAGCCGATAGATGCGTTCGGCGACGGGCGAGTGGAACGGGTCCGGGTCGCTCGACATCAGCTGCATCGGCACGAAGGTCCCGCCGCCCAGTGCCTCGGGGATGACGCAGACGTTCTTCAGCGGCGAGGTGGCCAGCCACCGTGCAGGGCGATTGGCCAGCGCGAGGATCTCGGTGCGTTCGCGGGCGATGCCGAAGGTCGCCGCGTGGAACAGCCCGGTGGCGAGGTTCGCGTTCATGCTCCCGACCAGCATGCGGAAGTCCGCCGGAACCCCGCCGAGCGCGGCGCCGACGATCCGCCCCGACAGTTCGGGGGCGTAGTCGCCGACCAGCTTCGACGCCCCGTGCGTCGCTATCGCGCCGCCCGAGTAACCCGCCATGGCGATGCGACTGTGCTGCAACCCTTCCGGACTCACTGCCAGGCCGGCGCGGATCGCGTCGAGGACGACGTGCCCGGCCAGCACGGGTTCGGCGTAGGCCATCCGCGGCCCCTGATGGTCGGGGACGAGGACTGCATGACCGTCGTTCAGGGCGAGCTGGGTGGTCGGCGGGATCAGGTCGGTGGGGTTCGTCGCGATCGAGAAGCCGTGCGCCAGCGTGTATCCGGGGGTGCAGGCGGCGCCGAGCGAGTCGATGGGGAGGTTGTTGACCAGCAGGGGTCGGGGTCCGCGGGCGGGCCGATTCGGGATCAGTAGTGTCGCGGTGCCGAAGATCGGCGCGCCGGTCGCATCGGTGGTGGCGAACTTGATCAGGGTGGCCGACCGGAGGGGAACGGTGACGACCGGGCCCGCGGTGGCCCTGACGTCGCGGACCGCGACGACCTGTCCCGGCCGCATCGTCGACAGGTCCGCAGGCCAACGGTCGAACAGCGGGTCACCGGTGGGCGAGGGCAGTAGCGCCTCCCGCAACTCCAGTGTGCGGTGGTCGAATCCAGCTGCCCATGCCCGCGGCGGGATGTCGCGCAGGCGCGGGATCGGCGGAGGTGGCACGGCCGCGTCGACGGCCTCGGCGACCGGTGGCGGGACGGGCATCATGTTCGGCGGTTCACCGGAGGCGGAGCCCGGTGCCATCGCGCACCAGGCGGCCACGAGCCCGGTGGCGATCGGAGTGATCAGCTTCCGGCGACCGGTCCGGTGTCGTCGACCGTTCGCGGTTGTCGCCATCGGGTGCCTCCGCAGCGTGTGAAAGCCTCGTCGCCTCACGACACTAGGACAAGCGACCAGGTGTCGATGTCGGGCGCCCCGAAGGTCGTTCCTTCGAGATCGAACCGTGATCCGGATTGGCTCGGGCGATCGGATTCTCCGGCATTGATCGGGGTGTGTCCTGCCGATGTCCGCGCGGCCGTTTAGCATGACGGAATCCGGACCGGAGGAGCGAGTCGGGCTGACCACTGGGGGTGAGCTCACCCGGAATCGCCCGCATGACAGGGGTGTTGGCGATGCATTCGATGGGCAGGTGGCGCCCCCTGACGCGCGCGACGGTGATCGTCGGCGTCGCCGCGGCCGTGCTGGTGTCCGGTCTCGGGGGAGTCGGAACCGACACCGTGGCGAGCGCCGAGCCCCCGAACCTGACCGCCATCCCGCCGAACATCCCGGGCGAGATCGACGAGGTCGTACCGCCGCCCCCGATCAAGAAGCTCGAGCGCATCCCGCAGAGGTCGAAGATCGAGGGCGGTTCCCGCGAGCTGCAGGAACTGCGCGAGGCCGTCATGCCGTCGCCGGTCGGTGACCGGTTCTTCGATCACTGGCCCGCCGACCTCGCCGGACGCAAGCCCGGCGACCTGATCGCGACCCGGGACGTGACGCCGGTGGCCGGCTTCCTCGTCACGGTGCCCCTTCGTTCTGCCCGGCAGGTCAAGTTCCGCACCACCGACGCCACCGGCGGACCGCTGTTCGGCACCGCGACGCTGTTCGTCCCGCGCAAGCAGTGGAAGGGGCCGGGACCGCGACCGGTCGTCGTCAACAACACGCCGATCGTCGCACTGGGAACCACCTGCACGCCGGGCTACACGTTCTCCCACGGCTACAACGACGACACCAACAGCACCGACCTCTTCCCGCCGTTGACGCAGCTGGCACTCGACCGGGGATACGCGGTGATCGTGCCCGACCACACCGGCGCCCGGATGGCCTACGCCGAACCGTATGTGGGCGCCCATGTCGTCCTCGATTCCGTCCGGGCCGCCGCCAAACTGGACCCGAAGGAGTTCGGCCGGGGGCCGATCGTCATGAACGGGTACTCCGGTGGCGCCGTCGCAACCAACGCGGCGTCGAGACTCGCCTCGTCGTATGCACCCGATCAGGCCGAACGCATCGTCGGCGCGGCCATCGGCGGCGTGCCGGCGGACTACCGGGCCCTGGCCGGCGCGATGAACGCCAACCTGGCCTCCGGGGTCTACCACTCCGCGATGCTGGGCGTGGCCCGGGAGCGTCCCGAGATCCTGGAGATGTCCAACCATGCCGCCCGTTGGCTCGCGACGTCGCCCCTGCGCGATCTGTGCACGGGTGACATGGGCAAGCTGGGCGTGTCACACATGCCCACCCAGTTGCTCTCCGCCGACCCGGACCCGTTCCACTCGCCGGTCGCCGAACACATCTTCGACGTCACCTCGATGTCGGGGATGAAGGCGACCATGCCGCTGCTGATCTACCACGGAACCTACGAATGGTGGATTCCCGCGTCGCAGGCGCGGGCGCTGTTCGCCGAACAGTGCAAGCTCGGTGCGACCGCGATCTACCGGGAGTACCCGGCCGAGCACATCACCGCGGTGTTCACCTCGTTCGGCGACGTGGCCACCTGGCTCGACCGTCGGCTCCAGGGAATCCCTGCCCCGAACGAGTGTCGCTGAGCATCAACGATTCTCGGTGATCGCCATGTACGGCGACACCGTGGAGGAGTGCTCGTTGACGCGCAGCGTGGCGCCCAGCGCCGGGAACGCGCGCTGCGCACAGTTGGTGCGCTCGCAGACCCGGCAACCCGCACCGATCGGGGTCACATGCGCCTGCGGGCCGATCTCGAGGCCGTCGGAGTAGATCACCCGGCCGGCATGGCGGAGTTCGCATCCCATGCCGATGGCGAAGGTCTTGCCGGGTTGTCCGTAGCGCGCGGCCCGTCGTTCGACGGTCCGCGCGACCCAGAAGTAGTTGCGGCCGTCGGGCATCTCGGCGATCTGGGTGAGGATCTTTCCCGGCGAGGCGAATGTCTCGTAGACGTTCCACAGCGGACAGGTGCCGCCGCTGGAGGAGAAGTGGAAACCGGTGGCGGACTGCCGTTTCGACATGTTCCCGGCACGATCGACGCGCACGAACGACCAGGGGATGCCGCGCAGGTTGGGGCGTTGCAGAGTCGAGAGCCGGTGGCAGATCGTCTCGTAGGACACCGCGTAGAACGCGGACAGTCGCTCGATGTCGTAGCGGAAATCCTCAGCGGCGCCATGGAACTGGCTGTAGGGGAGGACGACCGCCGCCGCGAAGTAGTTCGCCAGTCCGAGCAGCGCCAGCGATCGGGCGTCCTCACTGGTGAAGTTGCCCTGGTCGACGAGTTCGTCGAGCAGGTCGTGGTATTCGAGGTAGCAGAGCTCGCTGGCGAGTTTGAAGGTCCGCTGCCCCGCGGAGAGCGCGGCGGAGAACTCGAGCCTGCGCTCCTCGGCGTTCAGACGGTGCAGGGTGTAGTCGCCGAGGTCGACGCGGCGCACGATGCTGATGCCGTGCACGTTCTCGATGCGGTTCATGATCTCGCGGCGGATGTCCGCCGAGTGCATGCGCATCCGGTTCGTCATCTCCTCGGCGGCGATGTCGAGCTCGTGGATGTAGTTGCGGCGCTGATAGAAGTAGTCGCGCACTTCTTCGTGCGGCGCGCTGATCGTGCCGCGCATGCTGCGGTCGCCGCGTTCGTCGGTGGCCGCGGCGAGCTGATCGGTCGCGATCCGGTAGCGCCGGTGGAGGTTGACCATCGCCTGCGCGATCTCGGGATGGGTCGCGACCATGGTGCTGATCTGTGAGGCGTCGTGCGCGCCCGGGCCCGCCTCGATGTCGTCGTCGAGCAGCACCTCACGCAGTTCGGCGACGAGTCGTAGGTCGTCCTGGGAGTCGAAGAACCCGGCGTCGACGCCGAACGCCTCGGTGATCTTGCGCAACACCGAGGGCGTCAGCGGCCGGGCGTCGTGCTCGATCTGGTTGAGGTACGACGCGGAGATCGACAGCGTCTGTGCGAGGGCCACCTGCGACAGCCCGCGCTCGGAGCGCAACTGGCGCAGCCGGGAGCCGACGTAGGTCCTGCTCACTCGCCACCTCCAGAACAGGTGATGCCAGATCGATGATCCTCTACAGGGTACGGTGACCGCGTGCGCTCACCCCACGGCCGACTCCGCACCCCGATCCGGGTGACGGCCGGGGCGTTCGCGCTGGTGATCGGGTTGATGGCGGCCGCCGGGTGTTCGACCGGGTCCGCCGAGGCGCCGGCCCCGCGCACCCCGGCCGACCTGCTGCTCCCGACATCCGACCTGCCCCCGGGATTCACCGCCGAGACACTGTCCATCGACGACCTGGTCGCGGGGAACCGAGCGGGCATCGACGCCGCGCGCACCACCCGCGTCTCTCCCGGGTACTGCGCCCCCACGGCCGACGCGGACCTCAACGGGGAGCTGACCGCGGACAACTCGGCGGTGCTCGCGGCTCGAGGTGGTAGCGGGGTGCTCGTCGAACTGGTCACCAGGGCGCGACGCGACATCGACGCGGACCGGCTCGTCACCACCGGGCGCTGTGCGCGCACCACCACCGAGATCACCAGCGGCAACCTCGCCGGCAGTCGTGTCGTCACCGAGTACACCGAGATCCCGCCACCCGGGGTCGACGGCGCCCTCGGGGCCGGTGAGCAGATGCTGCTGACACGGTCCGAGGTCACCACCACGCTGCCCGACGGCGGGGTCCGCCGCCAGGTCGGCTTCGCCGGATACGCCGCTCTGGACCGTCCGTCGTCCGGTCCGGTCACCGTCCAGTTGACGGTGTCGGGCGCTGCGACCCCGGCCGCCGATCCGCCTTCGGAACCGACCGAACCGGTCGACTCCGCGGCCTTCGCGGCACTCTTCGACACGGCCGTCGGTCGGGTCACCGCTCCCTGATCCGGCACCCCGGCGGACCTGAGCGGCTGTCTGTCCGGTGTGAGTGTGGTCACTATGGGCTCCGTCGTCGCCAGTCGAGGAACCCGGAATTCCGTGCGCGGCTCCGCAAAAGTCTGCTGTACTCGGCAGTAGGAAATCCCAGTACGCGCGTACTTTTTACGACGAACAGCCTCGGTCTTCACAGGAGAAGATTTGCAAACTTTGCAAAGCGTCGTCAAAAAATAGCCCGGATTTACAGTCGT
The DNA here is from genome assembly GCF_021245825.1 of Gordonia metallireducens. Taxonomy (NCBI): domain Bacteria; kingdom Bacillati; phylum Actinomycetota; class Actinomycetes; order Mycobacteriales; family Gordoniaceae; genus Gordonia; species Gordonia metallireducens. The sequence goes on along the minus strand of NZ_JAJQJP010000017.1, from coordinate 124,415 downwards.
CGGGGGTTGGACCTGCAGGTTTGTCCTGTGGCACTCTTGCTTCAGACACCACAGACGAAAGCCCAAGGGTTCGCAAAGTCCGGCCGACACCGATGCTGGACACGCGAGTACGACGCTCTCGGGAACGAAGTCGGATGTCTGTCAGCACTCCAGGCCTCGGCGGCGCGCCGGGCCGGTCGTCCCGATCCGACCCGGTCGAGACGAGCAGGACAACGAAAGCGAAGCAGCCAATGAGCAACGTCGGAAAGCCCCGCACCGCCGCGGAAATCCAGCAGGACTGGGACACCAACCCCCGCTGGAAGGGCATCAAGCGCGACTACACCGCCGAGCAGGTCGCTCAGCTCCAGGGTTCGGTCGTCGAGGAGCACACCCTCGCCCGCCGTGGCGCCGAGATCCTGTGGGACGGCGTGACCAAGGGTGACGGTTCCTACATCAACGCTCTGGGTGCCCTCACCGGTAACCAGGCCGTGCAGCAGGTCCGCGCCGGCCTGAAGGCCGTCTACCTGTCGGGTTGGCAGGTCGCCGGCGACGCCAACCTGTCCGGCCACACCTACCCCGACCAGTCGCTGTACCCGGCGAACTCGGTCCCGAACGTTGTTCGTCGCATCAACAACGCGCTGCTCCGCGCCGACGAGATCGCCCGCGTCGAGGGCGACGACTCGGTCGACAACTGGGTCGTCCCGATCGTCGCCGACGGTGAGGCCGGCTTCGGTGGCGCCCTCAACGTCTACGAGCTCCAGAAGGCCATGATCGCCGCGGGTGCCGCCGGTACCCACTGGGAGGATCAGCTCGCCTCGGAGAAGAAGTGCGGCCACCTCGGTGGCAAGGTGCTCATCCCGACCCAGCAGCACATCCGCACCCTGAACTCGGCCCGCCTCGCTGCCGACGTCGCCGGTGTCCCCACCGTCGTCATCGCCCGTACCGACGCCGAGGCCGCGACCCTCATCACCTCCGATGTGGACGACCGCGACAAGCAGTTTGTCACCGGTGAGCGCACCGCCGAGGGCTACTACCACGTGAAGAACGGCATCGAGCCGTGCATCGAGCGTGCGAAGTCCTACGCTCCCTACGCCGACATGATCTGGATGGAGACCGGTACCCCCGATCTCGAGCTGGCTCGCAAGTTCGCCGAGTCGGTCAAGGCCGAGTTCCCGGACCAGCTGCTGTCCTACAACTGCAGCCCGTCGTTCAACTGGAGCAAGCACCTCGACGACAGCACCATCGCCAAGTTCCAGAACGAGCTGGGCGCCATGGGCTTCACCTTCCAGTTCATCACGCTGGCCGGCTTCCACTCGCTGAACTACGGCATGTTCGACCTGGCCTACGGTTACGCCCGCGAGCAGATGACCGCTTTCGTCGACCTGCAGAACCGCGAGTTCAAGGCAGCCGACGAGCGTGGCTTCACCGCCGTCAAGCACCAGCGTGAGGTCGGCGCCGGCTACTTCGACAGCATCGCCACCACCGTCGACCCGAACACCTCGACCGCAGCCCTCAAGGGCTCGACCGAAGAGGGCCAGTTCCACTAGGAACTTTCCCGCCTCCCCGGGATTTCGGCGAACCAGTCAGGCGGTCCGCGGCTTTCGCTGCGGGCCGCCTGCTGGTCTGTGTAGGGCTTGATCAGTACCCCGGGAGTCACCCATGTTCTTGCGAGATCAGTTGCCACGTAGACGTTTCCCGGAGGATCCGACATGACAAGCGAGAAGATCTGCCGAGTCGGCGTCGTCGGAGCCGGACAGATGGGTGCCGGGATCGCCGAGGTGTGCGCCCGCGCCCAGGCGGACGTACTGGTCTACGAATCCACCCGGGATCTGCTCTCGGCGGGGCGTGCCCGCATCCTCGACTCACTCGACCGCGGGGTGTCGAGCGGCAAACTCACCGAACGCGAACGCGACCAGGCGGCCGATCGCCTCTCGTTCACCTCGGATCTCCACGACTTCGCCGACCGGCAGCTGGTCTGTGAGGCCGTCGTCGAGGACGAGGCCGTCAAGACCGCGATCTTCACCGACCTCGACAAGATCGTCGACGATCCGCACGCGGTCCTCGCGTCGAACACCTCCTCCATCGCGATCATGAAGCTGGCCGTGGCGACTCAGAACCCCGGCCGCGTGATCGGCCTCCACTTCTTCAATCCCGTACCCGTGCTCCCTCTGGTCGAGCTGGTCACCACACCGGAGACCGCTCCCGAGGTGACCGCTCGGGCGGAAGCGTTCGCGCACGACGTCCTCGGCAAGCAGGTGATCCGTTCCGCCGACCGCTCGGGTTTCGTCGTCAACGCCCTGCTCGTTCCGTACCTGCTCTCCGCGATTCGCATGGTGGAGAGCGGCTTCTCGACGGTCGAGGACATCGACAAGGCCATGATGCTCGGGTGCGCTCATCCGATGGGGCCGCTCAAGCTCGCCGACCTGGTGGGCCTCGACACCGTCAAGGCCATCGCCGAGAAGATGGTCGAGGAGTTCGACGAGCCGCTCTATGCGCCGCCCCCGCTGCTGGTGCAGATGGTCACCTCGGGGCGTCTCGGCAAGAAAGCCGGGCACGGCTTCTACGAATACGAGCGAGTTCTCGCCGGCAAGAGGTGAGCTGAACCACAGGTGTTAGCAGAATGCTTGCATTTGCTAGCACAGCGTGGATACTGGACTACGGACACACCAATACCGATGGCGCCGCGGTTCCCTAATCTCGCGCGGTGACGAGCCGGAAGATCATGGCGGCTTGCGACATCGCGTCGAACCGACGACAAACCGACATGCACCCGGCAATGATGCCGAGATCAGCGAGACCGCATGTGCTGCAGCGCGATTGGTGCCAACAGAAGGAGTCACCAGTGACCACCACCCGTAATTACGCCCCGCTCTACGCCGCAGTCGGCGCCGGTGACTACGCCTTCGCGCAGGTCACCGAGAAGCTCACCGAGCTCCGTGAGCGCACCGAGGCCGCCGCCGAGACCGCCCAGACGCGTCTCGAGGCCCGCTACACCGAGACCAAGGCCCTCATCACCGAGCTGCCCGAGACGGCCAAGACCCGCATCGAGACGCTCTCCGAGGAAGTTCCGTCCGAGATCGACGAACTCCGCGGCAAGCTGACCGCCGACGAGCTCAAGAAGATCGCCGACCCGTACGTCGAGAAGGCCACCGACTTCTACAACACGCTCGCCGAGCGTGGCGAGGCCACCCTCGAGCGCCTGCGCAAGAAGCCGGTCGTCCAGGAGAACCTGACCCGCGTGGAGAAGGTCTACAACGACGCAGTCGACCTCACCGAAGACGCTCTCGGCGTCGTGTCCTCGCAGACCCGCCTCGTCGGTGAGCGCGCCGCCAAGCTGGCCGGTCGCGTGAGCGAAGACGTCGAGGACGTCGCCGTTGCCATCGAGGAGATCGGCGGCGACATCAAGGACCAGGCCGATGAGGCCGCCAAGGAGATCGACGGCGCTGCAGGCACTGTCGAGGCCAAGACCCGCACCGCCGAGGCATCGCCGGCCAAGAAGGTCGCCGAGGCCAAGGACGAGCCGGTTCCCGCCGTGAAGAAGGCTCCGGCCAAGAAGTCGCCCGCCAAGAAGGCTCCGGCCAAGAAGGCGACCACCGCGAAGTAAGCACTCGCGCAACTCGATACGACGCCCCCGCTCTCCGGCGGGGGCGTCGTCGTGTTCGCGCGGGAGGATTTCTTTCCCGCGGGCTGGGTTCCTTCCCGCGGGTGCCAGCCAATAAGCGCGAGGGAATCGGTCCCGCCGCAGGAAAACATTCACGCGGGAATGGGCCTCGACGGCAACAGATTCAGCTTCTCGAGCCAGGGTCGCAGCAGCCCCACGACGGCGCCCTTCTCCAAATCCGTCCACGTCCATCGGACGACGACGGCACCGAGAGCGCGCAGATCATCTTCACGACGCTTCTCCCGCATCACGCTGTCTTCGATGGTGGTCCCCGGTTCGCGCAGGCGACCGTATTTGACCATCCCGTCGAACTCGCCGATGAGCTGCTCGTCCCAGTCGAAGTCGGAATAGTAGGTGCCGCGGCGTCCGCGGAACTCGTGCTGGAGTCGCGGGATCGGCAGACCCGCTTCGATCATCTGTGCGCGACTCCAGGATTCGGCCACCGTCTCGGACAGGGGGTCGGCGAGCGTCAATGCCCGTCGCGCAACGCGCACACCGCGGCGTCGACGATCCGCCAGGATCTGTGCGATCCTCTCCGGGCTCGCGCCGGTTCGCAGCGCCTGGTCGAATGCGGCCAACGCCTGGGCGAAGGTGCCGCACGTCGCGACGTCGACCGCGGTGCGTTCGAGGGTCGTCACCAGAATGCCGTCCACCTCGACAATCTCGTCGTCACCGAATGGAGCTGCGTGGACGTGGCGGTGCCCCTGGATGAATCCCCCCGACTTCTTCCCGTTCGCGACGTGCACGGACTCGATGTTCGGTTTCAGGAGCGGGAGGCCGTGGACGGTGGCAGCCGACGCATGACTCAGGGGCATCGCCTGCGCCTCGGTGTCGCCGACGGTCGCCACCGCGATCGCTTTGAGCCGGTGTAGCTGCTGGGCGCCCTCATGTCCGACGAATCGTGCCGATGCCGGTACGAACACGCCCGGGACGAGACGTATGAGATCGCGGCGGCGGACGGCGGCCGCGAGCTCGTTGTCGGAGATAGTGGCGTCGAGCGCGGCGGCTCTCCTGAGGAGACCGTACTGATCGAGTGGAAAGGCCATCACCCTTCTTTGACGCACTGGAGCGCCTTTAGGCTCCCGTCGATTCATCGCCTTCCCGCGTGAGCCTTTCCGTCCCGCAGGACGCCTTCCCTCCCGCTTATCGGCTAGCGCCCGCGGGAGGGAATTCATCAGGCGGGAGGGAAAGAGCTCAGCGGGAGGGTGAGCGGATTGTCAGGACCGCGAGCGCGCCGTCGTCGGAGCGGTAGGTGTGGGGCGCGTCGGAGATCCACTCGAGGGACTCGCCGGGTCCGGCGGAGTGCTCCTCGCCGACGCGCCCGGCGACGAGATGTCCGCTGGCGACGAGGATGTGCTCGATGACGCCGGGGCCGTGGGCGGGGGATTCGCGGACGCCGCCGGGCGTGACGTGCAGCCAGAACACCTCGGAGGTGGAGCCGTCGGCGTGATGCTCGACGTGGAGGAGTCGGGCGGCGAGGTGCGGGCTCGTGCCCTCGACCCCGGTCTCCTCGCCGAGCAGCGCGGTGAGTGGGACGCCGAGTGGGCCGGCCACCGCGTAGAGGGTGTCGAGGGTCGGATTGCGCTGTCCGGCTTCGAGTTCGGACAGCGATCCCTTGCCGATGGCGGCCTCGCGGGCCAGTGCGGACAGGCTCAGGCCGCGCTGCTCGCGCAACGCGGAGATCCGGGCGCCGACCGCACGTCGACGCTCGTCGCCTGCCGTCATCCGGTCGCCTCCGCACTCCGTGGGTGTTCTGTTTACGGAACGATACCGCTATGCTCGCCCCATGACCAGTACCGCGCCGTCGACTCGTACCGAGCCGATCATCGCCGGTGTCGTGACCTCGCTGGTCGGGTTCACCTCGTCGTTTGTCGTAGTGGTCACCGGTCTACGGGCCGTCGGCGCCACGCCGGTGCAGGCGGCGTCGGGTCTGCTCGTGCTGACCGTGATGTTCGCGCTCGGAACGATCCTGCTGTCCTGGCGGACCCGGCGGCCGGTCACCCTTGCCTGGTCGACGCCGGGCGCCGCACTGCTCGCGTCGATGGCCGCCTCCTATGAGGGCAGCTGGTCGTCGGCGGTCGGCGCCTTTCTGATCGTCGGACTGCTGGTGTTCGCCACCGGACTGGTTCCGGCGCTCGGTGACCTGATCGGGCGTATCCCGACGCCGATCGCCCAGGCGATGCTCGCCGGTGTGCTCCTCACGCTGTGTCTCGCGCCGATGCAGTCGCTGGGGGATCAACCCTGGTCGACGATCCCGATCCTCGTGGTGTGGTTGCTCGCCATGCGCTGGCTGACGCGGTGGGCGCTCCCTCTCGCGCTGGTGACCGCGTTGATCGTGATCGGCGTGAACCTCGTCGTCGACGGTTACGACGGCTGGGCGGGTGAGACGTGGTGGCCGCGGTTGGCCTGGACCACCCCGACTTTCGACGTCGCTGCCGTCATCGGCATCGCGATCCCGCTCTACATCGTCACGATGGCCTCGCAGAACGTGCCCGGCGTCGCCGTGCTCAAGTCCTTCGGTTACGAAACGCCCTGGCGTCCGGCGATGTTCGTGACGGGCGCGGGGACGGTCATCGGTGCACCGTTCGGTGGGCACGCGATCAACCTGGCCGCGTTGTCGGCCGCCCTCGCCGCGGGGCCCGAAGCGGGTTCCGATCGCTCACGACGCTGGATCGCCGGTGTCGCCACCGGGTCGACGAGCCTCGTCCTCGCGGCGCTCTCCGGCGCGCTGGTGGTCATCACCGCCATCTCGCCGGAGGGGTTGTTGGAAGCCGTTGCCGGACTGGCTCTTCTCGCGACCTTCGTGGCGGCGATCATGGGTGCGTTCGAGCAGATCGAGTTCCGGATACCGGCTGCGCTCACGTTCGTCACCGCCGCATCGGGTGTGACCTTCGCCGGGATCGGCGGCGCGTTCTGGGCGCTCGTCGTGGGCCTGGTGTCGTGGGGAGCGCTTCGGCGAGGCGGTTTCGATACGGCTCGTCGCTAACGCTCCTCACCTACTCAACCAGCAGTTCCGGTGGCCGCGTATCGAGGTCAGTCGCTCGCGGCCAGCCGCTTCTTCTCGGCCTCGACGTCGAAATCGGCTTTCGGCCAGTCGAGTTCGAGGCCGGCGAGGGTGGTGGTGAGCAATTCGCAGACGGCGAGCCGTGCGAACCATTTCCGGTTGGCGGGGATCACGAACCAGGGCGCCGAGTCCTTGTCGGTCAGGTCGAAGATGTCCTGGTAGGCCTCGAGGTAGGCGTCCCAGTGGGCGCGCTCGTCGATGTCGCCCGGGTTGAACTTCCAGTACTTGTCCGGACGGTCGAGACGTTCGGCGAGACGTGCCTTCTGCTCGTCCTTCGAAACCACCAGGCAGCACTTGATGATCGTGGTCCCGCTGGCGACCAGCTCGGATTCGAACTGGTTGATGATGTCGTAGCGCTTCTCCCACTCCGCCTTCGGGACGAGGTTGTGCACCCGGACGGGCAGGACGTCCTCGTAGTGGGACCGGTCGAAGATCCCGATCCGGCCGGCTGGCGGCAGGGCCTTGTGGATGCGCCACAGGAAGTCGTGCTGAAGCTCCTCGGGGGTCGGCTTGCCGAAGCCCTTGATGCTCAACCCCTGTGGGTCGACGAGACCACCCACGTGCCGGACGATCCCGCCCTTGCCGGCCGTGTCCATGCCCTGCAGGACCAGCAGAACCGAGCGGTGATCACCGGAACGGCCGTTGGCGTACAACAACTCCTGGAGGTCGGCGAGATCCTTTCCGCGAGAGGCGAGAAGCTCGGAACCGGACTCCTTGTCGCCGTCGAAGCCCGGCGTCGACTCGGGGTCGAAGGAGGCGATCGGCCCGACGGCACTCGCGCGTAGGGCCTCGGCGGCGGGGGTGGACCAACGGTTGCTCATGACACGTCCTCTCGTGACCCCGCTGCAGCGTCGGTCTCGGTCGCCGGTGGGAACAGCGGCCCGCCGCCGAATGCGCTGCGATGCGAATCCGGTGGTGTGCCATCGTTGTTGACGATCCCGTAGCGGGCGCCCAGTTCGGCGGTGACGAGGGTGTGGCCGTTGTGCGCGGCGAGGTCGGGGTCCTGTGCGAGGCGGGAGATCACGCGACCCACGAATTCCGGGTCCTCGGCTCGTTGCAGCGAGAAACCGGCGAACTCGTCGATTCCGAGCGACAGCAACAGCTCGGTGCGGATCAGTCCCAGCCACAACGAGATCGCGCTGACCCCGGTGCCCTGCAGCTCGACGGCCATGTCCGCGGCCATCTTGTCCAGCGCGGCCTTGCTCATCCCGTACAGCACCGAATGCAGATGGCCGCGGGAACCGAACGACGAGATGTTCGTGATCAGCCCCCGGCCGGCCTCGGTCATCATGCGGGCCGCATGCACCGACGCGACGTAGTGCGCACGCAGGCCTACGCCGATCAGGGTGTCCCAGTCGTCGACCGGGCGCTTCCAGAACGGATCCGAGAACCCGCCGAACCCCTTGGGCGCGGCCCACGCGTTGTTGACGAGAAGGTCGAGTCGACCGCCGGCGGAGGCGATCTCGTCGAACACCGCGGCCACCGCGGCATCGTCGGTGTGGTCGCACGCGAGGGCGATGGCCCCGTCGGGTCCGGTGCCGTGCCGGGAGGTGACGAAGGTGGTCCAGCCGTCCTCGACGAGCGCACGGGCAACCCCCTGGCCGACGCCCCGGCTGCCCCCGGTCACGAGTGCGACCCGGCTCATGAGCCGCCTGCCGCGTCGGACGGTGCCTCGCGCGCGGGTTCGGTCAGCGGCGGGGGAGAGGCGAGGAAGGCCTCACGCGAGCCGTCGACGGCGGCGACGCCCACGACCGCGCTCCACACCATCATCGTGAGGTAGTCGACGACCTGGTCGGCGTCGAGTGTGCGGCTGGTCATCCACCAGTCGACGACGTGCTGGATGCCGCCGACGAGGGCGTGCGACCACAGCTCGGCGCCGGTGGTGTCTGCGCCTCGCTCGGTCATGCGCATCACGATGCTGCTCATGACCAGCTGGGCGACCAGACGGACCGAGTCGGCGGGTGCCGGCGACGATGTGGGCGAGCTGGCGAGAGCGAAGCGGTACAGGTTGGGTTCGTCGTCGACCGCATGGACGTACACACCGATGATCGTGTGGGTCAGCGTGTACTCGTCGACGTCGTCGGAGATCGCTTCCGTCAGCCGCGGCCAGATGGTGTTCTCGAAGAAGCGCACGGTGGTCGCGACGCCGAGGTCGCTCTTGTCGGTGAAGTACCGGTAGAGAACGGTCTTGGAGACACCGATGTGTGCGGCGATCTCGTCCATGCCGACATCGGCGCCGAGCTCGCGGACCGCGGCGATCACACCGTCGGTCAGTTCGGTGCGGCGGGCGAGTTTGTGCTTCTCCCAGCGCTGCTTGCGGCCGTCCGGTTTGGCGCCGGTCTCGGTGACAGTGGTCAGGACTTGTTCGAGGCCGCGCGTCACGTTGGCCGCAGCCGCCATCGCGGCACGCGCCGCAGCTGCGGGATTGGGGCGGTTGGCCATCACGACGCCAGCGTAGTCGGTTGATGGGTGACACTGGTGCCATGGCATCGACAGTGATCGAAGGAGTCGCCGGGCAGCCCGAGGGCAAGCCCGATGCGCCGTCCGCTCCGGGATTCGGAGGGGACAGCGCCGGGGACGCCGGCCGACGCAGGGATCTCCGCAGGATGAAGGCGGTCGCGACCGGCTTCCTGATCTTCGCGGCGGTCGTCTACCTCTTCACCCGCTACCTCGAGCATCGCGATGGTGCCGACGTCGCCGCGTGGGTCGGCTATGTGCAGGCCGCGTCGGAGGCCGGCATGGTCGGCGCGCTGGCCGACTGGTTCGCGGTCACGGCGCTCTTCCGGCATCCGCTGGGTATCCCGATCCCGCACACCGCCCTGATCCGCAAGAAGAAGGACGACATCGGCGACCAGCTCGGCGGCTTCATCGAAGAGAACTTCATGACGCCCGAGGTCGTGGTCTACCGTGCGCAGCAGATCGATCTGCCGCGACGGTTGTCGACGTGGGTCGCCGACCCGCGCAACGCCCCGCGGATCTCCGGCGAAGCGGCCCGCGCGATCCAGCTGGCGTCGGAGATGTTGCGCGACGAGGACGTCGAGCAACTCATCCAGGCCGCGCTGAAGTGGGTCGCCGAGCCGCAGTGGGCGCCGCCGACCGGCCGCATCCTGGAACAGCTCATCGCCGAGGATCGACTCGAACCGGTCTTCCAGATGCTCTGCGATCGCGCGCACGAATGGGCGATCGGCAGCCAGGACCTCATCGATCGCGTGCTCGACCGGGACGGCCCGCAGTGGACGCCGAAGTTCGTCAACTCCCTCGTCGGCGACAAGATCCACCGCGAACTCGTCGAGTTCACCTACAAGGTGCGCTCCGACCCCGACCACGAGATGCGCCGGGCGATGCACGAATTCGTGGAGAAGTTCGCGAACGACCTGCAGAACGATCCCGAGATGATCGCCAAGTTCGAGGCCATCAAGCTGGAACTGGTGGGTCGCGACGAGGTCACCGGAGCGGCGTCGACCGCGTGGAAGACCGGCAAGGCCGTCATCGAGCAGATGCTCGACGACCCCAACAGCACACTGCGCAACACGTTGTCGGACTCGATCATCCAGCTCGCCACCAGGATTCGCGACGACCGTCCGCTGCAGGAGAAGATGAACGGCTGGGTCGCGCGGGTCGCACACCACATCGCCGCGAACTACTCGCAGGAGATCATCTCGGTCATCACCGAGACCGTGCGCGGCTGGGACGCCGACGACACGAGTCGCAAGATCGAACTGCAAGTGGGACGCGACCTCCAGTTCATCCGGATCAACGGCACCGTGGTCGGTGCGCTCGCCGGTCTGGCCATCCACACGACGTCGGTGCTGATCTTCCATTGACGTCGAATCCCGGTGATCCGTCCGTGATCAGACATCCTGGATTAGCTGTGTGCTTGCACGTGCTAGCAGTGAAGCCGATACTTGGGGAAGACGATCGACCCTGGAACGGAGCGTGATGAAGCGCGACAAGGACGAGGCTGCCCTCGACGCCGTCGTGGACGGTGAGGCCGAGTCCGACGACTCCGCGGATCATCCGTCCGATGACGGTGAGGGCACGACGACGATGGCGGTCGAGGCCGTGGAGGCCGTCGCGACGGCCGCGCAGGACGCGGTGGCGAATGCGGCGCAGGACATCGGCGCCTTCATCCGGTCCCAGCGGGTGGCCGCCAAGGTGTCGCTCCGGCAGCTCGCCGAACGTGCCGGGGTCAGCAATCCGTACCTCAGTCAGATCGAGCGAGGACTCCGGAAACCCTCCGCCGACGTCCTCGCCCAGATCGCCAAGGGGTTGCGGGTGTCGGCAGAAGTGTTGTACGTGCGCGCCGGAATTCTCGAAGAACGCCCCGCGAGCCCGGTCCGTGATGCTCTCATCGCAGATGACTCGATCAACGAGCGTCAGAAACAGATGTTGCTGGAGATCTACGAGTCCTTTCGCAAGGAGAACGCGATCTCCTCGACTGGTTCCGAGAAAGACGAGTTCCGAGAAAACTGAGGCAGGAGACCTGAATGAGCGAGAACCCGTTGACGACAGCCGTGGGACAGGTGGCCGCCTTGCTGGCCGAGGTCCGGGAGCGCGGGGAGGCGGCGAGCGAACAGGCCCAGTCCAAGCTCGTCGAGACCGTCGGGAACACCCAGTCGAAGCTCGCGGAGACCGTCGAGAACACCCAGTCGAAGTTGGTCGAGACAGTCGGCTCGACGCAGGCGAGGATCTCGGGTTCCCGGGACGACGCGCAGGCGAGGATCGACGAGGCACTCGCGACCGCGCTGGCGCTCTTCGAGGAGGCCAAGTCGAAGCTGTCGACGCTGCCGGTCGAATTGCCCACCGAGATCGAGGAATTGCGCACCCGGTTCTCGCCGGACGAACTCCGTAAGGTCGCCGAGGCCTATCTCGCCGTCGCGGCCGGGCTGCTGACGTCGCTGTCGGAGCGACGCGACGAGGCCGTCGGAAAGCTGTTGTCGCAGCCGGTCGTCGGGGAGAACCTGCCGAAGCTGGAGAAGGTCTACAGCGACGCCGTCGGCCTCACCGAAGAGGCGCTGGGGACGATCTCCGAGCAGACGCGCGCGGTGGGTGAGCGGGCGCTGCGGCTGGCCGGGCTGGCCGACGGCAGCGCTCCGGACGGGACGGTCCGCGACGCCAGCGCCGACGCACCGGTGCGGGCCGTTGCGGCCCCGGCTCCGCCCCCGGCGACCAAGGCCCCCGCCAAGGCGACCCCGGCCACCAAGGCTCCTGCAAACAAGGCTCCTGCAAACAAGGCTCCGGCGGACAAGGCTCCCGCGAAGAAGGCTCCCGCGAAGAAGGCCCCGGCCGCGAAGGCCCCCGCCGAAAAGACACCGACCAAGAAAGCGGCGGCCAAAAAGGCCCCCGCGAAGACTGCACCGGCCAAGAAGGCCGCCGCGGTGAAGGGTGCCGCCGAACGGGCCGCGGCCAAGAAGGCCCCGGCCCGCAAGGCCGCCCCCGCCAAGGCGACGAAGGCCACGCCGACCAAGGCGGCCGCCAAGAAGACGCCGGCCGCGAAGAAGGCCGCCGCGGCGAACAACGCGACCACAGCCAAGAAGGCGACCGCGAAGAAGGCCCCGGCCAAGAAAACGCCTGCCAAGAAGGCCGCTCCGCGCGCCGACTGATCGCTGCCCGCACGTTCCGCCCGTGCGTGGCGTCGTGGGCTGCTGCGGCAATCGGGGCGCACGGGACTAGAGTGTTCGGCGTGGACGTCTTCAGCGTGTTGGCCTATGGGCAGAGTCTGATCATGTTGGTCCTGACTGTGGTCGCAGGGATCGCGGCGGTCGTCGCGCTGATCCACGCGGCCATCCAGCGGCCCGACGCCTTCCCTGCGGTCGACCGGCAGAGCAAGGTGATCTGGGTGGCGATCCTGGCCGCCGCGTCGCTGTTCATCTGGTTCTTCGGTGCGGTGAGCTTCCTGGGCATCATCGGCGTGGTCGCGATGCTCGTGTACCTGGTCGACGTGCGCAAACGTGTGGACGACATCCAGGGCAAATCCTGGTTCAGCAAAAAGGCCTGATGCATCGTGGCGGAGTATCGGATCAACGACCTCGCCGAGGCGTCGGGGGTCAGCGTTCGCAACATCCGGGTCTACCAGGACCGCGGACTGCTTCCGCCGCCCACCATCCGGGGCCGTGCGGGCTGGTACTCCGACCAGCACCTGGTTCGCCTGAACCTCATCTCCCGCATGCTCGAACGCGGGTACACCTTCGCGACGATCAGCGAGCTGCTGCACGCCGCCCACCACGGCATGCGCGTCGAACAGATCCTGCGGGGGTCGCCGAAGGGCGGCCGGTTCCGCAACTTCAAGCGCGCCGCGACGATCACCATCGCCGAGTTGAAGAAGACGCTCAACGCGTCGGATAGGTCCATCGCTCTCAGCCAGAAGCTGGGCCTGCTGGCCAAGGACGGCACGCATTATGCGATCCGCAACCCCGAGCTCCTCGAGGGCGCCGAGGTCCTGGTGAAGGCCGGTGTCGACCTGGAGTTCCTGCTCGACCGCTGGGTGCGGGTCCAGGACGATCTCGAGGACGTCGCCAAGAGCTTCGTCTCGATCATCACCGACACCTACTTCGACGAGAACCTGCCCGACCTCGGTGAGCAGGGCGTCAGCAAGATGGCGGACCTCATCCAGACCGTTCGGCCGATGGCCCACGAGATCGTCGAGACGACGTTCCGCCGGGCTCTCGACGAGCAGATCTCGCAGGCGATCGGACGCGCAGCGACCTACTTCGATGCCGCCACCGGGGACGAAGAACCGGACCCAGCGACGCCGGAATCGACCGGTGACCAGCCGGGCGCCGGCTATGAGACAACGGATATTGGTACATTGAACACCGAGACGGGGCGCTGAACGAGGCGCCCCCGCACGGAGCCCCGACCTGAGGGGTTCCACGTAGCGAGGAGTGCCGGTGAAGCGGAAATCATTGGTGAATGTCGGCGGGATCGCGACCGCCGTCGGTGCGGGCGTGATCGGCCTCGGAGTCGGCACGGTGCTCGCGGGGATCACCCGGGAAGCGCTGCGCACCTCGACCGCGGTCGACGACGGCCCCGACGATCTGCTCTGCGAGCCCGAGGCGGCCCCCCTGCGTCAGACGGTGCGGACGCCCGACGGCACCGCACTGAACGTCGAGATCTACGGTGCCGACGACGACGATCCCGAGGGGGATGTCATCGTGATGGTCCACGGCTGGACCTGCAACACGGCCTACTGGTACCCGCAGATCAACCACCTCATCACGCCCGACGCCGGTGACCGTCGCGTCGTCGTCTATGACCAGCGTGGGCACGGACGCTCGGAACGGGGACGTGCCCGCCCGACGGTGGCGATGCTCGGACAGGATCTCGACGCGGTGCTCGAGGCGGCAGTCCCGAGTGGTCGTCGCGCAATTCTGGTGGGGCACAGCATGGGTGGGATGACCATCATGTCGTGGGCCGCTCAGTTCCCGGAGAAGGTCGGCACCAAGGTGTCCGCCGCGGTGCTCGTGTCGACCGCGGCCAACGCCGTCATGGAGAACCACGGACTCGTACCCGTCGATCTGCCCGCCTACGCGCGGCCGTTCACGCCGTTCGTCACCAAGGCGATCACTTCGGTTCCGGTTCCGATCCCGAAAACCCAGTACGGCGTGAAGTTCTCGCACTACATCGCCCTCGGACCGAACGCGCGCAAGTCGCATGTCGACTTCGTCGACGAGATGGTCGGCTCCTGTCCGCCGCGGGCGCGGGCCGGGTGGGGTTCGGCGATGGGCAAACTCGATGTCACCGCAGGACTGGAGGCGCTGACGGTGCCCACGGTGGTGGTCGTCGGCACCGAGGATCGGCTCACCCCGCCCCGGCACGCCGAGCAGATGGCAGAGGTTTTGCGTCGCAACGGTTCTCTGCGCGATCTGGTCGTCTACGAGGGCGTCGGGCACATGTCGAGCATCGAAGCGGCAGAGCGCTTCAACGAGATGCTCGACGAGCTGGTCGCCGACGTGTCACGGACGGAGCAGCCGGTCAGTTGAATCGGGCCGACCGGCCGGTCGTCAGAGCACGCAGTTGACGAAGACCGGCTCGGGTCGCAGGGTGACGCCGAAGGAGTCGAGGACGCCGTCACGGACCTCGCGCGCCAGCGTCAGTAGCTGTTCGGTGGTTGCCGAACCCCGATTGGTCAGCGCCAGAGTGTGTTTCGTCGACAAGCGGACCGGGGCGTCGGCCGACGGGTAGCCGCGGCCGAAACCGGCCCGTTCGATCAGCCAGCCCGCCGACAGTTTGATCGCGGTGGGGGCGTCGGCGTCCGAGGGGTTCGGTTGCGGGCCTGCGGGATAGGACGGGATCGCCACGTCGGCGCCGACCCTCGCCGCGATCCGTTCGAGGATTGCCGGGGCATCCTCGCCGTCGACGATCGGATTGGTGAAGAACGAACCGGCACTCCACGTGTCGAAGTCATCGGAGTCGAGGACCATGCCCTTGCCGCGACGCAGGCCGAGTACCGCCTCGCGGGCGGTGGCGGCGTCGACGCGATCGCCGGGCTCGACGCCGACCGTCGTGGCCAGTTCTCGGTACCGGATCGGCTGGCTCGTGCGGTCCTCGTTGAGCCAGAAGGACACCGCGACCACCACGAAGTCGTTGCGGTGCTTGAGATTACTGGTGCGGTAGCCGAGTCCGAGCTCGGTGGGGGTGACCCAGCGTAGGTTGCCCGACCGGCGGTCGAGGACCTGGACCGACCGCAGGATGTCGGCGACCTCGACTCCGTATGCCCCGACGTTCTGCACCGGCGTCGCCCCGGCCGCGCCGGGAATCCCCGACAGGCACTCCAGTCCGCCGAATCCCGCCTCGACGGTCGCGCCGACCAGGTCGTCCCAGCCCACGCCGGCGTCGGCGACGACGTGCGAGCGGCCCGACTCGCGGCCCGAGCCGAACTCGATGCGGCTGCTCGCAAGCACCACGGCGGTGCCGTCGAAGCCCGCGTCGCCGATGACGAGGTTGGACCCGCCGCCGATCACCAGCACGGGTTCGGATCGTTCGTCGAGCTCCTGAATGGTCTCGACGATGCTGCGCGTGTCCGGGCAGCGCACGATCTCGCGGGCGGGGCCGCCCAGACGCAGGGTGGTCAGCTCGGCGAGGGGCGCGCTCAGCGGCGTCTGCGTGTCGGTCACGCGTTAAACGTTAACCGGCGACCGGTAGCGTTCTCTTCATGGCGAGCAAGCTTCAGCACTCGGTGTCCTATCCGTTCTCCACCGAACGGCTCTGGGCGCTCTACATCACCGAGCAGTACTGGCACGATCTGGTGGAGCGGATGAACTCCGGTCACGGCCACGTCGAGAAGGTGGACATCGCGGGCGACACCGTGACCGTCGAGATGAATCAGGGCATCCCCGCGGAGAAGCTCCCGTCGGCGGTCACCAAGATCATGCCCGGCGACCTCCGGATTCCCCGGAAGAACACATATCGGCTGGTCGGGGGCCGGATCGAGGGCGAGATCCACGCCACGGTCGAGGGTGCCCCGGTGCCGGTGAACGTGAACGGGACCATCACCACCGCAGGCGATCCCGCCGCCAGCGACTGCTCCGCAGAGGTGTCGGTGAACCTGCCGATGTTCGGCGGGAAAATCGAGAAGGCCGTGGTCAGCGAGCTGGTCGGCCTGCTCGATCACGAGCGTGGGCACACCGTCGATTGGGAGTCGGAAAATCCGCTGACGTAGCCTGGTCGTCATGGCACGACGGCTCAGCTACTCCGCTCGCTACACCCACCCTGCGGAGAAGCTCTACCAGGCGCAGAGCATCAAGCAGTACTGGGACGACATGATGGCGGGATTCCAGATGATCTCGCCACACTGCGAGGTCGCCTCCTTCACCTCCGACGAGACCGGGATCAAGGTCGTTCTCAAGCAGACGATCGGTCGCGACCAGCTGCCCCCGCTCGCGCAGACGGTGATGATGAAGGACATGGTCATCACGCGTGAGGAGACCCTCGGTCCGTTCGACCCGGACAACACCAAGGGCACCTACAACGCGTCGATCCCCGCGGGTCCGGGCAGCCTCAACGGCTGGCAGGAACTGTTCCCCACCGACGAGGGCTGCACGATCCGCCGGACCAGTGAGGCGAAGGTCTTCGTCCCGTTCGTCAACGGCAAGCTCGAGCAGATGATCCTCATCAACCTGGTCGATCTGTTCCGAGCCGAGGCCGAGTACGCCAAGGACTGGATCGACAAGAACTTGTGAGTCGAACCCCCGGGCAGCAGTCCGGGCGACGGCTGTCGAACAGTCCGATCGGCCGGGTGACGCGCGGGACGACCAACATCAACCGTCTGCGCCGGGTGGATCGGTGGATGGCGCATGAACCGGCCGTGATCGCGGCTCTCGATGTTGCCCGTCCGCTGGTCGTCGACCTCGGTTACGGCGCACGCCCCGACACCACCGTCGAGATGGCCGGCCGGCTCCGCCGTGTCGCCCCCGACCTGGAGATGGTCGGACTCGAGATCGACCCGGCACGCGTCGTCGACCCGCGCGACGGTGTCCGGTTCGCGGTCGGCGGTTTCGAGATGGCGGGTCTGCGTCCCCGGGTGGTGCGCGCCTTCAACGTCCTACGCCAGTACGACGAGACCGAGGTCGACGACGCATGGGCCCGGCTGCGTGCGGCCCTGTCGCCGGGCGGGGTGATCGTCGAGGGCACCTGCGACGAGATCGGGCGGCGCTGCACGTGGGTGCTGCTCGACGACGCGGGGCCGGTCAGTCTGACGCTCTGCTGGGCGCCGGGACATTCCGAACGCCCCTCCGATCTCGCCGAGCGTCTGCCCAAAGCGCTCATCCACCGCAATGTGCCCGGTGAGAAGATCCACGACCTGCTCGCACTCGCGGACCAGTGCTGGGACATCGCCGCCCCGCTGGCGCCGTACGGGCCGCGCATCCGCTGGCGTCATGCCCTGGACCTGCTGCGCGAACGTGGCGTCGACTGCGTCGTCACCCGTCGTCGGACGTCGGACAACGTGCTGACCGTCCCGTGGGAGGCCGTCGCCCCGTCGGAGTAACCGCGGAGGAAGTCGGCGGTGCCGGCGGCGTCGGGCACTACTGTGGCGGCTATGCGTGTGGCGATGGCTCAGATCAGTTCGACCGACGATCCGGGCGAGAACCTGGAGACCCTACGTGCGGCGACGCAGGACGCGGCATCGCGCGGGGCGCGCCTGGTCGTGTTCCCGGAGGCGACCATGTGCCGGTTCGGTGTCCCGCTGAGACCGGTGGCGGAGGATCTCGACGGGCCGTGGGCCAGTGCGGTGTCGGAGGTCGCGGTGTCGGCGGGTGTGACCGTCGTGGCCGGGATGTTCACCCCGTCCAACGACGGGCGCGTGTTCAACACGGTGCTCGTCGCGCACCCCGACGGGTCGCGGCAGGGATACGACAAGCTGCACCTGTACGACGCCTTCGGGTTCCGGGAATCCAAGACCGTCGCAGCCGGTTCGGAACCGCTGACCTTCGAGGTCGACGGCGTCACCGTCGGGGTGGCCACCTGCTACGACATCAGGTTCCCCGCCCTGTTCACGAACCTTGCACGACGCGGCGCGCAGCTCGTCGTCGTGCCGACGTCCTGGGGCGCCGGCCCCGGCAAGATCCATCAGTGGCAGGTGCTCGCGACGGCAAGGGCGCTGGATTCGACGACGTTCGTCGTCGCCGTGGGGCAGGCACTTCCCCCGGACGAGGCGGTCGCCGGTTCGGGTGCGCCGACCGGGATCGGACACAGCCAAATCACAGACCCTTTCGGTACCGTGGTCGCCGCGTACCCGGAGACGGTCGGTGTCGATGTCCACGACCTCGACCTGGCCCTGGTCGAGAAGGCTCGTAAACAATTGGCGGTCCTCGCCAACGAGCGAGAGCTGCCTGCCGGCGGTGCGGTGCCCAGGATGGTCGCACCCACCGGCGAACGGCTTCGAGAGTCCGACGACCGAGGACGGAACCCATGAGCGACAACAAGACTCCCGGTGATGACCCCCGAGACCAGGGTGAGTCGCACGATCCCATCGAATCCGCAGGACCCACCGAGCCCACCGGCAACACCGGAGCCGCCGAACCGGCCGGTGACGACTGGCGTCCGGTCGAGGACGTCGATCCCGCCGAGGCGGGTACAGGCAGTCCCGAGACGGGGGAGACCGAACAGTTCCCGACGACCCCGATTGCGCCCGGGGCACAGGCATATTCGAGCGTGCCGCCCTCGGAGGCCGACACCACCGACCTGAGCGGTGGGCTCGGTCAGCCGGGCACCGCTCAGTTCGCGCCCGGGGAGACCCCCTATGGCGACGACTCGAGCGAACCCCTGCAGACGCCGGGCAGCGGTCCGGTGCTGACCTCGCCGCGGAAACGACGCAGCACCAAGAAGATCGTGGCGCTGAGCACCATCGCGGTGCTGCTACTGGTGGTCATCGGTGCGGTCGGCAGCGAGCTCTATCTCCGTAACAAGGTGACGAACTGCCTCGAGGAGTCGTTCAGCGGTCTCACGGGCGTCCCCACCTCGGTGTCGTTGAGCCGCAAGCCGATCATCCTGCAGGGCAGTGGCGACGTTCCGTACGTCCAGGTCGACACCAAGGACGGCTCCGACGCCGACGGCGTGCGTCTGCACATGCGCGCCGACGGTATCTCCGGTGACAACAGCACCACCGACATCCGCAGCCTCAAGGGCGACGGCTTCATCCCCTTCGAGCGGATCGTCGAACTCAGCAAGGAGGGCGCTCCCGCCGGGGCCGGCGGCCAGAGCACCGGCAACGGCGCGAGCCCGGTCGGCTCCGTCGAGGAGATCACCGGCAATGCGGCCGACGGCACCTTCGAGGTCCAGGCCGGTTTCCCGGTCATGTTCTTCTCCGTCCCCGTCTCGGCGACGATCAAGCCCGTACTCAAGGGCGGCCGGGTCGAGTTCGAGGTCGTCAAGGCCAGCGCACTGGTGTTCGGCATCCCGCCGGACTTCGCACAGCAGATCGTCGACCAGGTCACCACGTCGGCACTCGGCCCGTTCTTCGACGAGGTCCAGGTCGATCAGCTCAAGGTCACCGACACGGGTCTGGAGTTCGCGATCAGCGGCTCGGACGTCCAGCTGACCAACGAGATGACCGGCAACGAACAACAGTCGGGATGCTCGGTCTGATCGGTGGGCGACCCCTCGCCGTCTCGCTCGACGCCGCCTAATGCTGTTCGCGTGTCGGCGGTTCGACCTTGAGTAACCACACGGTGGGTCCGTCGGTGAGGTCGAACTCGGCGTACACCTCACCGCCCCAACTGCGGCGGGACACCTCCCGCAGGTCTGGATCGCCGGTGCCGAGAGTCACCAACAGGCCTCGGCGGCCGGCGTCGTCCACGATCGGCTGGAGCAGATTCGACAGAGCTCTACTCAGTCGATGGTCCGGGTGAACCAAGCCGAACACCAGACTGACAGTGCCCGGCAGCATGGAGTTCCTGGTCTTCTCCCGGAGTTCGGTGAACCGTTCCAGGAATCCGTCGAGGGTGGTGACGAAATGCCGTGTGCGAGCTCTCAGGTCGTCATCCACCGGTTGCGTCTCGTGGTCCGGCTCGGACGCTGCGACCATGGCCATCAGTTCACCCGTCTGGGTGAACTGGCCGTACAAGCCGGGAAGGTAGTCGGTGAACAGCACATCGCCGAACCACCGGTAGGCATCGACCTCGGCGCTCCGTCCGAGAAGCCATGCGTACATCGGCACCTCTCGCAAGCCGCTCTCCAGCAGGTCGAGTGCCTGGCCGCGGTCGGCAGCGGTCAACGGCCGGGTGTGCGTTATCGGGGCGCGCGTGTTCACACCGCAATATCAGCACACCGCAGCCCCCGGGGTGAGCCACTCCCCTCGAATGTGCGTCCGGCGGCAGACGGTCTGCGCCCGCCGCGACGCGCCCTGGGGCAGAGCGTGACTCAGCCGAGGACGTTGCCCGGGTTCTCGAACAGCTCGGAGTAGTCTCGCCCAATGCGCGTAGCCCCCTCGATGAGCCGAGACGAGGTACGAGCCCTCATCAGCGTCGTCGGCACCGCACTGAAGGCCTCTCCCTGGGTGCTCGCGGGGTTCGTCGTCTTCCAGTTCGTGAGCGTGTTCACCTCACTGGCGCAGCCGGCGTTGAACGCCGCGATCATCGACGACGGAATCCTGCGCGGAGACGTGGGGACCATCAAGTTCGTGGGACTGCTGATGGTCGCGGTGGCCGTGGTCAATCTCGGGGTCTCTCTCGGTGCCACCTACCTCGCCTCGCACCTGTCGGCGAGTTCCGCCCGAGATCTGCGCGGCCGGGTCAATGGTCGGATCGGCACCTTCACCGACCAACAGGTCGCCCGGCTGGGTCTGTCCAGCCTGCTGACCAGATCCACCGGCGACGTGGGACAGATCCAGGGCTTCCTCTTCATCTTCCTCACGATCGTCGTGACCGCGCCGCTCATGCTGTTCGGTGCGCTGGTGCTCTCCCTGTCGCAGGCGTGGCAGATGTCGCCGGTGATCTTCGTGGCGGGGCTGATCCTCGTCGTGCTGGTCGGGGTGCTCGTGCGGCGCATCGTCCCGTGGGCTGCACGCCTGCAGCGTCGGCTCGACGCGATCAACCGTGTGCTGCGCGAACAGTTGCGCGGCATACCGGTGATCAGGACGTTTCGGCAGGAGGCCCGCGAGCGCGCGCGCTTCGCGGTGGAGAACGACGACCTCACCGACGTCGCCCTGCGGCTGGGACGGACTCAGGTGCTGCTGCTCCCGACCGTGACCGTGGTGTCCAATCTCGCCGGGGTCGCGGTGGCGGGGCTGGGTGCGATCTTCGTCGACAGGGGCGAGATGCAGATAGGTCAGATCGCGGCGGCGGTCGGGTATCTCGGCCAGATCCTGCTCGCCGTATCGTTGCTGACGGTGATCGCCGGCGTCATCCCGCGCGCGGTCACCAGCGCGGGTCGCATCACCGAGGTCCTCGACACCGAGGTCCTCGAACCCGGCGACGCCGAGGGCGGGGCGACGTCGTCGGCACCCGTCGTGGTCTTCGACTCCGTATCCGTCGGTTTTCCCGGCGCCGACGCCCCCGCGGTCGACGCCGTCTCGCTGACGTGTGTAGCCGGCACGGTGACCGGTTTCCTCGGCGGAACCGGCAGCGGCAAGTCGACGCTGCTGTCGTTGCCGCTGCGGTTCTCCGATCCCGATTCGGGCCGGGTGCGGTGGAACGGCGCCGACGTGACCGGCCTGGCGCCGGCGTGGGTACGCGCGCGGACCGCCTTCGTCGGGCAGGGCGCCGCGCTGGTGACCGGCACGATCGCCGACAACCTGCGGATCGGCCGTTCCGACGCCACCGTCGACCAGATGTGGGACGCTCTCGAGGTGGCCGCGGCACGGGACTTCGTCGAGGCGCGGCCCGAGGGTCTCGGGGCGCGCGTCGCGCAGGAGGGCCGCAACTTCTCCGGGGGCCAGCGACAGCGCCTGGCGCTGGCCCGCGCAGTCCTACGACGTCCTGCCCTGTACGTGCTCGACGATCCCTTCAGCGCCCTCGACGTCGACACCGAGCAGCAGGTCATCGCCAATCTGCGGCGCGCACACCCGGAGGCGACGGTGCTGATCGCGGCACAGCGGGTCTCGTCGGTCCGGCACGCCGACACCATCGGTGTCCTGGAGGACGGCCGTCTCGTCGCCGTCGGCACCGACGAGACCCTCCGCGTCGACAGCGAGATCTACCGCGAGATCGCCTACGCACAGGCGGTCACCAATGTCTGACGTCCGGCGAGACGACTCGCTCCGATGGCTGCTGCGGCAGCTTCACCTGACCCGGGGACGCGCCGTCGCGATCTCGCTGTGCGCGATCGTGGCGTCGCTGGGCGCGGTCGTCGGACCGATCCTGTTCGGTGTGGTCACCAATGTGATCGTCGACGGGACGACCGGTGCCGGCGGCATGGACTGGCGGCTCCTCTGGACGGTGCTCGGCGTGCAGGCGGCCGTCTATCTGCTCGTAGCCGGTCTGACGTTCACGCAGGGGCAGATGCTGACCATCGCGGTGCAACGATCCGTCGCGGGTCTGCGCACGCGGATCGAGGACAAAGTCCACCGGCTGCCGCTGCGCTACTTCGAGTCGAACAATCGCGGCGTGCTCGTCAGCAAGCTCACCGCGCACACCGACAATGCCGCCACCGTGATCGCTCCGGTGCTGGTCACCGTCCCCACAAACGCGCTGACGCTCCTCGTGGTCACCGTCGTCCTGTTCGTCGTCTCGCCGCTGCTGGCGATCGTCGCGCTCGTCGCGGCACCGGTGTCGGCGGCGGTGTCGGTCGTCATCGCGCGCCGGGCTCGACCGTTCCTGGAAACCAGGTGGACCACCACGGCCGCCCTCACCGGTCACCTCGAGGAGGAGCTGAGCGCGCGGCGCATGCTGCAGGCGTACAACGCCGAACCCCTTGCCCGGCGCCGCTTCGATGCCCTCAACGAGAAGCTGTTCGGTTCGACACGCTCTGCCCAATGGGCTGCCGGCACACTGGCACCGATCCTCACCGCGATCAACGCCGTGGTGTTCCTGATCCTGGCGGTCCTCGGCGGCGTCATGGTCGTCGACGGCACCCTGAGTCTCGGCGCCGCCCAGGTGGCCATCCTCTTCGCGCAGCAATTGTCCTCGGCCGTGCGGGAACTCGCCGGTTTCGTCACCAAGGTGCAATCGGGCACGGTCTCGGCGGGCAAGGTGCGCGAGGTGCTCGACGAGCCGGAGGACGGCGACTCGGAGACCCACGCGGCGATCGGTGAGGCGACGGATGCGCCCGGGCGTCATCGCCGACCGCCGGAGATCGTCTTCGACGACGTCGCTTTCGCCTACGAGGAGAGCACGCCGGTCCTCGGTTCGGTGAGTTTCCGGATGGAGCCGGGGACGACGACGGCGATCGTCGGCTCGACCGGGGCGGGCAAGACCACCATCACCAATCTGCTGCAGGGCTTCTACCGTCCGACCGCAGGGGTGATCACGATCGACGGTGACGACACCGCCGACCTCGGCCCGCACGGGCTGCGCGAGGGCATGGCGGTCGTGACCCAGGAGCCGTGGCTGTTCACCGGGACCGTGCGCGACAACATCGCCTACGGGATGTCCGACGACGCCGCGGTGGACCGTGCGGTCCACGACGGTCATCTCGACCAGATCGTCGCGACGCTGCCCCAGGGCCTCGACACCGTCATCGGGCAGGAATCGGAGAACCTCAGCGCGGGGGAGAAGCAGCTGGTCACCGTCGCCCGGGCCATCGCGGCCTCGCCCCGCATCCTCATCCTCGACGAGGCGACCAGCGCGGCCGATCCCCGCACGGAGTTGCTCGTGCAGCGGGCGCTGCAACGGCTGCGCGCCGGCACGACAACCCTCCTGATCACCCACCGGATGGCCACCGCCGCACTCGCGGACCAGATCGTCGTCCTAGAGAAGGGGACGATCGTCGAATCGGGGGCTCACGACGAACTCGTCGGTGCCGGTGGGGTCTACGCACGACGCTGCGGCGTCGATTCGGCATCGCGTGCCGAATGAATCACCACAGGTCAGAGGACTTTTGCAGGAGTAATGATCACGTTTCGTGAAACGAATTGAAGAATTCGTCTCGTTTCGAATAATCGTTTGACCCACTTCGACGAGAAGCGCGGAATCGAAACTTACCGAGCGGAAAGTTACGGTAACGGAGGTTGGGGCACATTTTTGTCGATACGCCACCGAAACGTTGCATCGACGTTGCTAATGGTCATTCTTTTCCGAGGTTTAATGGACGCTCGTCCAACTGTATTCAATTGTTCGTATTAGTGGGGGCCACTGAGCTGGGCTTTTATGACATCGAGCGATGGCGGAAAGGAATATTCGTGACAAGTCCCCAGAAATAATGGAGACATCTCCGAGACGGATATGTAATCTCTGTCTCGAGCCGCCGCGAAGGTGGGAGTAGGCGGGTCGATTCGAAACTTTCCCCCAATGGACAAAGGAGCATCATGGCTGACGCGATCGAAGGCGCAATTGGCGACATCGTCGAAGGTTTGCTCGTGGAACTGGTGACCGGCTCGATCGAGGGTTCCTCCGAGTCGTAGTTCGACGATCTGCTCGAATCGCCTCACGGCCTCGGCTGTGAGGCGATTCGTATTGAAAGGGCCCGATCTGCCGGCGGATGAGGGTCCGGGCAGGTGAATGATCCGCCGTGCGGGTCCGCCCGGTGGCCCGACACGATACGGTCCATCTGACAGAACCACGCCCGCCCGGGGCCAAGCGGGACTCGACGAGGAGGAATGTATGAACCAGCGTCTGCGCAGGTGCGGCGCCGCGATCGCGGTCGCTCTGGGCATCGGGCTCACGATGTCGGCCACCGGTACGGCAGGCGTTGCGTCGGCGGCACCGAGTCTGGTGACGGCGGGTTCGCCCACCGAACGGGTCACCGACATCGTCGTGCATTCCGATGCGATGAACAGGGACATCCCGCTGACGGTCATCAAGCCGGCCGACGAGTCCAAGCCGCGCGGTGTCCTCTACCTCCTCAACGGTGCGGGCGGCGGTGAGGACGGCGCGAACTGGCTCGCGAAGACCGACATCGTCGAGTTCACCAAGAACAAGAACCTCTACGTGGTCATCCCGAACCAGGGGCGGTTCAGCTATTACACCGACTGGGAGAAGCCGGATCCCGAGCTCGGTCTGTTCAAATGGTCGACCTTCCTCGGTAAGGAATTGCCGCCGGTCTTCGACGCCAACTTCAACACCTCCGGGCGCAATGCGATCGGCGGTATCTCCTCGTCGGGAACCTCGGTGCTGAACCTCGCGATCGAGCACCCCGGCCTGTACAAGGCTGTCGGGGCCTACAGCGGGTGCCCGACAACCGCCGACCCGTTCGGCCAGAACAGCATCCGGCTGGTGGTCGAAGCGCGCGGCGGCGGCGACGCCACGAACATGTGGGGGCCGTACAACGGGCCCGGATGGCGCAAGCACGATCCGGTCATCAACGCCCACAAGCTGCGCGGCACCAAGCTGTACATCTCCAACGCGACCGGTCTGCCCGGGGAGTACGACAACCCGGCGTACGTCAAGAAGACCGACAAGCTCGCCGATCAGATCGTGGTCGGCGGCATCATCGAGGGCGGCACCATGGCGTGCACCCTGCAGCTGGTGAACCGCCTGCGGCAGTTGAACATCCCGGCTACGGTCGACCTCCCCGCAACCGGCACCCATTCCTGGGGCTACTGGGAAGACCAGCTGCACCGCTCGTGGTCGTTCTACGAGCGGGCGCTGAACTAGTTGAAGATCACGGTCTTCCGGCCGTGCACCAGGACGCGGTCCTCGAGGTGCCAGCGCAGTCCGCGGGACAGGACAAGCGTCTCGATGTCGCGTCCCTGACGCACCATGTCGGTCACCGAGTCGCCGTGATCGACCCGGATCACGTCCTGTTCGATGATCGGTCCGGCGTCGAGATCGGCGGTGACGTAATGGCACGTCGCGCCGATCAGCTTGACTCCCCGGGCGAAGGCCTGGTGGTACGGGCGGGCGCCGATGAAGCTCGGCAGGAAGCTGTGGTGGATGTTGATCGCGCGGCCGGCCCAGGCTTCGCACAGTTTCGGCGGCAAGATCTGCATGAACCGTGCGAGGACCACGGCGTCGGGCTGGTAGCCGTCGACGATCCGGGCGAGTTCGGCGAAGGCCTCGGCCTTGCGCTCACCGAACGGGACGTGGTGGAACGGGATCTCGAAACGTGTTGCCAGCTCCTCGAGTTGGGGATGGTTGCCGACGACAGCCCGGATGGTCGCCGGTAGCTCGCCGCGGTGCGCGCGACCCAGAAGGTCGATGAGGCAGTGCGTTTCCTTGCTCACCAGCAGCACCACGGACTTGGTGTCACGGGTGTCGGTGAGGCGCCACTCGGTCTCGGGGCCGAGTTCGTCGGCGACCTCGGCGGCGAACCGCGCGCGGAGTTCGTCGGCGGTGAACGCCACCTCGTCGGCGCGGATGGCCTGCCGGGTGAAGAACCAGCCGGTGTCGTCGTCGGAGTGGTACGCGGCCTCGGTGATCCAACCCCCGACATCGGTCAGGAAGGTCGAGATGCGGGCGACGATGCCCGTGCGGTCGGGGCAGCCGAGCGTCAGCACGTAACGATGCTCGGTCTGGTCGGTGGGGGTCAGCTGTCCGCTTGTCACGACCCTCAGTGTGCCAAGCTCGTCGATGTGACGAACACGGACCTGCGGCGTAGCGACGTCGCCGCCATCATCGACCACACACTCCTCAAGCCCGAGGCCACCCGCGCCGACGCCGAGGCCACTGTCGCCGAGGCCGCCCGCCTCGGCGTCTTCGCGGTGTGCCTGTCGCCGTCGATGCTCCCGATCGACACCGGTGACCAGCGGACCTGCGTGGTCGCCGGCTTTCCCTCGGGTAAGCACCACTCCCTGGTCAAGGCTGCCGAAGCCCGCCTGGCGGTGGACTCCGGGGCGCATGAGGTCGACATGGTGATCGATGTCGGCGCCGCGGTCGACGGCCGGTTCGACGAGGTGTTCGCCGACGTCCTGACCGTGCGTGAGGCGGTCGGGGATTCGACGCTGCTCAAGGTGATCATCGAGTCCGCGGCGCTCCTGCAGCTCGCCGGTCCCGAGACGGTCACCGAGGTGTGTCGCCGTGCCGAGCAGGCCGGCGCGGGAATGGTGAAGACCTCGACCGGCTTCCATCCCGCCGGCGGCGCGAGTGTCGAGGCGGTGCGGCTGATGCGCGCCGCCGTCGGCGCCCGCGTCGGGGTCAAGGCGAGCGGTGGCATCCGGACGGCCGAGTTCGCCGCCGAACTCATCGCGGCGGGCGCGACCCGCCTGGGCCTGTCGTCATCGGCGACTGTGCTCGACGGCTTTCCCGATTAGCAGATCGTCCATCACAAGGTCGGCGTTGATCGCCGCACCGGCCGACACCCCTTCGCCCATCGCGACGGTCACCACCGCATTCAGCGTGGTGTTGTTGCCCGCCGCCCAGATGCCGGGAATCGCGGTCGCGCCCATCGGTCCGGTCTCGACGACCTCGCCCACCGGAGTCTGCGACAGGGTCCCGCCGAGTCGTTCGTAGAGGTCGCCGCGCACCGCGAATCGGGGTGCGACGACGACGGCGTCGGCCTGCAGAACGGTGCCGTCGGACAGTTCGACGCCGTCGAGACGCGCGGTGCCGGCGTCGTCGCGGGTCAGGAGCCGCTCGACGGTCTCGTCGACGATCGACACCCCGGCGGCGGCCAGGTTCGCGCGGTCCTCGTCGCCGACGGCACCCGCAGCGTGCGCGACGAGGGTGATGTCGTCGGTGAGCTGAGCGAACAGCAGTGCCTGGTGGGCCGACATGGGGCTGGTGGCCAGAACCACGACCCGCGAACCACGCACCTCGTAACCGTGGCAGTACGGGCAGTGCAGGGCGTCGCGCCCCCAGAGCTCGGCGACGCCGGGGATCTCGGGGAGTTCGTCGACGAGACCAGTCGCCAGCAGGAGGCGTCGCGCCCTCATCGTGGCGCCCGACGCCAGCGACAGGACGAACCGGTCGCCCTCCCGGCGGGCGTCGACGACGGTGTCGGAGCGGACTTCTCCGCCGTAGCCGCGGACCTCGTCGCGTCCCCGTGACAGCAGCTCGAGTGGGGCGATGCCCTCCTGGCCGAGCACGTTGTGGGCGCCCTCGGCGGGTGCGTTGCGGGGTTCACCGCTGTCGATGACGACGACGGACCGCAGTGACCGGGCGAGCGTCGTCGCGGCGCTCAACCCCGCGGAGCCGCCGCCGACGATGGCGACGTCGTGGTCGGCGGCCGGTCGCGCGACCCACAGCCGGCGCCCGGCGGTGAGGGTGAGGTCGGCCCGTCGATGGAGCGACGCGGGGTCGGCGGGGTCGATCAGGGAATCGAGAAGTGCCAGATCGGATTCGGCGAGCACATCGGCCAGCCGGTGCCGGAACTGGCTGAACCAGTGGACCGCGTACCGGGCGATGGTCTCGTTCGGTCCGGTCCGTGCGATGCGGATCGTGTCCCGGTGGAGGACGTCGTAACCTGCCGGGCCGAGGGTTTCGGTCCAATCGGCGAGCGCCTCCCACCCGGCACGGGCAGCGGCCGCGTGGCAGCGGTCCTCGAGCGTGCCCAGGGCGGAGTCGGCGTCGGGGGAGAACCGCGGAAGACCATCCATCTCGACGATCGCCACGACCCCCTGCGGCGCCAGCGCGGACGCGGCCTCGCGCAGCAGCGCCGCGGGGTCGGCGACGTGGTGCAACGACATCGCGGCCCAGATGACGTCGGGGGAGCCGAGCGGAGGCAGACCGTCGTCGAGGTCGGCGACCATGGTGGCCGTCCGCCCGGCGAAACCGCCCGCGGCGGCTCGTTGCTCGACGAGCGCGGCCATCTCGGTGGAACTGTCCACCGCGAGGAGCTGCGCATCGGCGAAGTTGCGTGCGAGCGCCTCGGTGCCGGTGCCGGTCCCCGCTCCGAGATCGACGATCCGCTGCGGTGCGCGTCCGAGGCTGCGGCTGATGGCCGCGGCGGCGTCGTCGACGTAACCGCCGACGAGCTCGGCGTCCAGGTCGAGCACCGAAGCCAGATGCACCTGGTCGTGGTGGTGGTCGTGGTGGTGCCCGTTGTGATCGTGGGAAAGGGTCATGAGATCGACGGTAGCGCGCCTATGCCTATACGGCATACCATCTTGCCTATGACGCAAGAACTCGATGCGGTGGTCCGGCAGCGCATACGTGGACTCCGACTGGCCAAGGGCTGGACCCTCGATGCGCTGGCCGCACGGTGCTACCTGTCCCCGTCGACGCTGAGCCGAATAGAGACCGGGCACCGCCGGGTCGCGCTGGACCAGTTGGTCCCCATCGCGCGGGCCCTGGGGACGACGCTGGATCAGCTCGTCGAAGCCGCCGACGACACCGACGTCGTGATCCGTCCCCAGGCGCACGCCGCCGAGGGGATGACGATGTGGCTGCTCTCCCGGGAGAACAGCCCGCAGGGGGTGACGGTCGCGAAGATGCGCTTCGAACGCGAACAGCCGCTCGGTGACCTGCGGGTTCATCCCGGGCGTGAGTGGTTCACGGTGCTCGCCGGCACGGTCCGGCTACTCCTCGGCGACCGCGCGATCCTCGTCCCGGAGGGAGACGCCGCGGAGTTCTCGACCATGATCCCGCATGCGATCTGCGCACACGACGGTCCCGCCGAGGTGCTGTCGATCATGGACCATGCGGGCGAGCGCGCCCACATGCCGTCCGCGGCGGCCGTCGGCGACGACCCGCGACCGTGAGTCGTCAGCTCCGTGAACGATCACCGCAGATCGGTAGGCTTGTGCGGGTGATGACTTCTCAGGCCCCGGTGAACCGACGCGCTGTGCTCGCCGCGGCCGGGGTCGGCGTACTCGGTGTCGCGATCGCGGCGTGTACGGGTTCCGATGCCGGCCCGGGCGGCGGCGGCAAACCAGACGAACCGAAGGTCCGTCTGACCTTCACCCCTCCGCTCGACGGGGAGGCGCCCAGCCCGATCGCCGAGATCTCGGTGCAGGCCGAGGACGGCACGCTCAACCCCGACGTGAAGCTGACGAACCCGCGCGGGCGGGTGGTCAACGGGCGGCTGTCGGAGGACCGCACGAGCTACACCATCGCCGAGCCGCTGGGATACGGCACTGAATACACCTGGAGCGGAACGGCTCTCGGGACCGACGGGAAGACCGTGCCGGTCACCGGCAGCTTCACCACCCTCGAACCGTCGAGTCAGCTGAACGTCGTGGTCAACATCGGCGACGGCCAGGAGGTCGGCATCGCCGCGCCGATCATCCTGAAGTTCAACGGCACCGTCGAGGACAAGGAGGCGGTGGAGCGGGCGCTCACCGTCACGACGACGCCGCCCACCGAGGGTTCGTGGGCGTGGCTCGGCGAGGACAACGGCTCACGCGTTCACTGGCGTCCCCGTGAGTACTGGGCTCCCGGCACCAAGGTGCACATGGACGCCAAGTTGTACGGCCTCGACCACGGCGACGGCGCCTACGGTGCGGCCGACGTGACCAGCGACTTCTCGATCGGGCGCGCCCAGGTCGTGAAGGCCGTGGAGTCCTCGCACCGGATCGTCGTGATCCGCGACGGCGCCGAGTTGATGTCGTTGCCCTGCAGCTACGGCGGCGGCGACCTCGACCGCAACGTCACCCGTTCCGGTATCCACGTGGTCACCGAGAAGTACGACGAGTTCTTCATGAGCAACCCGGCCGCCGGTTACTTCAACATCCGGGAACGCTGGGCGGTGCGCATCTCCAACAACGGCGAGTTCATCCACGCGAATCCCGAGACGGTCAACGTGCAGGGCACGGCCAACGTCACCAACGGGTGCATCAACCTGTCCGAGGCCGACGCCGAACGCTATTTCCGGGTGGCCGTCTACGGCGACCCGGTCGAGGTCTCGGGTACGCGAATCCCGTTGTCGGAGGCCGACGGTGACATCTACGACTGGATCTTCGACTGGGAGACCTGGCAGGGGATGTCGGCGATCAAGGGCGAGGTGACGGAGTCGTCGGTGCCGGCGACGCCGAGCGGCGCCCCGACCTCCAACGTCCCCGCACCCCGCTAGCCGGTCTTGATGTTCCGTCGTGCCGACGCCTGATCGCGCGGCTTGAGCACGATCTGGTCGAGGTTCACATGCGGCGGGCGGGACGCGACGAAGCCGATGACCTCGGCGACGTCGTCGGCCGTCAGCGGGGTGAGGCCCTCGTAGACCGCGTCGGCGCGTTCCTGGTCGCCCTCGAAACGCACGAGTGAGAAGTCGGTCTCGACCATGCCCGGGCAGATCTCGGTGAGTCGCACCGGCTCGCCGAGCAGTTCGTACCGCAGGGTGCGGTGGGTGATCGCCTGGGCATGCTTGGCCGAGGTGTAGCCGGCGCCGTTGTCGTAGGCCTCGAGCGCGGCGACGGAGGTGATCGCGACGATCAGTCCGTCCCCGGATGCGATCAGCGCGGGGATCAGGGCCTTGGTGATCCGCAGGCTCCCCATGACGTTGGTCTCCCACATCCAGCGCCAGTCGTCGAGGTTCGCGTTGGACACCGGGTCGAGGCCCTTGGCGCCGCCGGCGTTGTTCACGAGCACGTTCACGCGGTCCAGGCCCTCGACGAACGCGGCGACCGAGTCCTCGTCGGTGACGTCGAGCTGCTTTCCGGTTCCGCCGATCTCGGCGGCGAGCGCCTCGACGCGATCGACGCGCCGTGCGCCGAGCACCACGTGGTAACCCTGCTTCGCCAGTTGACGAGCAGTGGCGGCACCGATCCCGGAACTCGCGCCGGTGACGACGGCGATCGGTCGCTGGTCGGTGGTCTGGGTGGCGGTGTCAGGGCTCATGGGCCCACCTTACGACGCGTACCGCACCTCGCCCATGAGACCGCCGGAAGCGCCGGCGTGCACTCGCGCACTGCTACATTCGTCCCATGCGTGGGGGAGTGATCCCGGCGGCGCTGCAACTGACGTCCACTCCGGCGGCCGCGGTGTTGCACGCGATCCGGGTCGGTGGGCCGGTGACCAGGGATCAGCTCGCCTCGACGACGGGGTTGTCCGCCGCGACGATCAACCGTCAGGTCCATGCGCTCGCCGCCCACGGTCTCGTCGCCGAACGCCCCGATCTCGCGGGACCGAAAACCATTGGCAGGCCCAAGAACCCGTTGACCATCGACCGGGATTCGCTGTGCGTCGCCGGCCTGCACATCGGTGCGCGACGCTCGGTTCTGGTCATCGCGGATCTCGGTGGACGCACGCTGCACAGCCATGCCGTGCTCACCCCGTCGGGTGATCAGCAGGAGGCGATCGAGCAACTGTGTGCGCAACTCGCCGAGCTCGCCGGTCGGTTCAGCGGGCGCCGTCTGCTGTGGGGCGGGGTGGCGCTCGGCGGTGCGGTCGACGCGGAGGCGGGTGTCGTGGATCACCGGGTTCTCGGGTGGCGTCAACTCCCGGTGGGCGAAACCCTTGCGGACCGGCTCGGCACCCCGGTGTCGGTGTGCGAGCACGTCGAGGCGATGGCCGCCGCAGAACTGTTGCTCGGCGGCCCGCGGGACGCGACCGGCACCGGGCTGTTCTTCTACGCCCGCGAAACCGCTGGCATGGCAATGACTCTCGAGGGCCGGGTGCACGTCCCCGAGCGAGGCGCCGGGACCATCGCGCACCTGCCCGTCTCCGCGCCGGTGCTCGCCCCGGGACATACCCGCGTCCGGTTGCAGAACGTCATCGGCGACGACGCCGCACTGGCGGCCGCCCATCGCCTCGGCATCGATCCGGACTCGTCGCGCATCGTCGACGAACGCGCGCGGGTGCTCGGGGAGGCGGTCGCGATGATCCGCGACGTGATCAACCCGGACACGATCGTCGTCGCCGGCGACGCGTTCGCGGCGCACCCGCACGGCCTCGCACCGGTACAGGCGGCCTTCGACGAGGCCTCGACGCTCGACCGGCCGCTGGAGATCGCGCCGTCGAGATTCGGTGTGCACGTTCAGGAGAGCGCCGCGGTCGTGGTGGCGCTGAGTGTCATCTACGCCGATCCGATCGCCGCCGTCGCCACCCTCTGACGGGCAGACCGTCTCCGGGCTGGACCGCCCCGTGTGCCGTGCCGGGATTCATCACCTACGGTGGGGGCATGACCTTGCCCCGCGATGTTGCCGCACGCCTCGAGGTGAGCATCGACGACCCGACCGAACTCGAGATGCAGATCACGGTGGCGAAGCTGCCCGGCCTACAACTGGCCGAGGAACTCAGGATCGAGCTGGACGGCAGTCCGGTCGACGTGGAGGAGCTCGTCGCCGACCACGGGTCGCGCATCCACCGGATGCAGCTCGGCCGTGGACTGCTGACCATCGACTACACCGCCGAGGTCCTCACCGCCGCGAACCCGATCCCGGTGGAGAGCACCGACCGGTCGCGATACCTGCGCCCCAGCCGATATGCCGAGTGCGACAAGTTCTTCGGCTTCGTGGCCGGCCAGTTCGACCTGTCGTTGCCGGAGGGGGAACTCCTCAATCAGGTGGCGACGTTCGTCGAGCAGCGGCTGAACTACATCCCGGGTGCCAGCGATCCCATCGACGGAGCTGCCGACACCCTGCTCGCCGGGGCGGGTGTGTGCCGCGACTACGCACACCTCGTCGTGGCGCTGTTGCGTGCGTTGAACATCCCGGCGCGGCTCGTCGCCGTCTATGCACCCGGATGTTCGCCGATGGACTTCCACGCTGTTGCCGAGGCGATCATCGACGGCGAATGGGTGGTCGTCGACAGCACGCGCCTGGCCCCGCGACAATCGCTGGTGCGTATCGCCACCGGGCGCGACGCCGCGGACACCGCATTCCTCGACAACCACCGCGGCACGATCACGCTCAACAAGTACGAGGTGACCGCGACCGTTCGCGGTGAACTGCCCTACGACGACGCGACCGCCCGGGTAATGATCGGCTGAGCCGGTTCACGCGTCGAGCGCGGCTCGGCGTTCGGCGGCCACGTGATCGAGGACGGCGGCGACGTCGTCGGTGTCCTCGATCCGGAATCCGGCCGCGGTGGCACCGTCGCCGACCTTGATACCGATGTCGCCGGCCTCGGGCCGCAGGTGCGCGAAGGCCTTCTCGTCGGTCACGTCGTCGCCGAGGTAGATGACGACGTCGCAGTCGAGCCGCTCCCGCAGGGTGTCGAGCGCGTGCCCCTTGCTGGTCTCGATGACCGCGAGTTCGAGCACGCTCTTCCCCTCGGTGGAATGCACACCCTCCCAGGAGCCGGGACCGGACCGGGCGCACTCGAGTGCCGCCACGGCGTCATCGGGATCGGCGTTGCGTACATGCAACACGGTGCTCGCCGGCTTGGTCTCGACCGTCGAACCCGGGAAACGTGCTGAGATGCCCCGCAATTCGTCGATGAGCCGGACGAGCAGGGCGCGTGCTGCGTCGGTCACCTCGACCGCGAACCCGGTGTCGAACTCGCTACCGTGACTCCCGACCAGCGTCACCGGTGCACCCAGGCCGGAAAGGTCTGCGAGGACGGCGAGTTCGCGACCCGAGATGACCGCGACCTCGGTGTCGGCCAGTGCTGCGGCCGCCTCGAGTGCGGTGATCGACGCCGGGTTCGGGACAGCATCCTCCGGGCGCGACACGATCGGCGACACGCATCCGTCGTAATCCGACGCGACGAGCAGTCGGCGTGCACGCGCGGCCACGCCGAGGGCGGCCCGCAGGTCCGCGGGAATCCCGGTGTCGCTCATGTGTTGTCGAGGGAATCTTCGACCAGGTGCACACCGCGGTTCGGTTCCAACTCGGTCTCCGAGTTCTCCCCGAGCGTGCCGAGGAAGCTGCGTGCCCACTTGTCGACGTCGTGGGCGAGTACCTGGCGACGCAACGCCCGCATACGGCGGCGTCCCTCGTGTTCGCTCTGGTTCACCGCGGCCTCGATGGCGTCCTTGACCCCGTCGAGGTCGTAGGGGTTGGCCTGGTAGGCCGAGCGCAGTTCTGCTGCGGCACCGGTGAACTCGCTGAGCACCAGAGCGCCGCCGAGATCGCTGCGGCAGGCCACGTACTCCTTGGCCACGAGGTTCATGCCGTCGCGCAGCGGTGTCACCAGCATGACGTCGGCGGCGACGAAGAAGGCGATAAGCTCGTCGCGCGGCACCGGACGGTGGAGATACTGGACGACCGGTCGGCTGACGGTGTGGCTGTAGTTGCCATTGATGTTTCCGACCAACTGCTCGATGCCGGCACGCATACGCTTGTAACTCTCGACGCGTTCCCGGCTGGGTGTGGCGAGCTGGATCATCACCGTCTCGGACGAATCGAGCCGTTCCTCGGCCAGCAACTCCGAGATCGCCTTGAGACGGACGTCGATGCCCTTGGTGTAGTCGAGGCGGTCGACGCCGAGCATGATCGTCTTGGGATTGCCGAGTTCGCGACGGATCTCGGCGGCACGATCCCGGATCTTCTTGGTCTTGGCCAGCGCGGCCAGTTCACCGGAGTCGATCGAGATGGGGAACGCACCGACGCGCACCGTGCGGAAACCGACCTGCACCACGCCGAAGCGGGAGCGGACGCCGACGGTGCCCTTGCTGGTGGCCTGGCCGGCCAGGCGGCGGGCGAGGAAGAGGAAGTTCTGTGCGCCGCCAGGGAGGTGGAACCCGATCAGGTCGGCGCCCAGGAGGCCCTCGACGATCTCGGTGCGCCACGGCATCTGCATGAACAGTTCCACCGGCGGGAACGGGATGTGCAGGAAGAAGCCGATCTTCACGTCCGGCCGCAGCATGCGCAGCATCTTGGGGACCAGCTGCAGCTGATAGTCCTGCACCCACACGACGGCACCCTCGCCGGCCGCCCGCGACGCGGCCTCGGCGAACCGGCGGTTCACCTCGACATAGGTGTTCCACCATTCGCGGTGGTACTCCGGTTTGACGATGACGTCGTGATACAGCGGCCACAGGGTGCCGTTGGAGAAGCCCTCGTAGTACTCGGCGATCTCCTGGGTGGACAGCGGCACCGCATGGATGTCGATGCCCTCGATGTCCGGGGGATTGTCGTCGGAATCAGGGATGCCCGACCATCCGACCCAGGCGCCGGTGTTGGCTCGCAGGATCGGCTCGAGCGCGGTCACGAGGCCGCCAGGGCTCCGCTTCCAGTTGACGGTGCCGTCGGGCAGGATCTCCTTGTCGACGGGCAGACGGTTGGCGACGACGACGAACTCTGCGCCGTGGTGCGGAGCAGCCCGGTTCGGCCCCTCGCCGGACTCGTTGTCGTGGGCGGGGGTG
Organism: Gordonia metallireducens; assembly: GCF_021245825.1. Taxonomy (NCBI): domain Bacteria; kingdom Bacillati; phylum Actinomycetota; class Actinomycetes; order Mycobacteriales; family Gordoniaceae; genus Gordonia; species Gordonia metallireducens. Next base: position 88,056 of record NZ_JAJQJP010000017.1, on the reverse strand, counting down.
GTCCCGGTTCCAGCCGGTCGCGGCGTCACCGGATCAGGCGTTCTCGCCCGGCGCGATCCCCAGCATTGCGAGCAGCATCCGGCACTCGTCGGCGTCGGTGGCGTAGGCGGCCACGACGCGGCGCGCCGAATTGGCGGTCTCGTCGGCTACCGGTTCCAGTTCTTCGTCGGCGATGTCGGTGGTCTTCGCGGGCATGTGAGTCCCCTCGTAGTGCGTGCGGTGTCGCGGTGTGGCTCCGTACGGGCTGGAGCGGCCGATGGGCGGCGCGCCCGATTCGCCATTCTACCCGGGTCGCGGGGGTGCTCAGAACCGCCGCGGTGGGGGCGGCCACCGACGGTTCTGGCGGATCGTGCGGCCCTCCCGTGCCTCACGCTGGGCGAGGAGGCGACGACGCAGACTCCAGTCGGGTCGCGGTGGTAGCTGGGGGCGGCGCAGCGACCGGGCGACGAACTCACCGAGGGTGACGCCGGCGGCGAGCGCGCAGCCGATGGCGAGGGCGTTCGCGATCCAGGTGAAGCCGCTGAGTGTCTGCTCGCTGAGTATTCCGTACAGGCCGCGGTAGACCGCGAGACCCGGGAGCAGCGGGGTGATGCCGGCGACCGCGACGACGAGCGGCGGCGTCAACGCGCGCCGGGCCAGGAGACCGCCGACCAGACCGACGAAGGCCGCGGCGAGACCGTTCGCGATCACGTCGCCGACGGTGGTGAAGGTCGCCGACGCCGCGACCGCGGTGCCGATGAGGCCGCCCAGGAAGGCGACGCCGAGCGCACGGGTCTCGGCATAGCTGGCGACGGCGTAGGCACAGGCGGCGAAGGCGCCCGCGATCACCCTCACCGGCAACTCGACGGCCTCGAAGCTGGTCGAGGTGGTGATCGTGGGCAGGAAGATGCCGCCGGCCTCGAGCAGCCGGATCGCGACACCGACACCGGCGATGATGCCGCCGGTCATGAGCAGGAGTTCGAAGAAGCGGGCGACGCCGGTGATCGGGGCACCGGTGATGGCGTCCTGCACCGACCCCACCAGCGAGAGTCCCGAGAGCAGGACGACGATGCCCGCCGCGATGACCTGCGAGGGCGCGATCTGAATACCCAGTGTCTCGGCCGCGCCGAAGACGAGGGCCGCCGGGACGACGGCGATGAATCCGCCGGTGAGCTGCTGGAAGAAGATCGGTGTACCGATCCGGTTCAGGTTCCGGTTGATGACGACGATCGCGACCGTGGTCACGAATGCCAGTGCGGCGACGAGGTACTGACCACCGAGCAGCACGGAGATGCCCGACGCCATCGCGCCCCAGGCGACCGTCGCGACCCAGTGCGGGTACGGGTGTGGGGCCGTGATGATCTCGTCGACCATGCGGTGCGCGGTCGACGGGGTGATGCCGGAGTCGCGGATGCGCCGGACGAGCCGATCCACCTGGGCGAGCCGGGTGAAGTCCATCGAGCGGTAGTAGACCTGCTCCATCGTGGTGATCGGCGGGAGCGTCGCGCCGCGTCGCGCGCTGACGACGATCGTGTTGTAGGTGACGTCGACGTCCACGTCCTCGAGGCCGTAAACACCTGCGACGAACTTGATCTGGGTCTGCGTGTCGATCGCGCCGGTACCCGAGTCGAGCAGCACGGCCCCGATCTTGGTGGCGAGGTCGAGGACCTCGGTGATCGCCGCGACGTCGAACGGTTCGATCGGCTTGCGCGGCGACACCATGATGCTGCCGGGTTCGATCGTGTCGATCGTCGCCTGCCGGGTTCCGGTGAGTCGACGAAGCGCGCGGCCGATCTGTTCGCGCACGCAAGCCTCCTTGTGTCAGTCGAGCATTCGCGTTCGGTCGGAAGTCGTGGGTCATCAGTGACTGCCGCTTCGATCTTGGCACCGAATCGATCTCACATGTGAACTACCCAGACACGGCCGATGTCACGCGGCGTTGTAGGTACTCCGTCGCCCTCTAGGATCGCGGCATGTCATCAGTGAAGATCAACGGTCCCCTCGACGGTCACACCCGCAGTGCGACAGTGGCCCCCGGCAGTCTCGTCTTCACCGCGGGCGCCGCGCCGATCGACGAGCAGGGCGTCACCGTCGCCCCGGGGAACGTCAGCGAACAGGCACGGCAGTGCATGGCGAACCTCGAGGCGGCGCTGGCCGAGGCCGGTGCATCGCTGTCCGACGTCGCCAAGGTGACCGTCTTCGTCGCCGAACACCTGCAGGCCGACCTCGTGGTCGCCTGGGAAGCGGTGACGGCGGCCTTCGGCGATCACAAGCCGGCCGGCAGCCTGCTCGGGGTCTCGGTACTGGCCTACGACGACCAGTTGGTGGAGATCGAGGCGGTCGCCGCGATCCCGGCCTGACCGGGTCCGCTGGGACCGTCGCATGCGCGGTGGATATACTCGCGCACGCACGCCTCCTTAGCTCAGTGGTAGAGCACTCGCCTTGTAAGCGAGCGGTCGTCAGTTCAATCCTGACAGGGGGCTCCACGAGGGCCTCGGCCCGCGGGGGGAGCCAGATGACGAACGGTCACACCAGACCCGAGAGTCGATGGCCCTCGCCGCGGGCCGGGGCCTCTGTCGTCTCCGGGCCCGTTCCGCCCTCCTCTCCACACCGCCGCCGCACCCCGTGGTGGCTGGTGGGTTTCGCCGCGGCAGTGGCCCTGCTGGTCGCCGAGATGGTCGTCTTCGCGGTGCGTCCGGACGAGCCGGAGGAGGAGACGCCGGTCGACGACGCAGCCGTCGTCGAGTACGCCCGCCGGATGATCGTCGATCTCCTGAGCTATTCGCCCACGGACACCACGCGCGTCGAATCGGCACTGGACCGGTTGTGCGACGACTCGCCCGACGCCCGTTCCGCAGCGGGGCTCGTCGAGCAGCTGCGGAACTCGGGCGCCGGGTCCGAGGTCAGGGAATCGTCGATCGGTCAGATCGTCGCGCACACCCCGGACGGTGACCGGGTGGTGTCCTTTCGGATCATCACGCATGTGGGTGCGTTCGGCCGTCCCGCGGAGAAGACGAACCACGACCTGGTCACCGTCCGGCCCGAACCGACGATGTGTGTCTATCGCCTGGAGATGGTCACCAGATGACGGCGAGTCCGGCGGCGAGCAGCGACAGTGCGCCCGCCGTCCAGAACAGCGCCCGCGGAACGGGTTCCCCGGTGCGCTTCTGACGAGCGCTGCCGATACCCAGGATCGCGCCCAGCACGAGCAGGATCACCAGCTTGATGGCGATCTTCGGGTAGTTGAGTTCGATTCCGGCGGGCCACGGTGCGGCCAGTGCCAGACCGGTGAGCAGCGACAGCCCGATGCCGTAGTCCATGACCCGGGTGAAGCGGAACTCGCGGGCGGCCACCTGTGAGAACCAGGCACCGAAGGTCACGGCGAAGCCGACGATGTGGAACAGAATTACGACGTGGCGTAGTACATCCATGCTCGTACTCTACCCAGCAGGTCCTCGACATTCCCGTCACGCGGGAACGTGTGCCCGGAAACGAACTGTCGGTGCAGGATGTACGGATGGAGCACGATGAACCGGGTACCTCTGCCGTGGCCGAGACGACCCCGACTCCCACCGGCGCGGAGCCGCTCGCGCGTACCGCACTCGGTACCTACCGCGGGGTCGCCGGCGACCGCGCCGACGTCTGGCGCGGAATCCGGTATGCGAGACCTCCGCTGGGCGAACTCAGATGGCGTCGCGCCCGGCCGCTCACGCCCGACGAGGACGGGAGTCGAGATGCCGTCGTCGACGCCGTCTCGTTCGGGGCCGTCTGCCCGCAGGAACTCAATCCCGCGGTCCGGCTCGGCCCGGATGTCGTGATGGACGAGGACTGCCTCTACCTCAACGTGTGGACGCCGCCGGGGGCCTCGACCCATGCCCACGACGCCGTCGCGCTGCCGGTCATGGTCTGGCTGCACGGCGGGGCGTACGTCCTGGGGTCGGGTAGCCAGCCGTACTACGACGGTGCGGCGCTCGCCTCCGCCGGTGACGTGGTGATCGTGACGCTGAACTACCGGCTGGGCGTCCTCGGGTTCGCCGACCTGTCGTCGATCGATCCGCGCTTCGAGTCCAACGCCGGGCTCAGCGACGTCCTCACCGCGCTGGCGTGGGTTCGCGACCACATCGCGGCCTTCGGCGGGGACCCTGACAAGGTGACCGTGTTCGGCGAGTCGGCGGGCGCCGGCCTCGTCACCGCGCTGCTGACGATGCCCGCGGCCGAGGGGTTGTTCGGCCGGGCGATCGCCCAGAGTTCGCCGGTGACCTCGATGTACGGCGCCGACCGGGCCGCCCGCGTCGCGCGCATGCTGCTCGACGCCGCCGGGATCGAGGACACGGGTGACTCGGCGGAGGTGGTGGAACAGCTCGAATCCCTGGACGCCACAAGGTGTTCGATGCTCACCACCGAACTGTTCGCGAAGGTGCCCACCGAGTCGCCCGGCACCATCGCCTTCGCCCCGGTGGTCGACGGCGACCTGCTGCCCGACCATCCTCTCGACGTCTACCGGAACGGTCGCGCCCTGCCGGTGCCGCTGATCATCGGGACCAACCGCGACGAGGCGAATCTCTTCAAGTACATGAAGTCGCCGCTCATGCCGATCACCGCCGAGGAGATCGAGCGGATGTTCGCCGGCATGCGCGAGGAGTATCCCGACATCGTGTTACCCGAACGCGCGCAGGTGCTCTCGGCGTACTCGGGGCTGCGGCCGAAGGTCACCGGGCTCGGTGTGGCCCGCGACGTCGCCTTCCGGATGCCGACGCTGTGGCTCGCCGACGCCCATGCGCGCCGGGCCCCCGTCTACGTGTACCGCTACGACTGGACCACCAGGATGTTCCGGCTGCTGGGTCTCGGTGCCGCACACGCCACCGAGGTGCCCTACGTGTGGGGGAACCTGGGTGCGGGTCCGCGCGACATCACCTTCCTCCTGGGCGGCCGCAAACACGGAGAAGCCGTGTCGCAGAGGCTGATCCGCCGCTGGACCTCGTTCGCGCACGGTCGCGCACCCGACACCGGGTCACCCGGGGACGAATGGCCCACCTACGACACCGGCCGCCGTCCCGTGCTGCGCATCGACGCCGAGGACCGGGTGGTGCAGAACCTCGACGGCGATCTCTGGGAGGCCTGGGGCGACGAGGTGCTCAGCTTCCGCTGAGCGTCAGTCGCAGTCGCCTTTGAGGTAGGCGTGGGGCAGATACGCCGCACGCTGCGCCTCGGTCATGGGAACCGTGTTCGCACAGACCCATTCGCGGGCCTCGGGAACGTCGAGGGTGTGCACGTAGACGCTGCCTGTCGTGTCGCCGCCGGCGATGATCTCGTCGTCCGCGGGCAACCGGACCGGGACCTGCCACGTCGTGGTGGTGTCGGTGGAGTTGAGCAGCGTCCCCACCGACTGTCGGTCATCGAGAGTGCCGTCGTCGGCGAGTGCGAAACTGATCAGCTCGTGCGTGGATGTGCCGACGGCGATCCGGTTGGGCGACATGGACAGTGTGTTGGCGAACATGTCCTCGTGGCGATCGATCAGTTCGGGCCCGCCGTCGGTGTCTGTGGTCGGTAGTCGCCAGGTGGACAGGTCGCGGGCCGCGACGACGAGGACCTCTCCGTCGTCGTCGAAGGCCGCCTGGGTGACGGGGGTGTCGTCGGAGATCACCGCCACCGGGTCGGGGTTGCCGGAGTCCAGGTCGTAGAGATAAACCCGCTTGTCGTCGGAGGTGACCGCGGCGCGGGTGCCGTCGGGACTGAAGGCGACGCTGCGGATGAGGTCGACGGGGCCGCGCAGGGGAGCGCCGATCCGACTCGGCGAGGTCGGATCGGAGGTGTCCCACAGCGCGATCGTGGTGTCGGTGTCACCGGTGGCGAGGACGTCGCCGGTGGGTGCGAAGGCGACCGGGAAGGAGTACCGCGTCGAGACGGGCAACCGGGCCGCGGCCCGTGGCGTGTCCGGGTCGCCGATGTCCCACAGTTCGACGAGACCGCCGTTGTTGTTCGCCGTCGCCGCGAGGGTGCCGCGATCGTTCACAGAGACGCGCGGGTGGTCGTTGACCCGACGCTGGATGGGAGTGCGCGAACGCAACGACATCTCGCCGTCGGCCAGGGTCCACACGTTCAGGGTGGTGTCCGAGCCGACGGTCGCCAGGATGCGCTGCGCCGGGTCGGTGGCCACCCCGCTGATCGTGCCGCCGCGGTCGGGGACCGAGCGGTCGGGCAGAGACCAGACGTCGATCGTCCCGTCGGAACGCCCGGACACCAGGTGCTCACCGGTCGGGTCGAAAGCGGCCGAGAAAGTACGGACCGAACCCTGCTCAGACGCGGTCTGCAGCGCCCACTGGGCCGTCGGCGAAGCCCGGTTGGTCGTGTTCCACACCCGCACCATGCCGTCGGCGCGGGCCGAGGCGATCTGTGAACCGGTCGGGTCGAAGGCGATGGACCAGGAGCCCGCGGTCGCGGTCGGGAGCGACGTGCTGAGCGGCAGCGGGGACTCCGGTTCGGTCACGTCCCAGAGTTGGGCGTTCGGGCTGTCTCCGGTGACGGCCAGGGAACGGCTGTCCGGGCTGAAGGCGACCGCGTGTGTGATGCTGGGGAATCCGGAGATCGGTTCGCCGACGGGTGCGGGTTTCTCGCCGGTGGTCCACAGACGAACGGCGCGGTCGTCCCCGCCACTCGCGAGCAGCCGTCCGTCGGGGCTGAAGGACAGTGTGCGTGCGGCGGCGTCGTGTCCCAGGAGCACGGCGGTCTCGCGCAGGGTCCCCGTCGGGGACACCGCGAACACGGTGATGGAACCGTCGTCCGACGAGGCGGCGAGTGTCCGGCCGTCCGCGGAGAAGCGGGCCATGTAGACGGTGCCGCGGCGCAGCGACGCCGTCTCGCGCAGCGCCGGCCGGCCGGGATCGGAGAGGTCCCACATCCGGACCGCGCCGTCGCCGCTCGAGGTGACGAGCAATGGTCGGGTGGGGTGAAAGGCGGTGGAGGTGACGTAGTTGCCGAAGCCGCGCAGGATTGCCACCTCGCGATACCTCGGGGTGGCGTCGGTGCTCTCCCAGATGCGGACCGTGCGGTCGCCGCTCGCCGAGGCGAGATGGCGGCCCGTCCGGTCGAAGGCCAGGTCGTAGACCGGTCCGGTGTGGCCGGTGACCTGCGTCGCGAGCGGGCTGGTGGCCGCGCCGCGCAGATGACCCACGATCATCGGGTCGTCGGGGTAGAGCTGATGGGCGACGAGCAGCAGGCGAGCGGCCAGCGACGGGTTGGAGTGCTCCATGCTGTCGATGTGGGACAGCAGGGCCGCCCGTTCCGCGGCGTTGCGCTGTTGCCGGAGGTCGTGCGCCTGCCGGAACCCGAAAACCGCGATGATCGACGCCGAGATCGCGAGGATCACGATCACCGCGACGGCACCCAGCTGCAGCAGCCGGCGGCGTCGTTGCATCGCGACCGCGGAGTCCAGGAACTCGTCGTTCTCCGTGCTCAGCAGGTGTTCGTAGTTGCTGCGCAGCGCTTCGCGGTGGCTCTTGGCGTCGTCGAGTCGCGATCCGGTGTAGAGGAATGAGCGGCTACGGCCATTGGCCACCCACGACCGGGTGTCGGCGTCGAGTTGCTGCCACCAGACGTGGGTGTCGGAGTCGTCGGCGATCCAGGTGGCGAGACGCGGCCACGCGGTCAGCACCACGTCGTGCACGAGCATCACCGACTCCGCGGACACCGTCAGCAGGCGGGCCTGCGCGAACTCGTCGATGACGGTCGAGACCTCCGGCGGGAAGCGGCTGCTGAGGGTCGAGGTGGACAGCGGCACCCGCAGCGCGATCCCGGCCGGACCGACGTGGACCATCGACAGCAGGACCGCGCGGGCGAGGTCGCGATGTTCGGGGGCGATGGCCTCCCAGGCGGCCTCCGCGGTGTCCGCGACTGCGCGTGCGATGCCGCCGGTCGCGCGATACCCGGACAGCGTCATGCGGTTGCCGGAGCGTCGTGCCCAAGTGGCCTGCAGGACGTGGGCCAGCAACGGAAGCCGCCCGGCGCGATCCCCGACCGTCGACGCCTCGTAGAGGTCGGTGATCATCACGTCGGCGAGGCCGGCCTCGATGCGCCCGCCGGCGAGGCGGACCGGGGCGGTGATGACCTCGCGGAGCTGCGTGCGCGTCATCTCCGAGACGATCACGCAGCGGTGCTGCCAGGCATCTGCCAGGACGGGGTACTCCACGCACTGGCTGAAGAAGTCTGCGCGGATGCCGACCACCACGACGGTGTCGACGGCGAGTTCCTCGACCTCGCGCATCGTGGTCGAGCGCGGCTCGTCGGGGAGCGAGAAGATGTTTTCGAACTGGTCGATGACGACGACTGCGTCGGCCTCGCCGTCGACGGGTGGGGCGATGGACAGACCGTCCGGGGTGACCTCGGCGAGGCGCGGGGTCGAGATCCGCGGGTCGCGGGCCAGGCCGGCGCGCAGCAACGACGACTTCCCCGAGCCCGACACCCCGGTGACGACGACCAGCCGGGAGGACGGGGACAGCGGCGCGGGCTGCGAGCCGGCGGTGAGAATCGTGTCGACGAGCGTGCCGACGAGGTCGTCGCGTCCGAAAAACAGCTCGCTGTCGGCGGCGGTGAGGGGCGCCAGTCCGGCGTAGGGGCGGGAGTGCCGGGTGGGCGGCTCCGGGGTGCCCGGTGCCTCCTGGTTCAGGTGTCGGTCCCACAGTTCTCTCCACTGGGGGATCGTGAGGACCTCGGCGACGCCTGCCGCCACCGCGCGGGACGTCAGCCAGACGAGGAGCGGTTCGACGGTCGCGAAGTCGCGGGGGAGATGCCGGCCGTTTCGCCAGTCGCTGATCCGCTGCGCGGAGACCTTTGCCCGGGCCGCCGCCGCTCGGAGGGTGGGGCGTCCCGCTTGCACGAAAAGGCGCGCGAGCGCTTCACCAAAATCCACTCACCCGACTCCACGCTCTGACCGCACGACTGATCGACCGGTCCATCATGCGACAGGCGACCCCGGCGCGCCACCGTCGGAGGGGTGATGGTGGCGACGGCCACGTCGGGGTCGAGTCATCAGGTCATCTGACCTGAACGCCTCCGGAACCGGATTCGGCCGTGTCCGGACCGGATAGTCCGTTTGCCCTCTGACCTCGTTCTTCGCTCGTCGTTCCGGACCGGGGCTGTACTCCAGTGGCGGGGTGGGGTCTCCTTGGTGGGCGTTCCTGACGGGGGTCGGGAGCGCAAGGATGCGTTGGTCGCAGGACACACGGAGGTGTTCTCAGGCACTGCCCGTCGGGGGCTGTGTGTCGTCCGGCCCACGCAACCGGGCGGGTGCCGGACACCGGGTCGATGGGGGTCGGCCGGTCTCCGGCACCCGCTTCCCCTCTTCTTCTCCCGGCTCGCCGCTTGTTCCCGGGTCGTCGTGTCGGCTCACTAGGATCGCGGCATGCCAGTGCGCCCCCGGATCACCGACACCGCGCGCCGATCCCGGCTGATGCGCCGCATGCACCTCGACGCCGCGTCGCGGGCCGGGACCGTCGTGGAGGCGGCGGCGACGATGGTCGGTCTCCACGCCACCACCCCCTCGACGGTCTACCTGTCCGCGTGGGCGCGGGTCGACGGTCTGACCCGCAGCCACATCGACACCGCGCTCTACGACGACCGGACCCTCGTCAAACACCTCGCGATGCGCCGGACACTCTTCGCCTTCCCCCGTGACGTCCTCGCCGAGGCGATCGGTGCGCTCGGGCCCCGGATCACCGCCTCCGAGCGCACCAACATGCTCCGCGATCTCCGCCGCAGTCCCGACGTCGACGACCCGGAGGGCTGGATCGAGACCGCGCGCGACGCGGTCCTCGCCGAACTCGCCGGCGGTGAGTCGCTCACGTCGACCGAACTGCGCTCCCGGTTGCCCATCCTCGAGGGCGCGATCACGTTCGGTGAGGGCACGTCGTGGGCGGGAAAGAGTCATTTCGGTCCGCGGGTGCTCAACATGCTCGACGCATCCGGAGCCATCGTGCGCGGACCCAACCGACTCGGCTGGCACCTGTCCCGTCCGGCATGGACGTCGATGAAGGTGTGGCTGGGCGAGACCCCGGACGCGCCGAACGTGCACGACGGCCACCGGGCGCTCGTCGAACGCTGGCTGCGCACCTACGGGCCGGGAACCGAGACCGATCTCGTGTGGTGGCTCGGCTCCACCAAGACCGCGGTGCGGGCTGCCCTCGCCGATCTCGGCACCGTCGAGGTCGATCTGGACGGGGGCGGCATCGGACATGTGCTGCCCGACGATCTGGACACCGACGAGAACTGCGAGCCGCAAGCCGTGCTGCTCCCCGAACTCGACCCCACGACGATGGGCTTCAAAGAGCGCGGCTTCTACCTTGGCGATCACGGCCCCGAAGTCTTCGACTCCGTCGGCAACGGCGGACAGACCGCATGGTGGGGTGGCCGGATCGTCGGCGGCTGGTATCGCCGCGACGACAATTCGATCGCGATCCACCCGCTCGAGGCCCTGCCCGCCGACGCCCGGCGGAAACTCGACGTGCGGGCCGAGGAGCTCGCGGCATGGCTCGGCGACGGCTCCATGAAGATCGGTTACGCCGCGCCGTACATGCGGAAGAGATGAGTCGAGAGCGATGAGTCGAGCCCCGAGCCGCGGTCTGCCTCTGCGAGAACCCCGCGTCGAGCGAAAGGCACCGCGATGAGCGATCAACTACCACCCGTGACCGACCAGGACACCTGGGCGAAGGCCCTCGAGGAACTGCGGGTCCGCGAGAAGGCGGCCACGCGCGAACTCGACGCGATCGCGGCGCAGCGGCGGCGGCTGCCGATGGTCGAGATGCCCGACTACACGCTGACCGGACCCGACGGCCCGATCCGACTGGTCGACGTCTTCGACGGGCACTCCCAACTGATCGTCTACAACCACATGTGGTTTCCCGGTGAGACCTACCAGTGTTCGGGGTGCACCGGATTCACCATGCAGTTCGACCGGCTCGACTTCCTCGGCGACTACGACGCCCGGTTCGTGATCATCACCCACGGTCCCATCGACGAGGCCCTCGCCTACAAGAAGCGCGTCGGCAACCGCATGGACTGGTACTCGTCGGCGGGCACGACCTTCTCCGCCGACGTCGGCGCGGGGCCGGGGGAGGGGTTTGCCGTCAACGTCTTCCTCCGCGACGGCGACAGGGTATACCGCACCTGGCACACGACCGGCCGCGGTGTCGAGCAACTCGGGTACACCTTCTCGCTCATCGATGTACTGCCGTGGGGAAGGCAGGAAGAGTGGCAGGACTCGCCCGACGGCTGGCCCCAGAGCCCCACGTACTCGCGGTGGCGTGAATCGGAGACCATCGCCGCAGCCTACGGCGACACCGGTGCGTGACCCGCGGGTGACGCCTTCGCAGGTCAGAGCTCACAGCAACCTCCCAGCATCCGACCAGTGAGGTGCCAGCGGGCTCTGCCACAGTAGGAGTGTGACCGGACCGACCAGGAACGACGACGCGCGCGGCGCGAAGGTTCTCGTCGTCGACGACGAGGAGAACATCCGCCAGCTGCTGTCGGTGTCGCTGAAGTTCCAGGGGTACGACGTCGACACGGCCGCAGACGGACCGGCCGCGATCGACAAGTGCCGCAGCAGCAAACCCGACATCCTGATCCTCGACGTGATGATGCCGGGCATGGACGGCTTCGGACTGTTGCGTCGTCTGCGCGCGGACGGGGTCGAGGCGCCCGCCCTGTTCCTGTCGGCGCGCGACTCGGTGGAGGACAAGGTCAACGGTCTGACGATCGGCGGCGACGACTACGTCACCAAGCCGTTCAGCCTCGAAGAGGTCGTCGCCCGCCTGCAGGTGTTGCTGCGCCGCAGCGGTTTCGGTGAGGAGCAGCAGGCCTCGTCCCGGATCACCTTCGCCGACATCGAACTCGACGACGAGACCCACGAGGTCTTCAAGGCCGGCAAGCCGGTCCAGCTCTCGCCGACCGAGTTCACCCTGCTGCGTTACTTCATGGTCAACGCCGGCACGGTGCTGTCCAAACCCCGCATCCTCGACCACGTCTGGAACTACGACTTCGGCGGCGAGGTCAACGTCGTCGAGTCCTATGTCTCCTACCTGCGTCGCAAACTCGACAACGGCGACAAGCGTCTCATCCACACCCTGCGCGGTGTGGGCTATGTGATGCGCGAGCCGCGCGACTGATGGCCACCCCCGAGGCCCGCAGGCGCGGTGTACCACTCCGGTTTTCCCTGGTTGCGCTCACGCTCGCGCTCGTGGTCGTCGGGTTGCTGGCCTCCGGGGTGGCGGTCACGTCGTCGATGCGGCAGGACCTCATCTCGCGCGCCGACGACGGGCTGGTCAATGCCACCCGCACGTGGGCCGATCCGCGATCGCCGGCCGACGAACCGCGCTCCGGCCCGCCGGGGCCGCGCCGTCCGCCGTCGCCCTATTACGTGGAGTCGATTCTCCACGGCCCGGCCGGTATCTCGACGGTCAACGTCTACAACCAGTTCGACCACGCCCCGGACGTCGACGGCCTCACCGCCGACAACGTCGTTCCGGTCACCGTCGGATCGGTGGAGCCGCATGGCCCGAAATGGCGGGTGATCAAGCGCAGCAACCAGTTCGGCACATCGATCGTCGCCACCCCGATGTCCGACATCGATGCCACCATCAGCCGGTTGGTCTGGCTGCAGTTCGCCATCGGTGCCGTCGTCGTCGTGCTCATCGGAGTGCTCAGTTACCTGCTGGTGCGAACCAGTCTCCGCCCTCTGCGCCGGGTCGAGGAGACGGCGCACGCGATCGCGGCGGGCGACCTCACACGACGGGTTCCGCTGGCCGCACCCGACACCGAGGTCGGCAGTCTGTCGGATTCGCTGAACACGATGCTCGGACAGATCCAGCAGGCCTTCGCGACCACAGCGGCGTCCGAGCGGCAGGCCCGCGCCTCCGAGGAGGAGATGCGGCGCTTCGTCGCCGACGCCAGTCACGAACTGCGAACACCCCTGACATCGATCAAGGGCTTCGCCGAACTCTATTCGCAGGGCGGCGTTCCCGACGTCACCGACGCGATGCGCCGGATCAACGACGAGGCCGCCCGTATGAACGTGCTCGTCGAGGACCTGCTGATGTTGGCGCGCCTCGACGTCCAACGCCCCATCGCCACGGCGCCCGTCGACCTGCTGAGCCTGGCTACCGACGCCGTCCAGTCGGCGCGCGTCGTTGCCCCAGAGCGCGATATCGAGCTCGAGGTGACGACCGGCGACCGGCCCCCGCTGGTCTCGGGGGACGGGCCGCGACTCCTGCAGGTGCTGCGCAACCTGATCGGCAACGCGATCAACCACACGCCGGCCGACGCGTCGATCACGGTCGGGGTCTCGGTCGAGACCGGCGTCGACGGCACGTCGGAGGCGGTGCTGACGGTTGCCGACACCGGTCAGGGATTGACCCCGGAGGACGCGGAACACGTCTTCGAGCGGTTCTACCGCGGCGACCAGTCACGCCACCGGGGTTCGGGCGGCGGAAACGGCTTGGGGCTCTCCATCGTCGCCGCGCTCGTCGAAGCGCACGGCGGCCGGGTCGGCGTCGAGTCGACACCCGGTGAGGGCGCGACCTTCTGGGTGCGACTCCCGCTGTCCACCGCTCCCTGAGTAGCCCCGGAGCTTGCGGAGGCCGTCAGTTCCTGCTCCCTGAGTAGCCCCGGAGCTTGCGGAGGCCGTCAGTTCCTGCTCCCTGAGTAGCCCCGGAGCTTGCGGAGGCCGTCAGTTCCTGCTCCCTGAGTAGCCCCGGAGCTTGCGGAGGCCGTCAGTTCCTGCTCCCTGAGTAGCCCCGGAGCTTGCGAAGGCCGTCAGTTCCTGCTCCCTGAGTAGCCCCGGAGCTTGCGGAGGGGCGTATCGAAGGGTCAGATCAGCCGCCGTAACCTCGCGAACTCGGCCACGTCGGTGCGGAATTGGTCGAGCGTGACGAGGGTGTACATGCCGTCGATCTGGCGGGTGGCCCAGAGCTGGTGGATGCGTCGGAGGTCGGATTGCCGTGACTTCCAGCCGATTCCGTCGATCACCGCGAGCACGAGCTGGGTGGGGAGACGGACCTCGGCCATCTCCTCGATCTCGCGCACCGCGTCGGTGAGTTTCGAGCCGGTCGAGTCGAAACCCTTCGCGGCCACCACGATGTCGGCGGAGTTGGGATCGCCCACGATGAGGTCGGCGGGGGCGGTACGGCCGTTGCGGCCGACGAACCGCGATCGCGTCGTGTAGTCCAATCCGAGATCGCGTGCGATGTCCTCGATCTCGTCCTCGATGCGACGGCCGGACGCACCGGCCCGGGTCGCGGTGGCGCGGGTGCCGGCGCGCGCCACGAGGATGTCGGCGAAGGTGTAGGTGCGTTCCATCTGGGCCCGCAACATCCGGACGAGGTCGAACTCCGTGTCGAGCCAGGTCACCAGGTCGACGGGCTGGGTGCGCGCAAGTCCGTGCCAGCCGCTGGTGTCGAACCGGTCGCGCAGTGCGTTCTTGAGTTTCTCCTGCGACAACCCGACCGCGAGCCCGAGCACCGGCACGTCGTTGGGGTTGTCGCGCACCCAGGCGGCGAGTCCGGTGATGTCGGTGTCGAGGAGCCCACCGAGACTCCCGGTGGCCTCGACGATCCGCTCGGCCTCCGGTGTGGAGGCGGTGGGGTCGACGTGGGAGGTCAAGCGTCCCAAGGACTTCAGGTAGTCCTCGAAATCAACTGCGTCACTCATGCGCTCGGCGTCAGTCCCGTCCGATGAACAGGAACTCGCTGACGTCACGACGGGTGGCGGCAGCGTGCGTGCCGAAGCTGTACTTGTGGTCGATGGCGATCACCTCGACCGAGGGCTTGACCTTGCCGAGCAGGTCGACGATGCGGTCCTTGCCCGGCAACGCATTCGACGAATACGACAACACGATCGCGCCTGCGTCCTCGAAATGTTCGAACGTCCGCAGCAGTGCGTCCTCGATGGTCCGTTTGTAGGCGAACGGCGTGAAACGCTTGGGCAGCTTCTTGGTTTTGGTGTTCTCCATGATGGTCATGCCGCGCCAGTACGCGGAGAGACCTTCGAGGAAGTGATAGCGCTTGATGTAGTCGTTGTCGTCGGTGGGCGGCGCGTACGGAGGGTCGAGGTAGACGAGGTCCGGCGGCGCCGACCACGGCAGGTCGAGGTCGAAGATGTCGCCCTGGACGCTTCGGTTGCTGCAGCCGTTGCTGAACACAGTGCCGTTGTAGTCGGCCGCCGCGCGCAGCCGGAAGTGGTCGCGCAGGGACATCGTGAGGTCGCGGCGCCCGTCGGCATAGCGGGTGGAGTCGGTGAAGGTGAACACCCCGCGCGGCTGCTTGCGGGCAGCGGAGAGAACGAGCGCGGAGATGGCCAGGTCGCGACGGTATCCGCGCAGTGCGTCGATGTGGGACCACGCCGAGTCGAGGAACGCGCGGTCCTCCGCGGTGAAATACAGGCCGTCGAAGGTGCTGGAGATGTAGTCGCGGTCGTCGGCGGCCGGCCCGCAGATCTGTTCGACGAGTTCCTGTTCGAGGCGGACGCTCGAATTCGCCACCGAGGCGCGTGTGATGACGTGCGGGAAGTGGAGGAAGTCATTACTGAGGACCTCGAAACCCTGCGCCTTCAGCAGGTACGAGACCACGCCCGACCCGGAGAAGGCGTCGACCGCCGTCGACCCGCCGATCTCGGCGAAGGTGCGTTCGAGATGGGGGAGCAGCCGGTACTTCGACCCCATGTACCGAAGCCGCGGGAACCGCTGTGCGCGGGCCAGGACGTCACTGGAGCCGACGGCTCTGCCGGTGCTGCGTCCCGATCGGGAGGATTCTGGCCCACTCACACCGAAAAGAATGTCATGGACCCCCGACAGCGCCGTGGAGAACACGTCGCGTCCGGTGGTGCCGAACCCCACAACATCTAGACTCGGCCCATGGCATCGGTCTTCAGCATGATCATCAACGGCGACATCCCGGGTCGATTCGTCTGGAAGGACGGCGAAGCCGTCGCGTTCCTGACCATCGAGCCGGTCACCCCCGGCCACGTTCTGGTGGTGCCGCGCAACGAGGTCGACCACTGGGAGCAGATCGACAGCTCGCTGTTCGCTCACCTCAGCGGTGTCGCGCAGAAGGTCGGCCAGGCCGTCAAGGATGCCTTCGACGCTCCGCGCATCGGTCTGCTCATCGCCGGCCTCGAGGTTCCCCACGTGCACATCCACGTCTTCCAGGGGCTCTCCTTGGAGACCTTCGACCTCGCCAACGCCGACAAGAACGCCAGCCCCGAGGAGCTCGACGCCGCGGCCGAGAAGATCCGCGCGAGCCTGCGCTCGCTCGGGTACGGCGAGTACGTCGCCGACTGACCCCTCTCGTGCTCCCTGAGGAGCGAGCTTGCGAGCGTCTCGAAGGGTCAGACGGTCCGGTGGATCAGCAGCGGCAGGACCGCACCCGCCCCGGCCTCCCGCAACGCAGCGGCGGCCAGGGTGATCGGCCAGCCGGAGCTGTTGGCGTCGACGACGAGCATCACGTTCTGGCCCGTTACCTCGGGCGGATCTCCCAGGTGGTCGCGCCAGTAGGCGGCCTCGACCGCGCCGGTCGCGTCGGTCGGCGGATCGCCCATGCGGACCGGGAACGTTCCGCCGCCGCGCTTCCCGACCGTGCGCAGGTGCTCGGCGAGCGCCTCGGCCAGGTTTGTACCGGTCAGACGAAGCGACACGATGACGTCTGCGCGGACACCGGTATCGCGGACCCAGGCCGAGAGCGTGGCGACGGCGGCGTCGCCCAGTTCGGCGAGGGCGCGCTCGTCGCCGTTGCGGGCGGCGGCCAGCACCTCGACCCACTCGGGGGCGTCGGCATGAGCGAGGACGCGTCCGGGCTGGGCGAGCAGGTCGGCGGGGATCCTTCCGCGACGGCCGAATTCGCCGCCCGGCCACATCTTCCGCGGGTCGAGGGTCGACGCCTTGCGGCGCAGCGTCGACGTGACGGTGCGGACCACCTCGGCGTCGACGGTGTCGGGGAGTCCCTCGCTCAGTCTGCCGCGGCAGGCCGAGCAGCGACCGCAGTCGGCGGCCTGCGGGTCGTCGAGCGATTCGGTCAGCAGACGCATCAGGCAGGTGCGGCCGGCGATGTAGGAGCGCATGATGTCGGCCTCACGGCGACGGACGGCGAGTACCCCGTCGTAGTGTGCGGCGTCGTAGGTCCACGGTTTGCCGGTGGCGACCCAACCGTCGGGGGTGCGGTCGGTGATGCCGTCGACGGCGAGTTGCTTGAGCATCAACTCGATTCGCGTGCGACGGAAGCGGGTGGCGGCCTCGAGCTGGATGGGCGACTGCGGTTCGTCGGCAGCCTCCAACGCGGCCAGCAGGTCACGCATCTTGTCGGGGTCGGGGATCGTCGCGGTGGCGAAGTGATCCCAGATCCGGTCGTCGGTCTGCGACGCCAGCAGCATCACCACGGCGTCGTCTAGCGCGCGCCCGGCACGACCCACCTGCTGGTAGTAGGACACCGGCGACGGCGGTGATCCGACGTGCACGACGAAGCCGAGGTCCGGCTTGTCGTAGCCCATCCCCAGCGCCGACGTCGCGACGAGTGCCTTGACCTTGTTGTGCAGCAACGCATCTTCGAGTTCGTGCCGACGATCGGCGTCGAGTTGTCCGGTATAGGCGGCGACCTCGACCGAATCACCGTGCACAGCGCGGATGGCCTCGACGAGCCGGTCGGCATCGGCGACGGTGAGGACGTAGACGATGCCCGAACCCGGGAGGTGGGGGAGGGCCTGTGCCACCCAGCCGTAGCGCTGCACGGGGGAGAGTCCGTCGAGGACGTTGAGATGCAACGACTTCCGGGCGAGCGGACCGCGGAGGACGAGAGTCGGTGCGTCGGAACCGGAATCGAGCTGCGCGGCGACGTCCTCGGTGACACGTGCGTTGGCGGTCGCGGTGGTCGCCAGGACCGGCGTGGTCGGGTTGACCGAGCGGAGCACGTCGGCCACGCGGCGGTAGTCGGGCCGGAAATCGTGGCCCCAGTCCGAAACGGCATGTGCCTCGTCGATCACCAGGAGCCCGAGGTTGCCGGCCAGTGCGTCGAGCACACGGCGTCCGAAGCCGGGATTCGCCAGACGTTCCGGTGAGACGAGCAGGACGTCGAGGTCGCCAGCCCGCAGCTGCGCCTCGATGGCCGACCACTCGTCGACGTTCGACGAGTTCAGCGTCGCCGCGGACAGGCCGCCGCGAGCCGCGGCGGCCACCTGGTCGCGCATGAGTGACAGCAGCGGGGAGACGATCAGCGTCGGTCCGCCGCCGCCGGCACGGATGATCGCGGTGGCCGACCAGTAGACCGCGGACTTTCCCCAGCCGGTCGCCTGGACCACGAGGACCCGTGCGCCGGGTGTGCCGGGTTCGCCCCCGGCCAGTGCTGTCACAGCCCGGAGCTGGTCCTCGCGCAGCGTGGCGCCCTCACCGGCCAGGCTGGTGATGACGCGGTTGGCGGCGGTCAGCTGGTCAGGGGAGAGGGTGGCGGTCATGGGCCCCAATGTAGTGGCGATGCCCGACACCTGACCCGCCACGTCCGACGGTTTAGAGTCATGGTCGTGCGAGTACTCGTGATCGGCTCGGGCGGCCGCGAACATGCCCTTCTCATCGGCCTCAAGAACGATCCGTCGGTCACCGACCTGCATGTCGCTCCCGGCAACGCCGGAACCTCGGCGATCGCCACCAATCACGCCGTCGACGTGGTCTCGGGCGAGGCAGTTGTCGCGCTGGCGGAGAAGCTGGAAGCCGACCTCGTGGTCATCGGGCCCGAGGTCCCCCTGGTCCTCGGTGTCGCCGACGCCCTGCGCGAGGCCGGCATCGCGACCTTCGGTCCCAGCGCCCAGGCCGCGCAGATCGAGGGTTCCAAGGCCTTCGCCAAGGACGTGATGGCAGCTGCCGGCGTGAAGACCGCGCATGCGGAGATCGTCGACAACCCGGCCCATCTCGACGCCGCCCTCGACCGCTTCGGACCCACCTGGGTCGTCAAGGACGACGGTCTCGCCGCGGGCAAGGGCGTCGTCGTCACCCCCGATCGCGACGTCGCCCGCGACCACGCCGCCGAATGCCTGGAGAGCGGACACCCCGTCCTGCTGGAGAGCTTCCTCGACGGACCCGAGGTCTCGCTGTTCTGCCTCGTCGACGGCGAGACCGTGGTGCCGCTGCTGCCCGCGCAGGACCACAAGCGTGTCGGCGACAACGACGCCGGACCCAACACCGGCGGCATGGGCGCCTACACGCCGCTGCCGTGGCTGCCCGCCGAGATGACCGGGCGCATCGTCGACGAGGTCGTGAAACCCGTTGCGGCCGAGATGGTCAAGCGCGGAATTCCGTTCTCGGGTCTCCTTTACGCCGGTCTCGCGATCGGCGCGGACGGCCCCGCGGTCGTCGAATTCAACTGCCGCTTCGGCGATCCCGAGACCCAGGCGGTCCTCGCGCTGCTGAAGTCGCCGCTCGGCGCGGCGCTCAACGCGACCGCCACCGGGACGCTCGCCGACCTGCCGGCGCTCGAATGGCACGACGGCGCCGCGGTCACCGTGGTCGTCGCCGCCGAGAACTACCCCGGCAAGCCGCGCACCGGTGACATCATCACCGGCGCCGACGCCGAGGGTGTGCTGCACGCGGGTACGTCCAAGAACGCCGACGGTGCGATCGTCTCCGCCGGAGGTCGCGTGCTCGCGGTCGTGGGCACCGGCGCCGACCTCGCCGAGGCCCGCGCCCAGGCCTACGCCCGGATCGAGAAGATCAAGCTGCCGGGTTCGCACTTCCGCACCGACATCGGACGCAACGCCCTCGAGGGCAAGATCAGCATCTAGCGAACCATCGCTCACATTCTCCGTTCCCGCTCACCGGATTTGCGTGAGCGGGAACGGAATGAGTGAGCGAAACTCGCGGAACCGGGTTCAGTCCGCGAGGTTGCGGCCGAGGAACTCGATCTGCTCGGGGAGCACGCTGCGCCAGTACCGGTTGGTGTGACCGCCGGCGGCGGTGCCGAAGGCGGCCGGCGGGTGAAGACCCGCGGCCCACTGGCGGGTGTAGGTGTAGAACTGATCGCTCGAACCGATGTTGATCAGCAGCGGGATCTTCGCGAAACTCGGCTGCGCGCCGAACAGCGAGTTGGCCTGGTAGTCGGCGAGGCCGTCGAAGGCGCGCGGCGGGAAGTTGCGCGGGTCGGCCCACATCGCCGGCGAGCTGACCGCCACGGCGGCGACCCGCGGCGCACCGAGCATCGATGCCAGACGCAACGCGCCGTATCCGCCCATCGACCAGCCGAAGAGGCCGATGCGATCGGTGGACAGGTTGAGCTGCGGGTTGTTCGCGAGCATCGGCAGGAACTCGTCGAGGATCATCGCGCCACCGTCGGTGCCGTCGGCCCGCCGGTGGTAGTAGTTGCGACCCACGTCGGCCGCGGCCAGCGCGAACGGGGTGTTGCCGTTGTCCACGTATTGCTGCATCACGGTCTGCATCTCGAGCTTCGACCCGAAGATGGTCTTCTCGTTCGTGTTCAGCGCGTGCAGCACGACGACGACGGGCAGCTTGCCCGTCACACCGTTGGGTCGGGCGACCGCCCAGCGGGTGTCGCGACCGCCCATGCGGGCGGACTTGAAGCTGCCGGTGATCAGCGGGGGACCGCTGGTGACCGGCGGCGGTGAGGTCTCGACCGGCAGTTCGTCGTCGGCTGCGCGGCCTTCGAGGTTGCGCGGCTGCACCGATGCCGACGGCGCCTTGTCCGAGCATGCGGCCAGTCCGAGGGCGGCGGCCCCGACGCCGGCGGCGAGCACGGCACGACGGCCCACGCGCGGGAGGTCGCGGTCGGCGGCGTCGGAGAATCGGGATCGCAGGCTGGTCATCGAAGCAACAGGGTAATCGGGGAACCCGGGCCCGGTGCAACGTCGAATCGGCCGACGCGCCGACGCTGTGAGAAATCTGTCTCTGACTTGACGCTCAGTCGAGCGCCGCGATGGCCTTCTGCAGAAGTTCGGCCGCGCCGGATGCCACTTCGGGGAGGCCGGGGGCGTCGGTCACCGCGACCATGATGTCGGGGTTCATCGCCTCGACGATGACGGTCCCCGGGTTGTCGGTGTCGTCGCGCACCACGACGTTGCAGGGGAGCAGCAGACCGATCTGCCGCTCGATCCCGAGTGCGCGATGGGCGAACTGCGGATTGCAGGCGCCGAGGATGAGGTAGTTCTCCATGTCCTCGTCGAGCTTCTTCTTGAGCGTCGCCTTCACGTCGATCTCGGTGAGCACGCCGAAGCCGACATCGCCGAGGGCTTCCCGCGTCCGCGCGACCGCGTCGTCGAAGTCGGTCTGCAGGGTCGTCCGGTAACCGAGTTTCATGATCATTCCTCTCGTGGGTGCTCCCGCTGCGTCAGGCGAGCGCCAGGAACAGCTTTTCCAGTTGGTCGATCGTCATCGGCTCCGAGTCCTTCGACTGTTCGCCGGTCATGCATTCGCGGAGGCCGGTCGCGACGATCTTGAAGCCGGCACGGTCCAGTGCACTCGACACCGCGGCGAGTTGGGTCACGACGTCCTTGCAGTCACGTCCCTGTTCGATCATCGAGATCACGCCGGCGAGCTGCCCGTGGGCGCGGCGCAGCCGGTTGAGTACGACGCCGATCGATTCTTCGTCACCGACCATGACGACCTCCTTGTGGTCGAACGCGAGGATTCACCCGACCGGTTCGACTATACCCCTAGGGGTATCAGGTCCGGTCTCGTGATGCAGGAGTCGAATCACTCGCGGTCGGTCGCCGTGGACGGCTTGGGCGGCAGTGACACTCGCGGGGAGGTGAGGTCGTCGATGCTGAGACGGGCGCCCAGCCTCTCACGCAGGAAGTCGGCGAACGCGGACTGTCTCAATGCGGTGTAGAGCGCCGCGTAATCGGCGACAGCGTGGAGGCCGTCGAACTGCGTGCGATCACGGTCATGGGCCTGAGCGGAGAAGATTCTGCCGTCCGATGATCGACCGCCGTCGACGTGAACCGGGCGTTCACCGCCGTTGTCCTCCTCTTATACGGGAAATCGACTGTGCTTGTACCGCTTTGGTCAAAAGCAATACGGCGGTACGGACGGCTTTGGCAGCATGAACCACATGATGACGTCGGCGGCGACACCCAAGGGTGCGCGACGGCGGTCTCGCTTGATCGAGGCCGCCGGCGAGCTGCTGCTCGAAGGCGGCTTCGACGCCGTCCGTCATCGTGCAGTGGCCGAACGTGCCCAGCTGCCGCTGGCGTCGACGACGTATTACTTCGCCTCTCTCGACGACCTGATGGCCGAGGCGGCGGCCAGTCTCTGCAGCCACGATGCGGAGGCAGTCACCGAGCGCTGCAACGCACTTCCGCGTCGACGCCGCGGGAAGACCGCGACGTCGACCGCCCTCGCCGAGGTGATCGTCGGGGAGGACACGACGATCCAGCAGCTGTCGGCCCGCTACGAGATGATCGCGTTGTCGGCGCGGTACCCGATGCTGCGCGAGGTGGTCAGCGACCGGTGGCAGGCGCTGTCCATGTGCCATCTCGATGTCCTCACCAAATCCGGCCGGGTCGCCGACCCCGCCCACATCGCCCAATTGATCGGGATCGAGGACGGCGCCATCGTCGGCGCCCTCGGACAGAACGGCGTCCGGCCCATCGACGCGGTGCGCGACGCCCTGCTCGAGGTGATCGACGTCCTGGCACCGCGGGCGTGATCGCAGCGGAAGAGAGAGAAGGGATCGGATGTCGGGGGATTCGATGAGCAGGCGCCGTACCCGCATGGGTGTCGCCGCCGCGTTCCTGTCCATGGTCTTCGGGGTCACGATGTTCGTCGCCCCCGGTGCGCAGGCCGCTCCGGCCGGTCGCGTGGACGCCGGTGTCCCGTTGTCGTCGGTGGTCTACGGAACCGGGTGTACCTACCCCGTGACCGTCCCGGTCAACTCGTCCGGCTGGGTCGAGTTCTGGGAGGTCAAGCCGGGTCTGCCGGCTCGTTTCATCGGCCGCGATCTCCCCTCGGGTGCACTCGCCTCGGTCACCTGGGTACCCCGTCGCATCGGCGACAAGTACCTCTACGCCGTCCAGAACGGCAAGGCCTCGCAGCCCACCCTCGTCAAGGTGCGCCAGGGCTACGGGTCCAACGGGACCTGCTTCGCGTTCTGAGCGGCGCGAGGGCCGGCACCAGAGGAATTCGGGATCCGCTCGCGATCGACCTACACTGAGCGGGTGTCGAAGCCCGCCATTGCCAACGTCCTGGCCAGCCGCTATGCCTCCACCGACCTCGCCGAGCTGTGGTCGGCCACCACCAAGATCGCCCTCGAACGGCGACTGTGGATCGCGGTGCTGAAGGCACAGGCCGACCTCGGGATCGACGTCCCGGCCGAGGCCATCGCCGACTACGAGCGCGTCGTCGACCAGGTCGACCTCGCCTCGATCGCCGACCGTGAGCGCGTCACCCGCCACGACGTCAAGGCCCGCATCGAGGAGTTCAACGCCCTCGCCGGTCACGAGCAGATCCACAAGGGCATGACCAGCCGTGATCTCACCGAGAACGTCGAGCAGCTGCAGATCCTCCGTTCTCTCGAGCATGTGCACGCCCACGGTGTCGCCGTCCTGGCCCGCATCGTCGAACGTGCCGCCCAGTACTCCTCGGTCGTCATGGCCGGCCGCAGCCACAACGTCGCCGCGCAGGCCACGACGCTCGGCAAGCGTTTCGCCTCGGCCGCCGACGAACTCATGATCGCGCTCACCCGGCTTCGTGAGCTGATCGACCGCTACCCGCTGCGCGGCATCAAGGGCCCGATGGGCACCTCGCAGGACATGCTCGACCTCCTCGGCGGCGACGCCACCAAGCTCGCCGACCTCGAGGCGCGCGTCGCCGACCACCTCGGTTTCGCGCGGTCGTTCACCTCCGTTGGCCAGATCTACCCGCGGTCGCTGGACCACGACGTCGTGTCCGCGCTGGTGCAGGTCGCCGCCGCGCCGTCGTCGCTGGCCCACACCATCCGGTTGATGGCCGGCCACGAGCTGGTGACCGAGGGCTTCCAGCCCGGCCAGGTCGGCAGCTCGGCGATGCCGCACAAGATGAATACCCGAAGCTGCGAGCGCGTCAACGGTCTCGCCGTGGTCCTGCGGGGCTACGGCTCGATGGCCGCCGAACTCGCCGGCGCCCAGTGGAACGAGGGCGACGTCTTCTGCTCGGTGGTCCGCCGCGTCGCATTGCCCGATGCCTTCTTCGCCATCGACGGTCTGATGGAGACCTTCCTGACCGTTCTCGCCGAGTTCGGCGCGTACCCCGCGGTCATCGCCAACGAGCTCGACCGCTACCTGCCGTTCCTCGCGACCACCAAGGTGCTGATGGCGTCGGTGCGTGCGGGTGTCGGTCGCGAGACCGCGCACGAGGCGATCAAGGAGAACGCCGTCGCGGTGGCCCTGGCGATGCGTGAGGAGGGTCGCGAGCCGGACCTGCTCGACCGTCTCGCCGCCGACGACCGCATCCCGCTCGACCGGGCCCAGCTCGAGGGGCTGCTCGCCGACAAGTCGGTCTTCGTCGGTGCCGCCGAACAGCAGGTGGCCGATGTCATCGCCGCCGCGGAGAAGATCATCGGCCAGTACCCGGAGGCCGCGGCCTACACACCCGCCCCGATCCTCTAGGGCTGGTTTCGATACGGCTCGTCGCAAGCTCCTCGCCTACTCAACCAGCGGATTTCCGTTAACCGAGCGGATCGACGGGCGGATGTCCGCTGGCCGAGCGGATCGACGGGCGGATGTCCGCTGGCCGAGCGGATCGACGGGCGGATGTCCGCTGGCCGAGTAGCGAGGACCGAGCGCAGCGAGGACCGCGCGTATCGAGGTCACTCCGGAGCGGAGGCGTCGGCGTGTCCGAGCTTCCAGTCGGGCAACGCGACGTCGCGCACGAGACGCTTGAGTTCGGGTGCCCCGGGGAACCCGCCGTCGCGTTTGCGTTCCCAGATCTGCGTGCCGTCGACGTCGATGTGGAACACGCCACCGGTCCCGGGGACGAGCGTCACCGAACCGATCTCGGTGCCGAAGGTGTTCAGCAGCTCCGACGCCATCCACGACGCCCGCAGCAGCCAGTTGCACTGGGTGCAGTAGGTGATGGTGATGTGGGGTGCGGTCATCGGTAAAGAATGTCAGAGCCTGCCGTCCCGTGTCGCACGCCGAACCTCTAGGGTCGAGTCCATGCGTCCTGAACTGCAGTCCTACCGGCATCTGGCGTCGGGAAAGGTCCGTGAGATCTACGAGATCGACGCCGACACCCTGCTGTTGGTGGCCTCCGACCGGATCTCGGCCTACGATCACATCCTGAGTCCCGCGATCCCCGACAAGGGACGCATCCTGACGGCGATGAGTTTCTTCTGGTTCGACGAGCTCGGCGTCCCCAACCATCTCGCCGGCGGTCCGACCGACGAGCGCATCCCGGGTGAGGTCGTCGGTCGGTCGATGGTGGTCAAGCGCCTGCCGATGGTGCAGGTCGAATGTGTCGCGCGCGGGTACCTGACCGGTTCGGGTCTGCTCGACTACCAGGCGACCGGTGCGGTGTGCGGTGTCGAACTGCCCGCCGGCCTGTCCGAGGCGTCCAAGCTGCCGGAGCCGATCTTCACCCCGGCCACGAAGGCCGAGCAGGGTGAGCACGACGAGAACATCAGCTTCGAGCGCGTCGTCGAGCAGGAAGGCGCGGAGCTGGCCGAGGCGCTGCGGTCGGCGACCCTCGACATCTACGGACGCGGTGCAGCGGTTGCTGCCGACCGTGGAATCATTCTGGCGGACACCAAGTTCGAGTTCGGTCGCGGCCCCGACGGTGAGCTGGTGCTCGCCGACGAGGTCCTGACCCCCGACTCGTCCCGGTACTGGGAGGCCGCGACCTACGAACCGGGCAAGGTCCAGCCGAGCTTCGACAAGCAGATCGTCCGGAACTGGCTCACCAGCGCCGAATCCGGCTGGGACCGGGCCTCCGATGTCGCCCCGCCGTCACTGCCCGACGACGTCGTCGAGAAGACTCGTCAGCGCTACATCGATGCCTACGAATGGATCTCGCGCAAGTCCTTCGCCGACTGGCCCACCGCGGAGGTGTCCTCGTGACCGACGAGCGCAACGCGGCGACACCGCCGGTCGCCAAGAAGGTCCCGAAGGAACGCACCCACCACGGCGACACCTTCGTCGACGACTACGAGTGGTTGCGCGACAAGGACGATCCGGAGGTGACCGCCTACCTCGAGGCGCAGAACGCGTTCACCGAGGCGCACACCGGTCACCTGGCGGATCTGCGCAAGCAGATCTTCGACGAGATCAAGCGCCGCACCAAGGAAACCGACATGTCGGTGCCGGTCCGGCGCGGACGCTTCTGGTATTACGCCAGAACACAAGAGGGCAAGCAGTATTCGACGTCCTGCCGGTGCCCGATCGCCGGCGACGACGACTGGACGGCGCCGAAGGTCGACGACGGTGTCGAGTTGCCCGGCGAGGAGGTCCTGCTCGACAGCAACGTCGAGGCCGAGGGACACGACTTCTTCAGTCTCGGCGCGCTGACCGTCAGCGACGACGGCAACTGGCTGGCCTACAGCACCGACGTCGTCGGCGACGAGCGATACACGCTGCGCATCAAGGACCTTCGTACCGGTGAGGTCCTCGACGACGTCGTCACCGACACCTCGGGCAGTGCGGTGTGGTCGGCCAACGCCCGCCACGTCTTCTATTCGACGGTCGACGCCGCGTGGCGTCCGGACACGGTGTGGCGTCACGACATCGGTGCGGGCACCGAGGACGTCAAGGTCTTCCACGAACCCGACGAGCGGTTCTGGGTCGGCATGGGCACCACCCGCAGCGACAAGTACCTCGTCATCGGTGTCGGCTCCAAGATCACCTCGGAGAGCTACGTTCTCGAGGCCGACAACCCGACCGGTGAGTTCCGCAGCGTCGTACCGCGCGTCGACGGCGTCGAGTACAGCGTCGAGCATGCCGTCATCGGCGGGGACGACCACTTCGTCATCGTGCACAACGAGGTCGTCGACGGCGAGAAGGCGGAGAACTTCGCCATCGACATCGCGCCGGTGGACAACCCGTCGGACCGACGTCCGCTGATCGCGCACGATCCGGCCCGCCGCATCGAGGATCTCGACGCATTCGCCGACTACCTGGTGCTGTCTTACCGGCGAGAGGCGTTGCCGCGGCTGGCCATCGCAGATCTCCGCCGGATCGACGGAATCCCGGCCGAATCAGACTTCCACGAGGTCGAATTCGATCAGGAACTGAGTGCGGCCGGACTCGGCGGCAACCCCGAATGGTGGTCGCCGAAGCTGCGCATCGGTTACGGCAGCTTCATCGAACCCGCGGAGTTGTTCGAACTCGACGTCGCCACCGGCGAACGCACCCTGCTGAAGCGGCAGCCGGTGCTCGGCGGCTACGACCCCGCCGACTACGTCCAGTCCCGTGAATGGGCGGTGGCCGACGACGGCACCCGGATCCCGCTGTCGGTGGTGCGCCGCAAGGAGACCGACGCCGCGAGGCCGGCCCCGCTGCTGCTGTACGGGTACGGCTCGTACGAGGCCAGCATCGACCCCTACTTCTCGGTGTCCCGGCTGTCCATGCTCGATCGCGGCATGGTCTTCGTCCTCGCCCACATCCGCGGCGGTGGCGAGATGGGCCGCTACTGGTACGAGAACGGCAAGGAACTCAGCAAGAAGAACACCTTCACCGACTTCGTCGCGGCCGGACGCCATCTCGTCGAGACGGGATGGACGACGCCGCAGCAGATGGTCGCCGAGGGCGGCTCGGCCGGCGGACTCCTGATGGGTGCGGTGGCCAACCTCGCGCCGGAACTGTTCAACGGCATCCTGGCGTCGGTGCCGTTCGTCGACGCACTGAACTCGATCCTCGACCCGTCGCTGCCGCTGACGGTCATCGAGTGGGACGAGTGGGGCGACCCGCTGCACGACCCGAAGGTCTACGAGTACATGAAGACCTACACGCCGTACGAGAACGTCGACGCGAAGCCGTATCCGCCGATCCTCGCGTTGACCTCGCTCAACGACACCCGGGTGCTGTACACCGAGGCGGCGAAATGGGTCGCGCGGCTCCAGGAGAAGTCGACCTCGGGCAACCCGATCCTGCTGAAGACGGAGATGACGGCCGGCCACGGCGGCGTCAGCGGACGCTACAAGCAGTGGGAGGAAGTCGCTTTTGAGATCGCCTGGATTCTGCAACAGTCCGGCGCGTTGGAGAGCTGACCTCGAAACCGAAGAGCCCCACCACCCTCGCGGGCGGTGGGGCTCTTTGTTTTCGAGCCGGGTCGATCAGTGCATCATGATCGGGCCGCGATCCATGTCCTCTTCGACGAGAGGCGAGGCGATCTTCTTGCGCGGCAGGAAGAACGCCGGGATCACGGTGAGGCAGATCAGCACGACCGAGACCACGAAGGTGTTGGAGAACACGTCGGCGGCGGTCTCGAAGAACGATTCCGGCAACGGGTCCGGGACACCCGGGGGCAGCGGCTTGTCGGAGGTGTTCGCCATGATCGCGAGACCGGCCTCCGGCTTGCTCGCCAGGCTGCTGGCCAGGATCACCGAGATGACCGCGGTGCCGATCGAGGTCGCCGCCTGCTGGATGGCGTTCATCAGCGTCGAACCGTCCGGCACCTGGGGGTTGCTCAAGGTGGCGAGGGCAGCGGACATGATCGGCATCATCGTCATGCCCATACCGAGGCCCTGGACGAACAGCGAGCCGCAGATCAGCCAGTACGAGGTGTCCGCACCGAGCATCGTGAACGTCGACAGGCCGATCAGGATCAGCACGATGCCGCCGAGCACGAACTTTCCGGGCCCCATCTTGTCGGTGAGCTTGCCGGCGATCGGCATGGTCAGCATCGCGCCCAGGCCCTGCGGAGCGAGCAGCAGACCGGCGGTCAGCGTGGACTCACCGCGGACGCCGATGAAGTACTGCGGGAACAGCAGCGCGGCACCGAAGAACGCGATCATGAACAGCACCATCGTGGCCACCGCGACGCTCAGCGTCTTGTTCTTGAACAGACGCAGGTCGAGCAGCGGCTTCTTCGCTCGCAGCGCATGGAAGATGAACGCGGCGATGAGAAGCGCACCGATGATCGTCGGGATCAGCACCGAACCGGTGACGAAGGTGCGGTGTTCGGCGCTCGAGGAGATACCGAACAGGAACAGCGCGAGACCCGGCGACAGCAGCAGGAGGCCGATGACGTCGATGGACGACTTCTTGGTCTCGGCGTCGTCACGCAGGACGATCCACGCGTAGATGAAGGCGATGATGCCGATCGGGACGTTGATCAGGAAGATCCAGTGCCAGCTGAGCTGCTCGATGAGCACGCCGCCGAGGATCGGACCCGAGATCGGGCCGAGGAGCATCGGGATACCGAGGACGGCCATGACCGAGCCGACGCGTTCGGGACCGGCCGCCTTGGTCAGCATCATCATGCCGATGGGCATCAGCAGACCACCGCCGAGGCCCTGGACCACGCGGAATGCGACCAGCATGCCGATGTTCGGGGCGAAGGCGCAGAGGATCGAACCGAGGGTGAACAGCACCAGCGAGGTCAGGTAGACCCGCTTGGTGCCGAAGCGCGATGCGGCCCAGCTGGCCAGCGGGATCACCGCGGCGAGAGCGAGGGTGTAACCGGTCGCGGTCCACGCGGCACCCGCGGCGTCGGTGTTGAACTCCTGCTGGAAGGTGTTCTGGGCGACGCCGACCACGGTGACGTCGAGGATCGACATGATCGCGCCGAGCACGACCACACCGGCGACCAGCAGAACGTTCTTGTCCAGCTTGGTGTCGGGTGGACCTTCGTGGAGATGGCCTCCGGTGGAGGGTGTCATGCGGTGTTTTTCCTATCGGTCGAAATGCGACTGAGAAGTAGGTGTCGGTAGGTGTTCGCGGTCAACGGGTGACCAGATTGCAGAAATGGTCGACGGCGTCGTCGACGATGGGTTGCAGCGCCGAACACAGGTTGTCCCGGAGTTCGGCGGGGAGGCCGGCCACGAACCGTCGTACGGTGTCGTGCTGCAGTGCCAGGTGCGTCTCGAGGTAGCGCATGCCGTCCTCGGTGAGCGAGACGCGCTTGATGCGACGGTCCGTCGAGTCCTCACGGCGATCGGCGAGACCGAGGCTGACCAGTTTGTCGACCGTCCGGCCCGCGGCCGCGAGGGACAGCTGGACCTGGTCGGCGATGGCGTTGACCGGCATCGGCCCGTCGTGGCTGCCGAGCGCGCACAGCACCCGGAGCTGCGAAAAGGTGACCTCGGTGGCCGCGAGACTCTCCATGGTCTCGGGGCGCCCGATCTCGATGAGCCGGTCGAGGAATGCGACGAGGGCCGCCGAAGCGGACTCGATCGACTTGTCGGCGCTCGTTGCGCACGGGGTTTCCTCAGACACCCGGAAATAGTAACTCCGGCGCAACTATTGCAAAATCGCAATAAGCGTGAGATCGCACATATTGTGCGCGATGGTGTGACCCCCGTCTCAGGGGCGAGCAGATCAGCGCAGGTAGAGGCGCACCCGGTCGATCTCCTCGCGGAGCAGCCGGACCTCCTCCGTCGACGGCTCCGGGGTCACGGACACCTCGTCGGCGACCTTCAGATCCCATCCCGTCGCCGCGACCGCCTCGTCGACGGAGATGCCGGCGTGCACGCTGGTGAGTTCGAGTTCGCCGAAACGATCCGGCCGGGACAGGACACCCAGCGGCGTGAACACGTGGCTCACGCCGTGCCCGCGCGGCTGGATGCCGCGACCGGCCGCACGGGCGCGGACCGGGCTGGGAGACGTGCAGAAGTCCAGTTCGGCGGGAAACGACTCGTGGTCGTGGCGGCGCATGATGACGAAGACCTCGTCGGCGTTCGCCATGATCTCGCCCGCTCCGCCGGCGCCGGGCAGGCGAACCTTCGGCTTCCGCCAGTCACCGATGACGCTGGTGTTGAGGCTGCCGTGCCGGTCGATCTGGGCGGCGCCGAGGAACCCCACGTCGACGTTGCCGCCCTGAAGTACGTACCCGAACAGCGCCGCCATCGACAGCACCGACTCGGCGCCGGAGACGAGGACGGAGTCGGCGATGCCCTCGGCCATCGCCGTCGGGTGTGCACCGCAGACGCCGGACTCGTAGACGAGTTCGACGGACGGGTTGTACATCCGCAGTGCGAGATCCACGGCGAGCGTGGGGAGTCCGACGCCGGCGAAGACGCGGCGCTTGCCGGCGAGCTGCCGGGCCGCGACGGAGACGATGGTCTCCGTCGTCGTCGCAGCAGTGGTGTTCTGGATCGTCACAGTCTGCTCCCGTAGTCGACGGTGCCCGACGGACGGGAACCGACTTCGATGGTGGCCCAGTGGTCGTCACCGAGCTTGGCGAGGTACTCCTCGTGATCGCGTGTGCCGCGAATCCATTCGTCGACCCAGTTCCTCAGTGCGGCCGGATCTCTCGAGAT
Source organism: Gordonia metallireducens (assembly GCF_021245825.1). Classification (NCBI taxonomy): domain Bacteria; kingdom Bacillati; phylum Actinomycetota; class Actinomycetes; order Mycobacteriales; family Gordoniaceae; genus Gordonia; species Gordonia metallireducens. The sequence goes on along the minus strand of NZ_JAJQJP010000017.1, from coordinate 56,659 downwards.
GGGCGTCCAGTCGCGGTAGAAGGCGCAGTCGCGGTCGTAGTAGCCCTGCGCATAGGAGGGGTGCGCGCCGCGCGGGCACAACACGACGGCGTCCACGGCGTGCGCGGGCAGCAGTGTGCGGTTGGGGTCGGACCGGACCACCTCGTCGTCGACGATCTCCTCGACGAGCACGATGGCGGTCCGCGCCGCGTACACCGCCTCCTGTTGGACGCCGGTGATGCCCCACACCTGGACGTTCCCGGCCCGGTCGGCGCGCTGCGCGTGGATGATCGTGACATCGGGATTGAGCGGCGGAACCACGTAGACCGAGTCGCCGGTGTACGGATCGGTGGTGAGCCGGATACGCGGATTCAGTTCGGGCAGATCACTTCCCGCGTAGGAGCGCAGCGGGAAGAACGGCAGTCCCGCCGCTCCCGCCTGGTACCGGCAGACCATGCCGTAGTGGCTGTACTCCTCCACCTCGAGGGGTTCCGGGTCGTGTTTCTCGATGCGACGGCGCAGTTCGTGGAGCGACCCGGCCGAGCCGCTGGCGAAGAAGGAGGCCACCAGCTTCGACACACAGCCGGCGGCGACCAACTGGTCGGACACGATGTCAGGGGTCATCCGGCACAGGGTGAGATCGCGGCGGCCCTGGCGGATGATCTCGTGCGCCGCGGCGAAAGGGATCAGATGGGAGAAACCCTCGAGGGCGATCGTCATGCCGTCGCGCACGTGCGTCGCGATGGCCTCGCTCAGCGAGGTGACCTTCTCGGGAAGAGGGGCTGTCGCAGTGGGGGCCGTCGTTGTCACGGGTGGGCCTTTCGTATCAGGATGGGGTCGTGGAGATCGCGCAACTGAGGGCCTTCCTCGCGGTGGCCGAGGAGTTGCACTTCGGCCGGGCCGCGCAGCGGCTGCACTTCGCGCAACCCCATCTGAGCCGCACGATCCAGCAGCTGGAGAAGGATCTGGGAGCCGAGCTGTTCGTGCGTACGACTCGCAGCGTGCACCTCACCGCGGCCGGGGTGGCGCTCGTCGAGCCGGCTCGCGCGGTGCTCGACTCCTGCCGGCTCGCCGAACTCGCGGTCGGCACCGCCGGCCGCGGACACACCGGCCGGGTGCGGTTGGGGTTCGCCGGTTCGTCGTCGCACGTCCTGGTCGGCAGGTTCGCGAAGCTGGTCCGACGCACCCATCCGGGGATCGAGTTCGAGCTCGACAGCACCACCTACGCCAGCGAGGCGCTCGCGAAACTGCGCGACGGCAGTGTCGATCTGGTGCTCGCGCGCTGGCTCTATCCGCCGCCCGGCATCGCGACGCGCATCGTCCTGGAGGAGGACATCGTGTGCGCGCTGCCGCTGGAACACCGGCTGGCCGACCGGCCGGTCCTGCGGATCGAAGAACTGGCCGACGATCCCTGGGTCGCACTGCCGGCCGAACCCGGGTCCACGCTGCGCGACTACCTGCACCGACTCGCCCACGACGCCGGTTTTGCACCGCGGATCGTGCAGAGCGCCCCGGACTCGGTCTCCGTCTTCGCCCTGGTCGCCGCGGAGGTCGGTTGCGCGCTCACCCTGACCAACGTGGCTCGCAACATCTCCAATCCGGAGGTGGTGGTCCGGCCGATCGAACCGCGACCGGACCCCCTCCAGTTGCGTCTCGCGTGGCGCGCCGACACCCACGACCCTGCGGTTCACGAGGTGCTGCGCTTGTCGGAGGAGGCGCTGCCCACTCCGGCCGGCGTCGACTGACCGGTGGTCGCCGCCACCGGGGCCGGCGGCACGTCGAACTCCGAGGTGTTCGGCCGTGCGGTGACGTCATCCGTTGTGTCGGCGTGGATTCCGGGGCCGAGGTCGTTCTCGTCGCTGCGTTCGGCGACCGACAGTTCGCCTGCGGTGTACCCGGTGCGCTTGAGGAGTGCGAGCGTGCAGGACAGGGAGACCACCGCGTAGACACGCCGGTGATCGCCACCCAGGTGATGCCGCCGGTGGAGTTGAGAATCCATTGCGCCAGAACAGGTGTGCCACCGCCGACGACCAGTGAACACAGCTGGTAGGCGAGGGACAGTCCGGTGTAACGGATGTTGGCGGGGAAGGCCCGGGCCAGGAGGCCGGCGATCGCGCCGTAGAACATCGAGTGCGGAATCGTGGCGAGGCACATGCCCAGCGTCGCGATCGCATAGTTGCGGGTCTCGATGGCGAAGAACATGGCCGGCATGAGGATGAACTCAGGGATCACCATGAGAGCGACGGCTTTTCGCATGTCCATCTTGGACACCAGCACCGCGCCGAACGGTTGCACGATGAACTGGACGACCAGTGCGATCGCGATCATCGCCAGGAACGAACCGCGGGAGTAGCCGAGATCGCTGGTGGCCCAGGACAGCGCGAAGGTGTTCTTGAAGTAGGTGACCTGGACCAGCGGTAGTGCGCCGGCACCCAACAGCACCAGGATCCAGTGCTTGCGCAGGACCTCGGCGATCGGGAGCTTGACCGTCTTGTCCTGCTCGATGACCGCCTTCATCGAGTTCGACTCCTCGAGGCGCAGGCGGATGAACAGTCCGAGCCCGATGAGGACGACCGAGGCGAGGAACGGGATACGCCACGCCCACGACATGAACGCCGGTGTGGGAACCGCGGAGAGTGCGAAGAACGCGAGTGTGGCAAGGAGGTTGCCGGTCGGTGAACCCTGTTGTGCGAAGGCCGAATACAGGATGCCCTTGCCCTTGGGTGCGTTCTCGCTGGCGACGAGGACGGCTCCGCCCCACTCGCCACCCACCGCGACGCCCTGGATCACGCGGAGGACCACCAGAAGGATCGGGGCGAGGACGCCGACCTGGGCATAGGTGGGCAACAGGCCGATGCCGAGGGTCGCGATGCCCATCAGGACGAGCGTGATGATGAGGGTGCGCTTGCGGCCGATGCGGTCGCCGAGGTGGCCGAACAGGATTCCGCCGAGCGGTCGGGCGAGGAATCCCGCCCACAGCGTCACGAAGGCGAGGAGCGATCCGACGCCCGGCGCGAGGTCTTCGGGGAAGAACACGTCGCCGAACACCAGCGCCGCGGCGGTGCCGTAGATGTAGAAGTCGTACCACTCGATCGTCGTGCCGATGTACGACGCGATGCCGGCGCGACGCGCCTTGCGCTGGACCGCCTTGGCCTCGATGTCTGTCTGTGTCATGTCCCGCCTCGTCCGCCGGATGTGATCTGGATCTCAACGTGACCCCGCCGGCGCCCACCGTTGCCGTCCAATGCCGAATCCGGGAGGGATTACATGCCTGTGTGCATCAATCGCGGTGACCTGGGTGTGCAGCCGATCACAGCCGTCCGGCGACCGGTTAATCTCTCCACATGGGCAACATCAAGGACATCCCGGTCACCTCTCTCGACGGCTCCGACGTCTCGCTGAAGGACTTCGGCGGACCGCTGCTGATCGTCAACGTCGCCAGCAAATGCGGCCTCACCCCGCAGTACGAGGGCCTCGAGCAGCTCGCGAAGACCTACGGCGACAAGGGTCTGACCGTCGTCGGCGTGCCGTGCAACCAGTTCATGGGCCAGGAGCCGGGCACCGCCGAGGAGATCGCGACCTTCTGCTCGACCACCTATGGCGTCACGTTCCCGCTGCTGGAGAAGACCGACGTGAACGGCGAAGCCCGCCATCCGCTGTACGCCGAGCTGACCCAGGCCGCCGACGCCGACGGCGAGGCCGGCGACATCCAGTGGAACTTCGAGAAGTTTCTCGTGAACGCCGACGGTGAGGTCGTCAACCGTTTCCGTCCGCGCACCGAGCCGACCGATCCGACCGTCGTCGCCGCAATCGAATCCGTGCTCTGAGTCGATTTGGGGGCACCCGGTAAGCTGACCAGGCGAGAACTGATCAGCAGAGATTGAGGAGCGGTGCCATGGCGCGAGTGGTGGTCGACGTGATGCCCAAAGCCGAGATTCTCGACCCACAGGGGCAGGCCATCGTCGGCGCACTGGGTCGGCTCGGATTCACCGGGATCGGCGACGTCCGTCAGGGCAAGCGCTTCGAGCTCGAGGTCGACGACACCGTCGACGACGTGACCCTGGAGCGGATCGCCGAAGAGTTGTTGACCAACACGGTGATCGAGAACTTCAACGTCTCCCGGGTCTCGGAGTAGGCGACATGACAGCTCGTATCGGTGTCATCACCTTCCCGGGCACCCTCGACGACGTCGACGCCGCCCGTGCGGTCCGGCTCGCCGGTGCCGAACCCGTCGCGCTGTGGCACGGCGACGCCGACCTGAAGGGTGTCGACGCGGTCATCGTGCCGGGCGGCTTCTCCTACGGCGACTACCTCCGTGCCGGCGCCATCGCGCGCTTCGCGCCGGTGATGGGTTCGGTCGTCGAGGCGGCGGGCAAGGGCATGCCGGTCCTGGGGATCTGCAACGGATTCCAGGTCCTCTGCGAGGCCGGCCTGCTGCCGGGTGCGTTGACCCGTAACGAGGGTCTGCACTTCATCTGCCGCGACGAGTGGCTGCGCGTCGAGAACAACACGACCGCCTGGACGACGCGTTTCGAGCGCGGTGCGGAGATCCTGATCCCGCTGAAGTCCGGCGAGGGCCGCTACGTGGCGTCGGAGCGCAAGCTCGAAGAGCTGCAGGGCGAGGGTCAGATCGTGTTCACCTACCCGGAGCGCAATCCCAACGGGTCGGCACTCGACATCGCCGGCATCTCCAGCCCCAACGGCCGGATCGTCGGCCTCATGCCGCATCCCGAGCACGCGACCGAGGCCCTGACCGGCCCCAGCGACGACGGGCTCGGCCTGTTCTACTCGGTGATCGACTCGGTCCTCGCCTCGGTCTGAGTGTCCCGGATGAGCGACGCATCGCCGAAGATCCCGACGAGTGCATCGGCGGCCGGGCTCGGTGAGTTAATCGACGCCTCCCCGTCGCCGTTCCACGTGTGCGCCACGGTCGCCCGTGAGCTCGAGAACGCGGGATACACAAGGCTTCACGAGGAGCAGGCGTGGCCGGCCACGGTCAGCGCGGCGTCGTCGAAGTCCTATGTGATCCGCGGTGGCTCGATCATCGCCTGGGAGACCGGCGACGGTCCGGCCTTCCGCATCGTCGGCGGCCACACCGACAGCCCGAACCTGCGGGTGAAGCAGCATCCCGACCGCACGTCGGCCGGGGTGGCGATGATCGCGCTGGAGCCCTATGGCGGCGCCTGGCTCAACTCCTGGCTCGACCGCGATCTCGGGCTGTCCGGTCGTCTCGCCTACCGGGCGGGGGATCGGGTGGCGCACACGCTCGTTCACGTGACCGAGCCGGTGGTGCGGGTTCCGCAGCTGGCGATCCACCTGTCCGAGAACCGCAAGGGCGTCTCACCCGATCCGCAGCGACACGTCAACGGTCTCTGGGGTCTCGACGAGACCGCCCCGGACGTTCTCGATTGGGTTGCGGAGTACGCGGGCATCGACCCCGACACCTTGCTGGGCTGGGAACTGATGACCCATGACGTCGCGCCGTCGGCGGTGATCGGCGCCGCCGAGAACCTGCTCAGCGCACCGCGATTGGACAACCAGGGCACCTGCTACGCGGGTCTGCGGGCGCTGCTCGACGGTTCGTCGTCGACGCATACGCGCGTGCTGGCGCTGTTCGACCACGAAGAGGTCGGCAGCGGCTCCGAGCGTGGTGCCGCATCGGACTTCCTGGCCTCGATCTGTGAGCGGATCGTGTTGTCGCGCGGCGGCTCCCGCTCCGACTACCTGCAGGCGATGGCCGCGAGCGTGTGCCTCTCCGGCGACATGGCCCACGCGACGCATCCGAATCATCCGGAACGGCATGAGCCCGGCCACCACATCTCGATCGGCGGCGGGCCGGTGCTCAAGGTGAACCAGAATCTGCGCTACGCCTCGGATGCCTTGGGGGAGGCCATCTTTGCGATGGCCTGCGATGACGCAGGTGTGCCGATGCAGCGCTATGTTCACCGTGCGGATCTGCCCTGCGGCTCGACGATCGGACCGATCACCGCGACCCGCACGGGCCTCACCACGATCGACGTCGGCGCTCCGCAGCTCGCGATGCATTCCGCGCGCGAACTGATGGGTGCCGCCGACGTGCCGATGTATTCGGCTGCGCTGCAGGCCTTTCTGGCCCAGAATTGATCACACCGAACTGATCCGAACGACATCGACCCGGACGGCGGCCTGAGTCAGGCGCCGGCCGGGTCGATGACCGTTTCCGGAGAAGATCAGTAGGAGCGGGCGAACCCGAGCACGTTGTTCACGTACTCCATGGAGTTGTTGTAGCGCATGATCGCGGTCGTCAGCGATGCCGGGTTACGCAGGTCCAGGCCCTCATCGCACAGGTACCGACCGGTGGTCAGTGCGGCGTCGAAGATGTTCTGCGGGTCGGCCTTTCCGTCACCGTTGCCGTCGGCGGCGTAGGCCTTCCAGGTGGACGGCAGGAACTGCATGGGGCCGACTGCGCGATCGTAGGTCGCGTCGCCGTCGAGTTCGCCGCCGTCGGTGTCGCTGATGACCTCGTTGCCGCCGAGCGAGCCGTCGAGGACAGGACCGAAGATGGCGCTCCGCAGCACGCCGTCGGGATTGACGTTGCCCTGGTCGGCGTGGTGGGACTCGACCTTGCCGATGCCGGCGATGACCTTCCAGTCGATGCCGCAGCGCGGGGTGGTGTCGGCGAGGGTGCTCGCGGCCTTCTTGTAGGCGTCGTAGTTGGTCTCGGGGACCGCACCGGAGGTGACGCTGGCCGGGCGGATGACCGGGGCGGGTGCCGGCGTCGGGGCCGGGGCTGCCGGGTGCGCCTTCGCGGCGGGGGTGAATGCGGGGGCCGCGGTGGCCGTCACACCCGTGGAGAGGCTGCTGGGCTCCGGGGCGGCTGTCGGGTGCGACAGCTCCGCTCCTGCGGTGGCCGCGCCCGCCAGGACTCCGACGGGGAGGAGGGCCGTGGCCCACAGCGGTGTGCGTGTTTTCTTCCGTGGCTTGGAATGCTTACCCAAAACTTACTGACCTCACGTGTACTGCTCGTGGTTCGTGCTTTCGGAACCGAGCCGACCGTACACGCGGTCGTGAGCAAAGCGTTATCTTCCCGTGACCATCCCGAGTATGGACAGGAGGTCAGGTTTGTGTCTGTGCAGGTCGTCGCGGGGACGCGGGTTGCGATGTGAAACGGCCCACACGCGGGGTCAGTTCGGCCGCAAAACGGACATCGTGGAACCCTCGCTCAGCACGATGTAGCCCTCGACCACCTTGATCAGTCCGGGCGAACCGACGCCCTGTTCCCAGGCCATGGTGTTCTCCGGGGTCAGGGCCGTCAGCTGGCCCTGATTCGACAGGATCATGGTGGTGCCCGTCGAGCCGATGCAGGCGGGATTGGCGAGGATGGGCTGTTCGGGACCGGGTGGCGGGCCGCTGCCGATGTGCTCGCCGTCAGCGAGCGCGTACGTCGTTCGCGACCCGTCAAGACGCCCGAAGTTGACCAGTGAGCCGCAGGCGATGGCACCCGACTTCGACAGTTCACGGTCGCTGATCCGCCACAGCGCGCCCTGGCGTGCCGGATCGCGTACCTCGTAGGTGCCGCGGTCGGCGAAGATGCGGTTGGAGGCGGTCAGCAGGGGCAGCTTCGACGGCCCCGATTCGATCTGCAGCCCCTCCGAGTCGTCGACGGGGTCGGAGTCGACGCGCCCGTTGACCGTGGCGTAGGTGGTGACGCGCTCGGCGTTGTAGTCCTGGTGCTCGACGGCCACGCCCGTCGGGTAGAGAGCGATGTTGCACTGGTCGCAGGCGATGCGATTGTCGCCGTTCGTCGGGTTGACCAGGAACTGGCTGGCGTCGGCGGTCTTGACGACCACGATGTCGCCGGTGACCTCGAGATCGACGACCGGTGCTGCGAAGGTGCGCGCCCAGATGGACTTCCCGGCCGGCGTGTTCAAGGACAACTGGTGACCGACCCGGTTGACCCGCAGGAAGTTGTTGCCGAGTCCCACGACCTTCTTGGTGTCGAGGTATTCGGCGGTCTGCGTCGGCACCCCGGCGTCGTCGACGAGGTAGAAGCCGTCGTCGAGCGGAGTGCCGAGCTGAACCGCACAGCCGACCTGTCCGGCCTCGTTGACGGCGCAGTCGCCCTGGCCGGCGTTGACGGGGGAGTCCCAGAGGAGACGGCCGTTGCGGCGGTCGACCATCGTGAACGAGCGGCCCAGGCCGGACGGGTAGGCGATCAGCCAGCCCTCGTCGGAGGTGTCGACGACCTGGATGGTGACCTCGTCGCGATAGTCGGGGAGATCCTCGTGGCCGACGATGGTCCAGGCGATGGACGGCGCACGGTGGTAATCGCGCAGTTCCCCGTAGGCGTACTCGGCGTTGTCGACCTGGTACTTCCCGCCGGAGAGCACCACTCCGACGGTGACGAGCATTGCTGCGCAGAGGATCAGTACGACCGTCCCGATACCGAACGGCAGGCGCGCGGAGAGCGCCCGGGCGCGGGAGCGTGAGGACATGGATAAGAGTGAACCATGGGCGTTTCGGCGTGCCACGAGGTGCACTGTTCTCTATGGACCTACTGCAGGACGTGTTGGTGACCCTCACTGTCGTGACCACGGGACTCAGTGCCGGGGTGCTCGCAGGTTTCGGCTACTCCGTGATCCCCGGCCTGACCCGCGCCGGTGCCGACGTCGCGGTCCCGGCCATGCACCGGATGAACAGCGCCATCCTCAATCCGCTGTTCGCGGTCATCTTCGGCGGCGGTGTGGTGTTCGGTGCCCTGAGCACGTGGGCCACCTGGAACGACGGGTTGCGTTGGTGGGTACTCGCCGCCACCCTCCTCACCCTTGGCGGTGTCGCCATCACCATGGCGATCAACGTCCCGGCCAACAACCGCCTCGACGCCGCGGCCGACTCTCGTGGCGACGAGGCCGCCCAGGTCTGGGCAGAGTTCACCGCGGTGTGGGTGCCGTGGAACATCGTGCGATCGGTGCTCACCACCGCCGCGGTCGTCGTGTTGGTGGTCGGGTTGCTCGTGGCTTAGAACGGTGGGTCCGTTTCATCGACGAGGCGCTGCTTCTTGTTGCGGGCACGTTCGGCCCGCCGGCGCGCGTGTTTCTGTGCGAGCCGGTTGGGTGTGGGCGGGGTGTCGTCGCCCGTGATCACCCGTGGAGTGGGTGGCGCCTGGGGTGGCTGTTCGTAGCGAATGCGCCGCAGGTTGGGGAAGAGGTCTTCGAGGGTTTCGGCGTCCCCGGGGATGACGAACCCTTCCGGCGTGCGGTACTCGGTGACCATGTGGCCGTCGTCGTCGCGGTACTGGGTGTCGACCCAGTCACCGAAGGTCTTGTGCAGGTGCCCGAACCGGCATTTTGCGTTGAGGTTCTCGCTCGACGTCGCGCCGCTTTGTGCGGGGTTGGTGCGGTCGTACTCGGTGACGTGGTCGAGGTCGGAGCCGAATGCCGATTGTGGGCAGCCGGGTTCGGTGCAGTACCCGTCACGAACACGCACGAAGTCGGAGCACGCGGCGGTGGGTCGATACGGATCGGCGGATTGTGCACCGGGATAGACGATCACCATGTCTGCCGGCGGGGCATCGGCCGATCTCGGCTCGACGGGGCTATCCGGATCGTCGGAAGTCTTTGTCGTCGGCCGCTCTGCGACGACGCGCGTCGGTGCGGTGCGGACCGGCGTGACTGGTCTGACGGTTGCGTCGGGTCGCTGGGCGAGGTCGCGGACGTGTTCTCCGGTGATGACACCGTGGCCGTCGACCCAACCGATCCCTGGTGCCCCGGCGAGAGTGGCGGCGTCGGTGACGACGTGAATGACGGCCTCGGTGCTCACCGACCGGACCACCTTCGCCGGGTCGGGGACCTCGGCGTCACACTCCTCACGCCCGCACTGGCAGTCGAAGACGGTGCCGGTCAACAGCGCGAACATGGCATCGGAGTTGCGCTGATTACGATTCCGGCCATCGTGGGCGCAGACGGTGTCGGCCAGGGCTTTCACCGCTTTCGCCGCGATGCGTATGTTCTCCGCAGCCATGACACCGGTGATCTCACCGGTGCCATCGGCGAAGTTCTCGATCCACATACCGCGCTTGTCGAGGGCCTCTTTGCGCCGTTCCCGCACCGCATCAGGGTCGTGACGAAAGACCAGCCGGTCGACCATGTCGCGGAGCTTCGCTCGGGTCCAGGCGCCCTTGCGGTGGCGCAGGATGGATTCGATCTCGGTGTCGAGGTCAGCGATGGTCGCAGCGTCGGAGATGAGGTCGGTACGCGAGATCACGGTTTGGATCAGCTGCCGCGACAGGATGCCGTCGCGCAGGGTGGTCAGCACTTTGGGTAGCCGGTCGCGCAGGGCGAGTGCTTCACCGACCCACTGATCGGCGTGGTAGCGGGTGATGGCGGCTTCACGGCACAGGCGGGTGACCATCTCGCTGTAGCGGTCGATGAAAAACCCGCCACTGGTGTGGATGACGAGTTGGTCGTAGACGGTGACGATCGATTCATATCGGCACCACGCCAGGTAGGACTCGCCGTGACGGATCGACCGCAACCGTTCCATATGGGTTGCGGTAGAGGATGATTCGGGGTGGGCAGGATCGACCCCGGCGAGAAACCCGCCCGGTAGATCGGTCCACCTGCTCACGCTGCCCCCACAACGTCTACAGCCCAACCTGGATGGCTGAATCTGTTACCAACCAATCTAGATCAACCCACCGACAAACTCGGATTCTCATCCACAGGAGCAGCGAGGTAACACATTGTGCGGCAGAATGATCAACCGATCTGAAGTCGTGCGCGACATCGACGGTGAGACTTCGATCGAAGTCGCACCGTCGAAGTGAGGTCTGGGCGTCAGGCCCTCAGAACAACTGGCCGAGGTAGAACTGCGCTCCCTGGTCGTCGGCGCACCGGGCGGAGATGCCGTACGGCGCGGTGCGGGGTTCCTCGAGGACCGTCCCGCCGGCGCCGCGGACACGTTTGACCGCTGCCTCGACGTCGTCGGTCACCCACATCGGCACCGCGACGGAAGTGTCGGCGCCACCGGCGATCCCGACCTGTGGCCGACTGTCGTCGACTTCCCAACCGTCGTCGATTCGTCCGCCGTGGAAGGTCCAGCCGAGTACAGATCCGTAGAAGTCGCGGAAGCGGGCGCTGTCCGGGGTCATCACGGTGAGGTAGCTCATCGCCCCGATGCCGCGGGGGTGCTGGTCGGGTCGGACGTCGCCGGGTTCGGGGGCGAACACCGCGAAACGCACGCCCTGAGCATCGACGGAGTCGATGACGCGGCGACCGTCGGGGCTCGTCCCGAACTCGCCTCGCCCGCCGGCCGCGACGATCCGTGCGTGGGCAGCCTCGAGGTCGTCGACGGCGTAGGCGCAGAACACAGTTGGCTCGCCGTCTGTCTCGAAGATGCCGAGCCGATGCCCGACGTTGGTCACGCGACGACCCTCGGGGTCGAACTCCCAGCCGAGCACTGCGGCGTAGAAACGTCGAGCGCGCGCGGCATCGGGGATGTTCAGCGACATGTAGCCGATGTCGCCCTGACGAATCCGGTTGGAAAGCTGGGTCTTCGACGGCCCGGTCAGCATCCAGCGGTGCCCGAACGGGTCGACGATGACACCGGTGCGTGAACCGTACGCCTCGTAGGGCTCGCGGGTCACTGCGGCGCCCGCGCGTGACGCGGTGGTGATCGCGGCGTCGGTGTCGTCGACCTCGAGCATCAGGCTCACCGATACATGACCGGGGGCGGGCGCCCGCAAACCGAGGTCGGGGAACTCGCCGGCGAGATAGACGACCCCGCCGCCGATTTCGAGTTCAGCGTGCCCGATTGCACCGTCGTCCATGATGATCGGTTCGCCGCGGAGCCGAGCACCGAGGTTGGCGGTGTACCAGTCGATGGCGGCTTGCGGCTCTGCCACGGTGAGGTAGGGAAGTGCGCCGGGTCGCTCGACCACAGGCAGCGCGCTCGTCGCCTCCGCGGTAACGGCCTCGTCGAATTGTGTTGCGGTGGACATGATGACTCCTTGCGGTAGGGTCGCCCCGCGTTCGAGTCGGTCGCGCAGGGACGCGGCGAAGTCGCGGTCGGGCTGGACAGGCTCGTCGAAGCCGGGGGTGTCGGCTGCGCGCAGTGCGTGCCACGGATCCCGTGCCTCGCCGAAACGTGTGCTGTTCCGGGTGTTCATGCGTGACCTCCTCTCCCGCTGCTCTGGCGTTGTGGTTCGGGGTAGGCCGCGCGGAAGGCGCGCTTCGCGCGGGTGAGAAGCGCCTCGGTGGCACCGACCGTGCGACCGAGGATCTCGGCGCATTCGCCGACGGGAAGGTCGTCGACGTAGCGCAACGTGAGCACCGCGCGGTGGATCGGCGTCAGTTGCCCCAGCGTGTGGTGGGCGACCATGCGGTCGAGTTCGGTGTCCCACGGATCGTCCCCGTGGTCGGGTACATCCTCGACCGGTTCCGGCGTGCGTTGGGCGCGCCGCCAGTGATCGGCGAGCTTGTGCCGCGCGATCCCGATCAGCCATGGAGTGGTCGGTTCGGTGTCCCGGTGCCGGCGGACAGAGTCCATCGCGGCCAGGAAGGTCTCCGAGGTCACGTCTTCCGCAATACGTCGGTCCGCGCAGCGACGGACCACGAACCCGTAGACGGCCGGCAGTGCCTGGTCGTACACCGCCAGCAGTCCCTCTGGTCCGGAAGACGCCGGTTGGTCGCTGCTCACATCTTCATCGTCGTGCGCGGGCCCCGGAATCCGACGCCCTTCGGCGAAGTTTCTTTCAGCGCTTCGACGCTTGCGTCGTGAACGCCGCGATCTCCGAGGCCACCGCCTGCGGCTGGTCCAGCGAGACGAATGTCCGGGCGTCGGGGACCTCGACGAACCGGGCGCCCTCGCCGTGGGCCCCGGGGAAGACCGAGGCGAATCGTCGACCGTGTTCGAGAGTGAAACACCGGTCGTCGCGCCCCCACACGAACCGGACGGGCAGGTCGACCCGCGACATGTGTGGGGTCACCGTGGCGAGCTGCGCCGGGCTGATCTCGCGCAGGAATGCGATGAAGTCGTCGCGGATGCGGGCGTCGTCCTGAAGGGGAGTGAACACCGAACCGGTGAGGTCGGGATCGGGATCGTTGAGCAGCAGGCCGACGCCGAGCGGGGAATGCCGCAAGGCCTTGATGCGCATCGCCTCGACGAGCGGCTTCAGCAGGAATCGTTGCCGCATCAACGTGAAATACAACCGAAACGGTTGCGGCGGAAACAGATCGAAGGCATCGCAATTGGTGAACACGAGGCGGCCGACGAAGTGCGGGTCCTCGTCGAGGGCGAACTGGGTGACCGCGCCACCGGTGTCGTTGGCCACCAGCGTCGCCGACGACAGGTCGAAGTGCCCGACGAACTCGCGCAACAACCGGCTGGCGCCGCGAGGTGAACGGTCCGCATCCGGTCCCCACGGGATTCGGTGTGAACCGAGCGGCATCAGCGGAACGAGACACCGGTGGCCGCGCTCGGCGAGGAGCTCGGCGACCGGTTCCCACAGCCGGTGATCGACGACGGCCCCGTGCATGAAGACGATCGGCGGCAGGGCGGAATCGGTGGGTCCGTAGGTGGCGTACTCGATGACCCCGGACGGAAGTTCGACGGTCGGCAGCATGTTTGCCATGGCGAGGTCCGCTTCTCGTAGACTCAGTGAACTTACGAACACTGAGTATGAAAGTTACGTGCAGACTGTATGAAAGTCAATCGTCGGACCCAGGCCGAGCGAACGGCAGCGACCCGTGCGGCGCTCATCGCCGCAGGTCGCAAGCTTTTCGGTGAGCGCGGCTTCGCCGACGTCGGGACCCAGGAAATCGTCGACGAGGCGGGTGTGACCCGCGGCGCGCTCTACCACCAGTTCGACGACAAGAAGGGACTGTTCACCGCGGTCTACGACGCGGTGGAACAGGACGTGGTCGCGCAGATCGCCGAGCGATCCGCCGAACTCGCGGCCGACGACCCGATCGCCGCCCTCAAATCGGGCATGAGGCTCTTTCTGGAACTCTGCACCGAGCCCTCGGTCCACCGGATCACCCTCGTCGAGGCGCCGTCCGTCCTCGGTTGGGCGCAGTGGCGCGCACGCGGCGAAGAGTTCGGCTTTGCGCTTGTCGAGGGGCTCATCGAGGCGGCGATCGCCGCCGGGCAGGCCGTGGCGCAACCAACTCGCCCTCTTGCCCACGTGGCGATCGGTGCGCTCGACGAGGCGGCGCTCTACGTCGCCGCGGCCGAGGACCGCGAGGCGGCGACCGCAGAGGTTGCCGCGGTCCTCGACCGCGTTGTCGATTCGTTCAGTAGTTGAGGATCTACCGCGCTGCGGTCACCAGCTCTGCGCACCGTTCCCCGACGAGCATCACGGTGATGTTCGGGTTCACGGTGGTGTGCTCGGGGAAGACCGACGCGTCGGCGACGCGCAGGCCGGCGACTCCCTTGACCCGCAGCTCGGGGTCGAGCGGCGACATGTCGTCGTCCGGCGGTCCCATCCGGACCGTGCCCACCGGGTGGTAGACGGTGTTGTGGGTTCGGCGGATGTAGTCGGCGAGCTCTTCGTCGCTGGTGGTGTCGGGGCCCGGATAGAGTTCGCGCGCAACCCATTCCTGCAGTGGTGCGGCCGCGGCGATCTCCCGTGCCTTCCGGAGACCGGCGGTCATGATCCGCATGTCGTAACCCTCGGGGTCGGTGAAGTACCGGGGATCGACGCGCGGCTTGTCGCGGAAGTCGCGCGACCGCAGCTTCACCGTGCCCCGCGATCGTGCGTGGGTGACGTTCGGCGTCAGGCAGAAGGTGTTCTCGCTGGTGGGGTAGCCCTGGCGCAGGGTGTGCATGTCGAAAGGCACGCTGCCGTAATGCATCATAAGGTCCGGTCGGTCGAGACCGTCGTCGACCGTCGTGAAGATGCCGGCCTCCCACCACTGCGTCGACTCCTGCGTCATGGGCTTCTTCGTCTCGAAACCGATGACACCCTCGGGATGGTCCTGGAGGTGTTCGCCGACGCCGGGGGAGTCGACAAGGACGTCGATACCGTGCTGACGGAGATCCTCGGCCGGACCGATCCCGGAGAGCATCAACAGCTTCGGGGTGTCGATGGCACCGGTCGACACGATGACCTCACGGCCGGCCTCGATCCTCGTGGTGCGGCCGAAAGCGTTGTCGGTGATGTCGACGCCGACTGCCCGCAACTCGCCGTCGACCTTCTCGATGACGATGCGCTTGGCCCAGGAGCCGGTGCGGACCGTGAGATTCGGGCGCTCGAGATTCGGGTGGAGGTAGCTGACCGACGACGAGGCGCGCACACCGTCGGGGCGTCGGTTGATCTGGAAGAAGTTGGCGCCGTTGACGACCGTCGTACCGCTGTTGAACTCGGCTCGCGGGATGCCGACCGTCTCACAGGCGTCGAGCACGGCGACACCGCACGGATCGTTGGGCGGCACCGTCATGATGTGGACCGGGCCGCTGCGGCCGTGGTGATCGCCGGGGGCGTCGTTGGTCTCGATCTGCGGGTAGAGGCGGTACAGCTCCTCCGAACCCCAACCCGCGCAACCGAAGTTGCGTTCCCAGGAATCGAGGTCCTCACGCGGTGCCCAGAAGGCGATACAGCTGTTGTGGGAACTGCAGCCGCCCAGCACTTTTGCACGAGCATGCCGCATGAAGTCGTTGCCGTTCTCCTGCGGTTCGATGGGATAGTCCCAGTCGTAACCGGACTCGAGCAGCTCCATCCAGCGGTCGAGTCGCAGGATCGCGTCGTCCCCGACGTCGGACGGGCCGGCTTCCAGGAGGCACACCGTGACCGACGGGTCCTCGGACAACCTGGACGCCACCGCCGCACCCGCCGAACCGCCTCCGACGACAACGTAGTCGTACGACTCACTCACTGCTGCTGCCCCTTCCGGTCCTCGAACCAGCCGGTCACACCCGGCCGGAGGTTCTCGTAGACGTGCTTTGCCTCGCGGTACTCGGCCAGGCCCGACGGCCCGAGCTCACGGCCGAAACCGGATTGACCGTAACCACCCCACTCCGCCTGGGGAAGGTAGGGCCCGAAGTCGTTGACCCACACCGTGCCTGCCCGGATTCGGCCGGCGATGCGTCGCGCACGAGCGGCGTCGGACGACCACACCGCGCCGGCGAGGCCGTAGACGGTGTCGTTGGCCAGCGTCACCGCCTCGTCCTCGGTGGTGAAGGTCTCGACGGTCACGGTCGGCCCGAAGGCCTCGTCGTGCACGCAGGCCATCGAACGATCGGCGCGGTCGATGACGGTGGGCAGGTAGAACCAACCGTCGTCGAGCTTCCCCGACCCCTGGTCGCCGGTGGCGAAGGCGCCGCCCGTACGGATCACCGCACCGTCGGCGCGAGCTTGCTCGACGTAGGCGTGCACCTTCTCGCGGTGGGCTTCGGAGATCAGCGGCCCGGTCTCGGTGCCCTCGCTGTAGGGGAGTCCGAGACGGATCTCCTCGGCACGACGGACCAATTCGTCGACGAACCGGTCGTGCGCGGACTCCTCGATGATGAGTCGTGCGCCCGCCGAACAGACCTGGCCGGAGTGCAGGAACGCGGCGTTGAGCGCGTTGTCCACCGCTGCCGCGAGCAGCTCGTCGGTGGCGCAGGCGTCGGCAAACACCACGTTGGGGTTCTTGCCGCCGAGTTCGAGGGCCACCTTCTTCACCGTCGCCGCGGCCTCGCGTGCGATGACGCGGCCGGTCACGAGTCCGCCGGTGAACGACACCAGGTCGACGTCGGGATGCGATGACAGCGGCGCGCCCGCATCCGCCCCGGCGCCGAGGACGAGGTTCGCGACCCCGGCCGGAAGGCCCAGGCCGTGAAGGACTTCCAGCAGCAGGATCGAGGTGTGCGGAGTCAGCTCGGCCGGCTTCAGCACGAAGGTGTTGCCCGCGGCCAGCGCCGGTGCGACCTTCCACGCCGCCTGCAGCAGCGGATAGTTCCACGGCGTGATGAGACCGCAGACGCCGACCGGTTCGTAGACGATCCGTGAGTCCGCATCGGGCGACCCGGTGTCGACGACTCGACCGGCATCCTGGGCCGCCAGCTTGCCGAAGTAGCGGAAGCAGTTGGCGATGTCGGTCATGTCGATGTCCGACTCGTACGGCCGCTTGCCGGTGTCGAGCGTCTCGGCACGGACGAAATCGTCTCGGCGGGCGTCGATCTGATCGGCGACGCGCAGCAACAGATCACCGCGCTCGGCGGCCGGGGTGCCGCTCCACTCCCCGGCGTCGAAGGCACGTTGGGCGGCGGCGATCGCCGCCTCGGTGTCCTCCGCGGACGCCTCGGCCACCACGCCCACGACGGAATTGTCCGCTGGACAACGGATTTCGCGGGTCTTGCCGGACTTTGCGGCGCACCATCGGCCGTCGATGTAGAGAGTGTCGCTCATGGAGCGGGTGCTCCTTCCGGGTTGCTGTCAGGTATGTCCGTCTCTGCGACGGTACCGGCGTTCGCGGCGTCGCCGGCGGCGCCGCTGGTGTCGGGGTCGACCTCGGTGTGGTCGTGATGGTCGGCCGCCGAGTCGCGCAGGTGGAGATACCCGAGGTGTCGTTCGTATTGGTCGAGGATGTCGCCGATGATCTGCTCCCGGGTGTATCCCGACAGCGAATACCCCTGCGAGCCCTCGGTCAGATACACCTCGCACCGGAAGTACCGGTCGTCGGAACGCTGCGAACGGACCGCGTACGTGGGTGTGGGCGCGGACACCGGCCACACGCAGTATTCGAAGGCCGGGACGTCGGCCAGTTCGACGATGAGGCGAGGTGACGGCAGGCCCTCGTTGGCTTCCGATTCGTCGACGGTCGCCGAAACCCCTTCGCGTCCGAACTGCTCGGCGACCTCGTGCATCGCCGGGACCACCGTCGCCGTGATGAACTTGCGCGTTGCGACCCGACCCGGGAAGCGGAGGGTTCCGATCAGGCGTTGTCGCCAACTGCTCTGCTCGGTCGGGCCGCGTCCGACGGCGATCACCTTCGGCAGCGTCGCGCGGAAACTGTCGAGCTTGTAGGACTCGTTGCGCACCGCGCGTAGCAGGGAGATCCCGATCAGACCCAGTACGAACGAGAACGGCAGACCCATGATGACCGTCGCGGCCTGGAGGGTCAGGATCGACCCGTCGCCGCCGCCCGCGAAGAGCATCGACAGCGTCAGCAGACCGATGGCGACCGACCAGAAGATGCGCAGCGACGTCGAGCAATCCTCCATCGGACCGCTCAGGCGACTGGTGAAGTTGCCCATCACGAGCGATCCCGAGTCCGCGCTCGTCACGTAGAACAGCAGGCCGGTGATGGTCGCGATACCGATCAGCAGCGTCGCACCCGGGTACTGGTCGAGCAGCGAGTAGAAACCGGCTTCTGGTGTAGAAGCGGTGGTCTCGGCGAATTCCTGGTCGCCGCGGGCGACCGCCAGTGCGCTGTTCCCGAAGATCGAGATCCAGAGCAGGATGAAGCTGAACGGGACCACGAGAACGCCGAAGATGAACTGGCGCAACGTTCGTCCGCGCGAGATGCGCGCCAGGAACAGGCCGACGAAGGGTGCCCAGGCAACCCACCACGCCCAGAAGAACAGCGTCCAGCCGTCGACGAACGCGCGGGCGTCGTTGCCGGGCTGCGGATTCACCTGATCCCAGGCGAAGGTGTCCATGGTGCGGTCGGCGAAGGTCGAGACGTAGTCGCCGGCGTTCTGGACCAGGCCGTTGAGCAGGAAGTCGGCGTCCTTGGCGACGGTGATGTAGATCAGCATCCCGATCGCGAGGATCACGTTGATCTCCGACAACCGCCGGATGCCCTTGTCCACACCGGAGGTCGCCGACGCGGTCGCGATCACCACCGACAGGGCGATCAGACCGATCTGCGCCGCCTTGCCCTGTTCGATGCCGAAGATCTCGCTGAGGCCGAAGTTCAGCTGTACGACGCCGATTCCGAGCGACGTCGCGATGCCGAAGATGGTGCCCAGCACGGCCGCGACGTCGATCGCGTCGCCCCACCGGCCCTCGACCCGCTTGCCGAAGATCGGGTACAGCGCAGCGCGGATGGTCAGCGGCAGGTTGTGCCGGAACGCGAAATAGGCGAGGGCGCCGCCCATGAGGGCGTACATGGCCCAACCGGTGACGCCGTAGTGGAAGACGGTCCACGTCACGGCCTCCCGTGCGGCGAAGTTCGTCTCCGCCGCGCCCGTCGGGGGATTGAGGAAGTGGGTGACCGGTTCGGCGACCGAGAAGAACATCAGGTCGATGCCGATGCCGGCGGCGAACAGCATCGAGGTCCAGGTGAAGAGGCTGTACTCGGGGCGGGACTCCTCCGGCCCGAGGCGGTACCGCCCGTATTTGCTGGCCCCGATGAAGACCACCAGGCCGACGATCGCGGTGGCGAGGATGAAGTACCACCAACCGAACCAGCGGGTGATGAAGTCGCGGACCTCGTTGATGACGCTCTCCGCCGCGGCGGGTGCCGCGAGCGCCCAGATCGCGAAGGCGAGCACGATGGCCGCCGACGCGACGAAGACGGTCAGATTGACCGTGCTCCGGGGTCGCGCCGGTTCCCCGGTGTCCGGGGTGGCAGGAGTGGACGGGACTGCAGGTCTCTCACCGGCACTCATGACGTATGACGCTAGCCTCTCCGAACTCGAGTGGTCGGGTGAATTGCCCGACTCGCCGATTGCCGGCGATGAATTCGGAGCCCCCACCCGGTCTGGATCGGTATGGCAACCGCAACGATCGGCTCACTGCTCCTCTCCAGCGACGACCCCGGGAAACTCGCGCGCTGGTACGCCACGGCGTTCGAGGCGAAGGTCGAGTCCACCGGCGACGGCGGACCCGGCTACGACGTCGTCGGACTCGACGGCTTCCACCTCATGTTCGACAAACGCGACGACGTGTCCGGACGCAACAGCGACGGCGCCCGCGTGATCCTCAACGTGGAGGTCGACGACCCGCGCGCCACTGCAGCGCGACTCGACGCACTCGGCGTCCAGTGGGTCAGACCTCTCAAGGAGCGCGACGGCAACTGGTTCGGGACGGCGATGGGTATCGCCGGGGTCCGCGTCAGTCGTCAGACGACGGTGATGGTCTACCCGAAGGACGATCACCGACCGGCGGAGTTCACCGTCCTCAACATCGCCGTCGACGACCTCGAGAAGACCGTCGACGATCTCGTCGGCAAGGGCGTCGGGATCCTGCGCTACGACGGCTTCGAACACGACGAACGGGGCATCGTGCGGGGTGGTGACGGGGAGCCGGACATCGCCTGGTTCACCGACCCGTCGGGCAACATCCTGTCGGTACTGTCGGCCTGAGCCCGCAACGTCCCCCATTCGGGGTGGTCCGGCGCCACGTTCGCTCTGGGCGTAGCGGACGGGGAACACAGCCCCGGCCTGCACAGTTGTACTGTGCACATCCCCGCCATCGCGGTCAATCCGTGCACTCTGCACGGGCGTTAACTGCAGGTACATCAGCGACGACCTCTAGAGTGGAAGCAGGCTGGTCGTCGCCTACCCGCACCGCGTTGTCCCGACCGGACACACGAGGTGGTTCTCGCGGCGGCCGGGGCGCTAGCAATGTGAGGGAGAACAATGTTCGAACGGTTCACCGACCGCGCGCGACGGGTTGTGGTTCTGGCCCAAGAAGAAGCGCGGATGCTCAACCACAACTACATCGGTACCGAGCACATCCTCCTCGGCCTCATCCACGAGGGCGAGGGTGTGGCTGCCAAGGCGCTCGAGTCTCTCGGGATCTCCCTGGAAGGTGTCCGCAGTCAGGTCGAGGAGATCATCGGCCAGGGCCAGCAGGCACCCTCGGGACACATCCCGTTCACCCCGCGTGCCAAGAAGGTGCTGGAGCTCTCGCTGCGCGAGGCCCTGCAGCTCGGCCACAACTACATCGGCACCGAGCACATCCTGCTCGGCCTCATCCGCGAAGGTGAGGGCGTCGCCGCACAGGTCCTGGTCAAGCTCGGCGCCGACCTCAACCGGGTCCGTCAGCAGGTCATCCAGCTCCTGAGCGGTTACCAGGGCAAGGAGCCGCAGGAGGCGGGCACCGGCGGTCGCAGCAGCGAGTCCGGCACCCCGTCCACCTCGCTGGTCCTCGACCAGTTCGGTCGCAACCTGACCGCTGCCGCCGCCGAGGGCAAACTCGACCCGGTCATCGGCCGGGAAAAGGAAATCGAGCGGGTCATGCAGGTCCTGAGCCGCCGCACCAAGAACAACCCTGTTCTGATCGGTGAGCCGGGCGTCGGCAAGACCGCCGTCGTCGAGGGTCTCGCCCAGGCCATCGTCAACGGCCAGGTCCCCGAGACGCTCAAGGACAAGCAGCTCTACACCCTCGACCTCGGTTCGCTGGTCGCCGGCAGCCGCTACCGCGGTGACTTCGAGGAACGCCTGAAGAAGGTCCTCAAGGAGATCAACACCCGCGGCGACATCATCCTGTTCATCGACGAGCTGCACACGCTCGTCGGCGCAGGTGCCGCCGAGGGCGCGATCGACGCCGCCAGCATCCTCAAGCCGAAGCTGGCCCGCGGCGAGCTGCAGACCATCGGTGCGACCACCCTCGACGAGTACCGCAAGTACATCGAGAAGGACGCCGCCCTCGAGCGCCGCTTCCAGCCGGTCCAGGTCGGCGAGCCGTCGGTCGAGCACACCATCGAGATCCTCAAGGGTCTGCGCGACCGCTACGAGTCGCACCACCGCGTCTCGATCACCGACGGTGCGCTCGTCGCCGCCGCGACGCTGGCCGATCGTTACATCAACGACCGGTTCCTGCCGGACAAGGCGATCGACCTCATCGACGAGGCCGGTGCGCGCATGCGCATCCGCCGGATGACCGCACCGCCAGACCTGCGCGAGTTCGACGAGCGCATCGCCGACGCGCGCAAGGAGAAGGAAAGCGCCATCGACGCGCAGGACTTCGAGAAGGCCGCCAGCCTCCGCGACAAGGAGAAGCAGCTGGTCGCCGAGCGCGCCGAGCGTGAAAAGCAGTGGCGCAGTGGTGACATGGACGTCGTGGCCGAGGTCGACGACGAGCAGATCGCCGAGGTCCTGGGCAACTGGACCGGCATCCCGGTGTTCAAGCTCACCGAGGAGGAGACCACCCGTCTGCTCCGCATGGAGGAGGAGCTGCACAAGCGGATCATCGGCCAGGAAGATGCCGTCAAGGCCGTCTCCAAGGCGATCCGCCGCACCCGTGCCGGCCTGAAGGATCCGAAGCGTCCGTCGGGCTCGTTCATCTTCGCCGGCCCGTCCGGTGTCGGTAAGACCGAGCTCTCCAAGGCGCTGGCGAACTTCCTGTTCGGCGAGGACGACGCACTCATCCAGATCGACATGGGCGAGTTCCACGACCGCTTCACCGCGTCGCGTCTGTTCGGTGCCCCTCCCGGCTACGTCGGCTACGAAGAGGGCGGCCAGCTCACCGAGAAGGTGCGCCGCAAGCCGTTCTCGGTGGTGCTGTTCGACGAGATCGAGAAGGCTCACTCGGAGATCTACAACACCCTGCTGCAGGTCCTCGAGGACGGCCGTCTCACCGACGGTCAGGGTCGTACGGTCGACTTCAAGAACACCGTCCTGATCTTCACCTCGAACCTCGGTACGAGCGACATCTCCAAGGCCGTGGGCATGGGCTTCTCGTCGAAGGACGACACCAAGTCCGGCTACGAGCGGATGAAGCAGAAGGTCAACGACGAGCTCAAGAAGCACTTCCGGCCCGAGTTCCTCAACCGCATCGACGACATCGTCGTCTTCCACCAGCTGACGCGTGACGAGATCATCCAGATGGTCGACCTCATGCTGACCCGTGTGGAGAGCGCGCTGAAGAACAAGGACATGGCGCTCGAGGTCACCGACCGCGCCAAGTCCCTGCTCGCCAAGCGAGGCTTCGATCCGGTGCTCGGTGCACGCCCGCTGCGTCGCACCATCCAGCGCGAGATCGAGGATCAGCTCTCGGAGAAGATCCTGTTCGGCGACGTCGCTCCCGGACAGATCGTGCTGGTCGACGTCGAGGGCTGGGACGGCGAAGGCGACGGCGAAGACGCCAAGTTCACCTTCACCGGTTCGGAGAAGCCGCACGCGGTTCCGGACGCACCGGTCGAGCTGTCCAAGGCAGGCGACGGCGGTTCGGACGCGAGCTGACCTGAGCTGATCTGACACAAGCGGATTTGAAACAAAGAGCGGCGGCGTCACCCGGCAGGGTGGCGCCGCCGTTTTGTGTTGCCTGCTCGTGGCAGGTGTGACGGTGGTGGATACCATCGATCACTGTGACCAGCGATACATCAGAGGTTGGCCGTAAGGCCACGCAGGCCGAGCCCACCATCACCGTCGAGCGGGACGGCGAGATCGCCATCTTCCGGCTGAACCGCCCCGACCGACTCAACGCCTTCACCCTGCAGATGGGTGAGGAGTTGCGGGCGGCCTTCGACGAGACCGACGCCGACGACTCGGTGCGTGCCGTGGTGCTCACCGGTACCGGGCGGGCGTTCTGCGCCGGCGCCGACCTCGAGGCAGGCGGCTCGACCTTCGACGCGTCCTCGGTGGTCGAAGGCGACGAGGTCCCGGCCGACGAAGGGGGCAAGCTGACGCTGCGCATGTTCGCCTCGCTCAAGCCGGTCATCGCCGCGATCAACGGCCCCTCGGCCGGCGTCGGCGTCACCATGACGCTGCCCGCCGACGTCCGGATCGCTTCCGAGGACGCGAAATTCGGGTTCGTCTTCGCCGCCCGCGGCCTCGTCCCGGAAGCGGCGTCGAGCTGGTTCCTCCCGCGGCTCGTCGGCCTGCCGACGGCTCTGCAATGGACGGTCGGCGCCAAGATGGTCCAGGTCGACGAGGCGCTCGAGCGTGGACTGATCCAGCAGGTCGTGCCCAAGGACAAGGTGCTCGATACCGCGATCGCCGTCGCCCGCGAGATGACCGCGAACAGCGCCCCCGTCTCGGCCGCCCTGACCCGTCAGCTGCTGTGGCGGATGGCCGGCGCGCCCAGCCCGCTCGACGCCCACCACGCCGACTCGAAGGCGATCTTCTACCGCGGCCAGTCCGGCGACGTCTACGAGGGCGTCATGTCGTTCCTGGAGAAGCGCCCGGCGACGTACCCGAACAAGGTGTCGGAGGATCTGCCCGACATCTTCTGAGCTCAGCCGTTCAGGTCCGGCCCCGTCAGCTGTCAGCTGACGGGGCCGGCCTGGTTTCCGGTCGCGATCACGATCGGGATCATGAGCAGCTGTAGAGCACATGCCCACGCGGCTACGGGCCAGGCGCGGTCACGGCGTCGCAAACGTCGGATTCCGAGCGCCAACGATCCCGTCCAGAGCACGATCGCCGTGATGATCGCCGTCCCGTCCGCGACCTGGGTCCACCGCGGGTCACCGCAGGGCTCGTAACCGCACGGGTCCGTGACGAATGCCGTGAACGCCGCGACGACGAACGTCAACAGGGCGAGCGGGACGTGGAGTACCCAGAGCAGTACCGATGCCGCGAGATCGCCCCCGTCGAGGTTGTCGCTGGTGTCCGGCACGTCGCGACGATACCGCTCGGGTCTTCGCCGGCTGTGCGAACGCCTCGTATTGCGCACGTGAACATCCGCGAACACGCGGCATAAACGGTGGCAGGCTGCGCTGACCGCGGTTATCGTGGCGAACAGCAGGCCAGACGAGTGCTGAAAGGAGGTGGCGCAGATGTCGATCGGTACGGCGGTGTTCGTTCGCGAGTGGCGGATGACCGACCCCGGCTGCCGGTACGGGCTACCAGCCCGAACCCGGTCCGGACCAATCACATCCAGCGTCACCAGTGCCTGAGGTCGTGAACCTCGATGGTCGGCGCGCTCACTCGCCCACGCATCGAGGAGTATCCATGACCATCTTCGTCACGAATGCCGGATTACAGATCCTCGCGCGCGTCACCTGGCGTCGCGCCGCCGTCCTGCTGACCACCGAGGTCGCACGCAACGTCGAGGGCACCCCCTTGGTGCGCGTCGTCCATTCGCCGACCCTCTCGTTGCCCATCCACAAGGTGGTGGCCATCAAGCGGGACGCCTACCGCCCGTACGCAGGCAAGACGATGGATTCCTATGCTTCCAATGCGACGATCCTGCGGCGCGACCAATGGATCTGCGCCTACTGCGACGGCCCGGCCGACACCGTGGATCACATCGTCCCCGTATCTCAGGGCGGCCCGAGCACGTTCGGTAACCAGGTCGCGGCGTGCAAGTCCTGCAACGGTTTCAAGGCCAACCGAACCCCGCGGAAAGCCGGCATGGCCTTGCGGCACGCACCCTTCGTCTACGACCCGTGGGCCGTCGACCAGAAAGAGGTCTGGGAGATGTTCATGCTGCATCCCAAGACCGACTGAGAGCGTGGAAACGCGAGAACCGTTCAGGTGGGCAGGGGTTCGGCGCCGCGCTCTTTCAGGAGCATCGACATCTGGCCGATCTCGTTGCCCTGATCGCTGAGCATGCTCAGGGCGAGTTGCTTGGTCGCCGGGCCGGAACGGTCGTCGTTGTACGCCGCTTGCGCCATCTCCAACCCGCCGCGATGGTGTCGGATCATCAACTGCAGGAACAGTTTCTCGGCCTCATCGCCGCTGAGTGTGGCGAGCCGGCCGAGTTCGTCGGTGCTCGCCATACCCGGCATGAGTGGGGCGTCAGGCATGTCCGCTGAGAGATCACCGTGTGCGTGCGAATCACCGTGGGCCACCCACGACATCGGCTCATCCGAGGTCAGTGGCAGCTCGAAGAACTGCAGCCAACCGCGCATGGTCGCGCTCTCCGTGGACTGGGCGACGACGAGCTGATCGGCCAGTCCGCGGATCGTCGGGTCCACGTCGGGTGCGGCGAGAATCGTGCGGGCCATCAGGAGCGCCTGATCGTGATGAGTCGACATGTCCTGTGCGAAGCCGATGTCGGCGGCGCTCATCGTCTTCACATCGTCCCCCGAGCCGGGCGACCACACCGAACCGACGACGACGCCGATCGCCACGAGCAGGACGGCCAGTGACGCCGGTCCGACGATCTGCAGCCACGCAGGCCGCTGCCTGCTGGTCATCCGAGGAAGGAATCCTGATCCGGCGGTGGGGTGTAGACCCGGTTGCTCAACTCGAGGGCGTAGAAGCCGCCGTCGGCACAGGTCGTCAGGATCTTGTTGCCGTGGAATTCCGGCGGGGAGAAGCACCAGTCGGTGGCCATGTCACCGCCGACGACCATGCCCATGCGCGGACCGATCATCTCGTTCAGTTTGGCTTTCCCGTTCGCGAGAGACATTCCGAGGCTCAGGAATTCGATCCCCGGCGCGCCGATGATCGACCCGAGCACATGCGGCGAGTTGGGCCGGGTCATCGCCGTGGCACCCTTCTGTGCCGGCGGGTTGTAGTAGGCGATCTCCTTGATGGCGGAGAAGTCCCGGATGTCGAACACGCGGATACCGGACGACTCCCATGCGCACGCCAGCGCCGTCGGATCGTTCGGGCGGTCGACTGCGCAGTAGTGCGGGTTGCTGCCGAACAACGAACCGCCCATGGACGAACGGAACTGGGTGTCCAGGTGTTCGGGCAGGTTGATCTCGAGTTTGAGCTGTGCGGCGTAACGCGGTTTGTTCACCCGGGCGACGTCGAAGATCTTCACGCCGCCCGAGCCGCCTTCGTCGGCCGTGATGATGTGGGGCGTGCCGCGATAGGTGATCGGGATCGAATGCTGGTTGAGCTGGCCGTCCGGCCACAGGTATGCAGCCACGTGCGGGACCTGCGGATACGGCGCACGACGCTGCACTGCGCTGATGTCGAGGACGGTGACGCCCGCCATGTTCGACAGGTACATCCGGTTGCCGTCGGGGGTGATGCCGAAACCGTGCCCGAGGAAGCTGTGCAGTCCCTGCCAGATCACCCGCGGGTTCCGCGGGTCGGCAACGTCGATCGCGCTCAGATGGCCGGGCGCGACACCTGACGCCCAGTAGGTTCGGCCGTCCGGTGACCAGCCGCCCTCGTGCGACGTGAACGGAATGGGGTAGGCGATGCCACCACCACTGGCGTTGAGCAGCTTGGGGCTGGTGCAATCCGAGATGTCGTAGACCGCGAAAAAGCCTGCACCCCAGAGGAGTGGCACACCGGTCGCGGCGAGGAGCTTGCGTTTCTTGTTGACCTTCAGGGTCTCCCACGTGCCGCCGCGCATCGCGGTGTCGGTCAGCGACCCGACGACCTTCGGCTTCCGGGGATTCGAGGCATCGATGACCTGGACGCCCGGCTGGGGCAGGAAGTTGTTGCCGGGGAACAGGCTTCCGGTGTAGCTGCAGTGCTCGAAGGATGCCGACACGATGCCGCCGCCCGCGCCGGTGACGTTGCCGAGCTTGGTCAGGTTGCAGTTGTAACCCTGTTTGCTTCGGCCCGACTGTCGGTCCTCGGCGCTGACGTCGCCCTGTAGCCCCGGTTCCGGCTTGGAGCCCGGACCGCACTCGGCCTTGGGAACAGAAGTGTCGGAGATGTCGGGGAACCAGTGGTTCGCGGCGCTCGCCGGAGCGGACACCAGCATCGTCGACGCGAGGAGTGCCCCCGCGGCCAGACAGGTGATCGCGTGCAATCGCCGTCGTGCGGTGGACACATCGAATCGATCTGGCGTCATCGCCCCTCCGATCGTGACGTGAGCCACGCTAGCGGCCGGGCTGAGACGCCGGGGTTGATTTGTCGAAGTTGCACGTGGGGCGCCCGGGTTCAGACGGGCGGACCGTCCGAACGACTCCGGGACCGCCGAGAACATTCCCGGGGAGCGATGCGGTGTGAGGACCCCAGCGTCGGAACCCCACCCCGCACGCAGTCGGTCAGCTCAGCCGGCCGGCCGCAGGCGTTTCGCGGCGACGAACGCGAGCACCGCCGCGGCCAGACATGCGGCGGCACCGACGCCCAGACCCACGCGTGGATTGGTGGCCTCGATGACCGCGCCGATCAGCGGACCGCCGATCGGCGTCGACCCCATGAACGCCACCGACCACAGGGCCATGACCCGACCCCGCATCTGGGGTTCGGAGTTGAGTTGCAGGGTGGCGTTGCCGGTCGACATGAACGTGACGCTGAGCCAACCCACGAGGAACAGCGCGCAAATGGCGGTGATCAGGTTCGGGGCGAGCGCTGCTGCCGCGATGGTGACGCCGAAGCCGAATGCGGCCAGCGTGAGGGGCCGCAGTCCGATGGTGCCGCGCGCGGCGACGACGAGCCCGCCGACCACCGCACCGACTCCCATGGCCGAGGTCATGAAACCGAGCGCCTGGGGGCCGCCGTCGAAGACGAAATCGGCGGCGGCTGTGAGGGTGACCGGGAAGTTGTACGCCAAGGTGCCGACCAACGCCATCGTGGCGAGGGGGATCCACAGCGACGGGACGCCGCGAACGTAGCGGATGCCCTCACGCAGTTGCCCTTTGGCGCGGGGGACCGGGGTCTCCCGGGTGATCTTCGCGCTGTCGAGCGCGATCAGCGAGGCGACCACCGCGACGAAGCTGACCGCGTTGATCGCGAAACACCAGCCGGCTCCGACGAGGGTGAGGATGACGCCGGCGACGGCCGGGCCGACCGCGCGGGCGGCGTTGACCATCACCGAATTCAGGGTGACGGCATTGCGGATCAGCGATTTCCCGACGATCTGGTGGATGAACGCCTGCCGCGCGGGTTGCTCGAAGGCGTGTCCGAGACCGAGTAGCACCGCGAGGACAGCCACATGCCACACCGCCACCACCCCGGCGAGAGTGAGCGCGGCGAGGACAGCGGCCAGCAGGCCCATCATCGCCTGCAGGATCGTCAGCAGCCGCCGACGGTCGACGCGGTCGGCGATGACTCCGGCGTAGGGGCCGATGAGGAGCACGGGCAGCGCCTGCAGCGCGACGATCAGGCCGAGGATCGATGCCGACCCGCTCAGGGTCAGGACCAGCCAGGCCTGCGCGGTGGCCTGCATCCACGAGCCGGTCATCGACACGGTCATCCCCGCGAAGAAGAGCCGGTAGTTGGCGATGTGCAGCGAGGCGAAGACGCTGTCGCGCGAGTCAGCGGAGTCTGATGAGTCCGCGCCGACGTCGACGCCGCTGATCTCGGAGGCGCGGTCGTCGGTCATCGACGTCCATGTTAGGCCCGCAAAACGTCGTCGATGACATCCATCAGTTCGAGGGGCTGCTCGAGCGGGATGTGATGACCGGCGCCGACGAGTTCGACGACGCGCGCTGGTTCGTCGAGACCTGTGGTGACCGTGTCGATCATCGCCGGGGTCACGACCCCGTGTTCGCCGTGGATCACGCTGAGTCGGCAGTCGTTCGGCGGGCGTGATGGCAGATCGGTCAGCTCATCGGCGAAGCCGCGATCGAACTTCCACCGCCAGCCGTCGTCGTCGCGGACGACGGACTGTCGCGCGACGTACTCCCGGGCGAAATCGAGGCTCGCGTGGTCGGGCACGAGACGGAACCGTTCGAGGGCTGCCTCGAGTGACGGGTAGTGCTTGCTGCCTCGTGGAATACCCTCTTCGGGCTGATTGCGCTGGATCTCGTCGAGCATCGCGGCGTCGAGGATGCGGGAGTCGACGAGCACGAGTTGCTCGGCGAGGTCGGGGTGGGCGATCGACGTCCGGATGCCGACGAGCCCGCCGAGGCTGTGTCCCACCAGGACTGCTTCGGTGGTCGCCTCCGCAGCCGCCGCGACCGCGGTGACCTCGTCGGCCCAGGTGCCCAGGCGGTAGGTGTCCCGCCAATCGCTGTCGCCGTGTCCGGACAGGTCGAGGGCGACGACGCGTCTGTCCTGCGCGTACCGCGGGGCAATGTGATCCCACCAGCCGGAATGGGCCGCGCCACCGTGGACGAGGATCAGGCCGGGGGCGCCGGGTTCGCCCCAGCAGCGATAGGCGATCCGTGCGCCGTGGACGGTGATCGACGAGTGTTCGGGTTCCGAGGCGACTGCTGTGCGAAACCACTCCGGAGCGTCGGCGGTGACGTTCGTACTCATCGGCCCAGCCTTTCACGCATAGGGTGAGACGAAACGGGCAATCGGACAGGACGGATCAGACGATGGTGCAGACGGTGATCGTGTCGGGCGGTACGGGCGGCTTGGGTTCCGCGGTCACGAGGAAACTGCTCGACGACGGTTGGCGCGTGGTGGTGCCGTGGGTCGTCGAGGCCGAACTGTCGCGGCTACCCGAATCCGATCGCCTGGTCACTCTGCAGGCAGACCTGTTCGACGAGTCGTCGGTGGCCGAGGTCGTCGCCGCTGCGGCCGGCGAATCATCGGCGCCGGTGAAGGCAGTGGTCAATCTGGTCGGTGGGTTCGCGATGGGGGAGCGGGTGGACGCGACTCCGATCGACGAGTTCGAGCGGCTCCTCCGCCTCAACCTGCGACCGCTGTATCTGCTGTCCGCGGCAGCGATCCCGAAGCTGATCGAGGCCGGTGGCGGATCGATCGTCGGGGTGTCGGCGAAGGCCGCGTTCGCGCCGTTCTCCGGTGCCGCCGGGTACATCACGTCCAAGGCGGCGGTGTGGGCGTTCATCAGCGCCCTCGCCGCCGAGTACAAGGACGACGCCATCCGGGCCAACGCGATCCTGCCGTCGGTCATCGACACCCTGGGTAACCGTGAGAGCCAGCCGAACTCATCGCGTAAGGGTTGGGTGTCGCCGGAGACGATCGCCGAGACCGTCGCCTTCCTGGTGTCCGACGCCTCCGCAGCGGTGACCGGCGCGCAGGTCCCGGTGCCGGGCGTCGGCTGACGATTCCGTCTATCCCTCGCGGCGGTAGACGATGTGTCCACGGATGAGGGTGTGGCGCACGGCTTCCGCGCCGATCTGTAACGCATCCTCGATCGGGGCGTCGAGCAGGACGAGGTCGGCCGGATCGCCGGTGCGGATCGTTCGTGGCGATGCGCCCGGATCGTTCAGCGGTGCCAGATAGCGATCCAATGCTGTTCGGCGGCTGACCCTTTCGTTGCCGCCGACTATGCGGCCGTCCGGTGCGAGACGGGTTGCGGCGGCGGCGATCACCGTCCACGGGTCGATGGGGCCATACGGGGCGTCGCTCGACATCGCCAGCGGTGCACCCCGTTCGAGGAGGGTTGCACACCGGTAGAGATCGGCGACGTCGCCGGCGTCGAGACGATCGAGGTAGTCATCGCCACGCGCGGTGACGAAGCCGGGTTGGGTGACGACGGGGATCTTTCTGCCGGCCAGCTCCGTAACGGTGTCTGCGGCGATGATCGCGCCGTGTTCGATCCGATCGTCCCGATGCCGGCCGACCTCGTCGAAGGCGGCGAGCACGAGGAGCGGTGCTTCCCGGGTGACGCAGTGTGCGGCGACGCCGCGCCCCCACGAGTGTGCGGTCCGGATCTGCTCGCACAACGTGGGGAAGTCGGGGAGATCGGAGTCGGCGAGCACGATCTTGAAGGGACCGACGGTCACTGCCGACGGGAGGTCGGGTGTCGCGTCGAGAGGGACGCCCAGGAGGTGAAGTCGTTGTGGCACCGACCCGTTCGTGTGCGCTTCGACGAGTGCGCCGAGGGACGCGGTCGGCAGGTCCGGCGTCGCATCGGTGACCCCGGTGATGCCGAAGCGGGCCAGTTCGGACCCGACGCTCGACAGCTCCGGTGGCCGGGAGTGGCCCATCCGCTCACGGAGCCAGTCGTCGGCGCGCCAGACGCGCCCGGTCGGTGCTCCGGAAGGGTCTCGTTCCACCCCGGGATGATCGGCGGTCCGCAGTCCGACGGCTTCGGCAGCTGCGGTGTTGAGGAACCACACGGCCCCGCTGCGATGCTGGATGCGTACCGGCCTGCGCGCATGGAGCCGGTCGAGCGTGGCGCGATCCAGCAGTCCGGCCACCGTTTCCACATAACCCACGCCGCGGACCCACCCGGAGATGGCGGATGCGCGGGCCAGAGCGGACGCCAGATCGTCGGCGTTCGTCACCTCAGGCGGACCGCACTGCACCGACCTGGAGGCCGCCGCCAGTGCGTGGAGGTGGATGTGATGGTCGTGGAGACCCGGGATGAGTGCACCGCCGTCGCCGTCGATGACATCGGATCCGGTGCTCTCGAGATGGACGCCGACCGCGGTGACCATGCCGCCGTCGACGGCGACGTCGCGGATGCCCTCGGGGAGGGACACCCTGCGGAAAACGATGCCGCTCATCGGGTTTCCCCACCACTA
The DNA here is from genome assembly GCF_021245825.1 of Gordonia metallireducens. Taxonomy (NCBI): domain Bacteria; kingdom Bacillati; phylum Actinomycetota; class Actinomycetes; order Mycobacteriales; family Gordoniaceae; genus Gordonia; species Gordonia metallireducens. Next base: position 24,587 of record NZ_JAJQJP010000017.1, on the reverse strand, counting down.
CTGCGTGCCCGGGGTGGATCGAGTGGCACCGTGCCGGTGGTGGTGTCGACGACCCATCGATCACCGTCGCGACGCGTTTGCGGCGGAGGTGGTCCGCCGAGCGTCGCGGCAACCGTCGCACGCATCGAGAGGTCCCACAGTTTCCCGGGACCGGGATCGCACATCGCGAGGGCGGCCGCGGTGAGACCGGCCAGGGGGTCGGCGATCGCGTCGCCCACGAACATCGGACCTGCGTCGTCGGAGGTGACCAGCCCGGCCGATGCGGCGATGTCGTCGCCGAAGCCGATCCGGTCGGAGTCGCGACCGGCAGCGGTGATGGACAACCAGGTGGTGCCGTGGGCGACGAAATCCTCGGCGTGCAAACCGAACCCACGCAATGCTCGGGGTCGGGATGCCTCGATCACGATATCGGCGTCGGCGACGAGCCGTTGCAGCATGACTCGCTCGGCCCGTAGTGCAGGGTCGAGGACCACCGATTCGTGCCCGTCATGGAGCAACCGGTAGAAGTCGGCATTCCCTCGTCGTGCCCCGTCTGGACGTTGCGGCGTCTCGACTTTCACCACCCGCGCCCCGGCCAGGCCCAGCAACTGTGCGCACAACGGTCCAGCCCACAGTGCGCTGAAATCGACGACGAGCAACCCCTCCACCGAACGGGGAATACCGCTCGGTTGCACCGCGTCACGTGCGGCCGCGGCGATCTCCGCGCCGCGAGCGACACCCCCGCCGGCGACGCCCAGGAGCGCGGCGCGTTCGTCGAACTCTGCTCTCGTGTGCCGGGCCAACCAGTCGGTGACCTGTGGCCAGAGATCGTCTTCGACGACCTCATGTTCGATCAGCGCACCCAGCAGCAACGGGTCGTCGGGGCGTGCGCAACTCACCGTCACCCAGCCGTCGGAGGCCGGGAGGAGGCGCCCCGATCCGCCCGGCGTGAGGTCGCCGTGACGGGTGTGTCCGGTCATCGCCGCCCGCTCGGCGAGCAGTGCAGCGCCGTCGATGTCGACCGTGCCGTTGCTCGCCACCCGAATCCAGTCGCCGAGTTCACGGGCGACGGTCGCGGCCCGACCCGGCGGGATGAGTGGCGGGCCGTCGGATCGGCCGGTGAGATGCGGGATGCCGCTTGCGGCCCAGTCGCGCACCGGATCATGGGACGCAGGGTTGGACACGCGCGAAATGCTACCGTCCGCACGTAAAGCTCAGGAGGTTCACCGCCATGCAGACCCGTCGTATCTCGATCGCCGACCTGGCCGCCGCCCCGGTCGTCGGAGGCGGGGACCTGCTCGGTGATGGCGCCGCCATCGCGTCGCCGGTCGTGCTGGTGGATCTCGACACAGCAACCGACGTGCCGGCCGAGGACCTGGCCCGAGCCGCCGACCGTGCCGCGGCGACGGATGTCATCCTGCTGGGGAGATCGACGCGCCCGGTCGATGACGCGCAGCACCCGCTGCTGGAAGCACTCGACCTCACCTATGCCCCGACCGGAGCGAAGCATCGTGCGGTGGTCGCCACCGACGACGTCGAGGCGGCGATCTCGGCATTCACCGACTCCGTCTCACGTTGCCCGCAGGCGGCCCTCGTCGCCGCGCAGGTCGTCCGCGCGACCGAACCGCTCGCCCCCGTTGTGGCCATCGACGTCGAATCCCTGGGCTACTCGACCCTTCAGGGCGGCGACGAGTTCGGTCGGTGGCTGAAGGAGCGCCGGGCGAAAGGACGACCGCTTCCGCCTCCCGCCGTCGACCCCGTGCTTCTCGACCGTCAGGGCAACACTCTGCGGATCACCCTCAACCGCCCGGACCGTCGTAACGCCTACGGCACCGCCCTCCGCGACGCGCTCGTCGAGGCATTGCGCCTCGCAGTGCTCGACGACTCGATCGATCACGTCATCGTCGACGGGGCAGGCAGTTCGTTCTGCGCCGGTGGGGATCTCGACGAGTTCGGGCACATGCCCGATGCGTCGACCGCCCACCTGATCCGCACCCGCGGGGGAGCGGGGCGACTCGTGTCCGTACTGGCCGACCGCGTCGAGGTTCGCCTGCACGGTCACTGTGTTGGCGCGGGCATCGAGATCCCGGCCTTCGCGGGCCGCGTCGTCGCTGCCCCGGACACCCGGATACGCCTGCCCGAGGTGTCGATGGGTCTCATCCCCGGAGCCGGCGGCACCGTCAGCGTCCCCCGGCGCATCGGCCGTTGGCGCGCCCTGCACCTGTTCGTCACCGGCGCCGAGATCGACGCCGCGCGGGCCCTCGAGTGGGGGTTGGTCGACGCGATCGGTTCCTGAGGGCACGGTCGGGGATGACGTTGCTTCGGACTGTTCCGCGGAACACTCTTGCTGCCGTGACCCTTCGATTACAGGACTGTCATGCGAGTTAACCGTCTCGTCACACAGCGATGGCTAGGGTTCGAACACGACTACGGTCGCGTCTGAACCCAGAACGGAAGATGGGAGGAGGGTCCATGACAGGTTCTGAACGGACATGGGACGCCATTCCTCCGACCCGGCTACCCGGGGGTCTCCGTAAGAGGCCGTTGCAGGAGCGGTCCAAGGCAGCGATCCGAAACGTCCTCGACGTCGCCGCGGGACTCGTTCTCGAGCACGGGGCCGACGTTCTCGTGGGCTCGCCGACGCTTCTGTTGGAGAAGTCGGGAATCAGCCGCGGATCCTTCTACGCCTTCTTCGAGACGCCCGAGAGTGTGCTCGACGAACTAGCGCTCCAGTGCATGCTCGACTCACGAGAGGAACAGGCCAAGCTGTTCGCCGATCCGGGTTTCGCCACCTGGACGGAGTTCGTCGACGCCCTCGTCGATCAGTATTGCGGATGGTTCCGCGTACCTCTGGTTCGTGCGCTTTGGGTCGGGCAACGTTTCACCGCGAACACCCGGTTGCGCGACCGCATCTGGATCGAGGAGATGGCGGCGATGCTCCACTCCGAACTGACCCGCTACGACAACCACTTCGAAAACCTCACTCTCACGCAGTGCGAGGTCGCAGTCGAGGTCCTGGAGCGACTGTCGCAGGTCGCTTTTCGTGACGACCCCGACGGTTCAGAGGCGGTCATCGACGAGATGCGGATTCTCGTCACCAGCTATCTGGCTGCGCACCAGTAGATTTCATACTTCGCCCGCGTGTCGTACGGGTTCTTGAGAATCGCTGTACCCAAGTATCTTTCGGGGATCGGGCATGTCCGGAGGGCGAAAACTTGCTCCTCGGAAAGCTGTTACGCCTCCGTCACTGCGATTTACGTACTGGTCACAAACGGAAACGCATACTCAAGTCGCGACTCGGGTCGCGTTTGACTCAGGGCCGATCCCGCCGACGACGTCGCGACCGGCCGCCTCGGGAAAGCGCACCCGACGACGCACCAGACCGACTCACACAAGACCAAGGACCATCGACATGACCATCGAACAGATCAAGGTGCCGCCGGGCTCCGCCGTCGCGGCACCCAGCACACCGCACCAGCGCCTCCGCGGCGACATGGGCGTCGGCGAACTCGTGATGAGCGTGCTCGCGTTCTCGGCGCCACTGACCACGGTCGCCGGCTTCATCCCGGTCCTGCTGCTCTTCAGCGGTTCCAGCGCCCCGGCGATCTACCTCTCGGTGACCGCGCTGCTGCTCGTCTTCTCGGTCGGCTTCGTCGCCATGAGCCGGACCGTGCCCAACCCGGGCGGGTTCTACGCGTTCATCACCGCGGGGCTCGGCCGGTCGGCAGGCCTGGGCGGGGCATGGCTTGCGACCGCCGGGTACATGGCCATCGGCTTCTTCGCCCCGGCGATGTTCGCGATCACCGTCAAGGGCTTCCTCGAGCCCCTCGGCTTCCCGGAAGTGCCCTGGTACGTGTACGGCTTGGGCATCATCGCGCTCACCACGGCGCTCGCATACCGGCGGATCGACCTGTCGGCGAAGGTCCTGACAGTGGTGATGGTCCTCGAGGTCATCGCGGTCGTCGTCTTCGACGTCGCGGCCTTCGTCAACGGCGGCCCTGCCGACGGCGGCGGAGCGGGCGTCACCCTTCCGGCGCTCTCCGACAACGCCTTGGGTCTCGCAATCCTGTTCGTGTTGGGCAACTTCCTCGGCTTCGAGGCGACTGTCATCTACCGCGAAGAGGCCAAAGACCCCGAGAAGACCATTCCTCGGGCGATGTTCATCGCGGTGGCCGGCATCGGGATCTTCTATGCCGTAGCCGCTTGGGCCTTCCTCGCCTTCTTCGGCGCTGACAAGGCGCAGGGCGCCGCGGAAGCGGACACCGCGGGGTTGTTCACCTCCGCGATGGTCACCCTCACCGGCCGCGTGGTCTCCGACGTCATCACGGTCCTCCTCATCTCGTCCATCCTCGCCGCGATGCTCTCGATCCAGAACGCTTCGGCGCGCTACCTGTTCTCACTCGGCACCGACGGTGTCCTGCCTGCCCCCCTCGGACAGGTCCATCCCCGGCATCGCTCGCCGTTCGTCGCCGCCTCCGTCGTCGGCGCCGTGTGGACCGTCCTCCTCGTCGTCTTCGCTGCTGTCGGGACCAGCCCGGACAGTCTCTACGCCAAGGCTGCCGGCGCCGGGAACCTGGCGATCATCCTCGTGATGTTCGCGGCGAGTGTGGCTGTGGTGGCCTACTTCTGGAAGAAGCGTTCGCAGACCCGACTGTCGAAATGGAAGACGGTCGTGGCCCCAGTTGTCGCGTCGATCGGCCTGGGCGGAGTTGCTCTGCTCGCGGTCACCAACTATTCGGACCTCCTGGGTGACACCGGCGCGGTGACCACCTTCTTCCTCGCGGTGACCTTCGGGGTTCCGATCGCCGGTTTCGTCTACGCGCGAGTGCTGCGCGCACGCAAGCCCGACGTCTACCAGCGGATCGGGCGCCAGGAGTTCTGATCCGACGCCTCTCATAACAAGCCTGTCGCCGGGTCGAACAGCGTTGGCCCGGCGGCAGGCAGGAACCGCCGAACCTCTACCGAAGGACAATGACATGAACGTGACGATTTTGTATGGGACCGAATCCGGAAACGCCGAGATGGTGGCCGATGACGTCGCAGTAGTGCTGGGAGACAACGGATTCGACGCGACCGTGACGGCGATGGACGAGTTCGACGTCATGGGACTGGGGGAGTCGAACGCCTCGAGGGTTCTGCTCATCACCTCGACATACGGCGAAGGTGGCCTGCCGGCGACCGCTGAACCGATGCACGCGGAGCTGTCCGAGGCCCGTCCCGATCTGACCGGGCTGGAGTTCTTCGCTTTCGGTCTCGGCGACAGCACCTACGAGACTTACAACAACGCTGTGGATGTCCTCTCATCGATGTTCGCCGGCCTCGGAGCCCGGCAGATCGGAGAGACCGGGCGGCACGACGCGGCGTCCGGGGAGGATCCCTCTGAAATCGCTGCCGAGTGGGTACGACGGGTTCTCGTCGAATCCGTCTCCGCCGCAGTCTGAGCCGACCCTCTTCACACCAGTTACGCAGAGAACTGCCCGACAAACGCGACTCCAGTCGCGTCAAGCATGAAGGAGCCCCGATGACCGTGACGACTGAGTCGCACGTGACGTCCCTGCCGTGGAGCGACCAGGAGTTCCGCGACAACCCCTACCCCTGGTACGCGGGATTGCGCAGCGAGAGCCCGGTGTGTCAGCTCGCCGACGGTACGCACCTCGTGCTCCGCCACGCCGATATCGTGAAGTGGGCAAAGGACCCGTGCATGAGTGTCGCCGATCCCGACATGGGTGCCTGGGAAGCCTTCGCACACACGATGTTGTTCAAGGACCCGCCGGAACACGCCGCGCTTCGTCGCCGCACCAACAAGTGGTTCACACCCAAACTCATCAAGCAGTGGGCGCAGCACACCGCGGACGTCGTCAACGAGACGCTCGACCGCGCCGCGCCCGGAGACGTCATCGAAGCCCACCTCGAGCTGGCGGTCCGGCCGACCCACGTCACGATGTGCCGTGTGCTCGGTTTCCCCGAGCACGACGTAAAGCCGGTTCCCGAGGCGATGATCACCGCAATGGATGCGCTTGTCGCCGAACCGCATCCCGATTCGGACGCGGTGGCTGCCCGCGCATTCGCCTACCTCGAAGGACGGGTGGCCGAGATGGTCGCGGAGAAGCGACGCAACCCTGGGAACGGATTGGCGGACGAGCTGCTCGCCGCCCAGGACCGCGGCGAGCTCACCGAACGACAGGTACTGCAGACCCTGATGCTGTTCTTCGGATCGGGCGGTCACAACCCCGGTTTCACCGGGGCCGTGGGCCTGCGGTTCTTCGCCGAGCGGCCGGACATCTTCGACACCTACCGCAACCAGCCCGAAGAGCGATCGATGATCATCGAGGAGCTCATCCGTCTGCACCCGGCCGAGATGTCCTTCCAGCGGATCACGACGGCGGACATCGTGATCGGAGGAGTGGCGATCCCGGCCGGGAGCACGGTCCGCTTCATGATCGGTTCCGCCAACCGCGATCCCGAGGTCTTCGAGCGTCCCGATGAGTTCGATCACACGCGTCCGCTCTCGACGAAGCACATCTCGTTCAGCCTCGGACCGCACGCCTGCGCTGGGCAAATGCTCTCGCGTGTCGAGCTCGAGACTATGTTCACCACCATCGCCGAGCGGTATGAGCGCATCGAGCTCGTCGGCGAACCGGTCACATACAACACCGACCGCGGACGCAATTACCGCGAACTGCCGATCCGCCTCCACTGAACATCCGCGAGGACACACGATGACGAATCTTTCTCCAGGACAATCAGCGGGACCCGGGCATGTGGCCATCATCGGCGCCGGACCGTCGGGTTGTTACACCGCCATCGCACTGCGGCGCCTGATACCCGACGTCGAGATCACAGTGTTCGACCGGCGGGTCACACCGTTCGGTCTGATCCGCTATGGCGTAGCGGCCGATCACCAGGGCATGAAAAATGTTGCCAGACAGTTCGAACGACTGTTCACCTCACCGGGAGTGGCTTTCGTCGGCAATACGACCATCGGCGACGACCTCTCACTCGAGGATCTCGACTCAGCGTTCGACGCGGTCGTGATCGCCACCGGTCTGCCTTACGACCGCCGGATGGAAGTGCCTCTGCATCCGGAAGCGCGTGTCCTCGGCGCCGGCGAACTGCTGCGCTTCCTCAACGCAGACCCTGACTGTGTCCTCCGTGGTTCCACCGTCGAATCATTCGGCGCCCTGGGTGAATCCGTGGTCGTCGTCGGTGCGGGCAATGTCGCGATGGACGTCGCGCGTCTCGTGTGCAAGACCGACGACGAGCTCGTCGGTAGCGACATCGACGACGAGGCGAGGGCTGTGCTGGGTACGGAGAATGTCCGTCACATCGACATCGTCGCACGCGGGCCGCGTGACCGGGTCCGGTGGGATTCCGCGATGTTCCGCGAACTGTGCGACCTGCCCGGGGTGCAGGTGCGTGTCGACGGTGAGGGTGTGCACGAAGCGGCCGATGAAGGTTCGGGCGACGCACAAGTGGTGGTGGACATCCACTTCGGGGTCGAGACCCGTGCGGTGAACCATCGCGACGGCCGGACGATCGTCGCCGGTACGCGCTCAGGCCAGCCGGTCGGCGAGGTCGAGTTCGCTGCTGACACGGTGATCACGGCGATCGGATTCGTGCCCGAGGGCGGTGACGTCGACGTTGCGATGGCCGGCACGTCCGTGTTCCGGGTGGGAGGCGCGCAGAGTGGGGTGCTGGGCAACCTCGCCGAGAACAGGGGTGTTGCGAAGAAGGCGGCCGCGGAGATCGCGGCAGCGCTCTCGGCTGGGCTCGGAGGAAAGCCGGGACCGGCAGGCGTCGACCACATGCTGCCCGACGGGGTCACCGACTATGCCGATTGGTGTGCGATCGACCATGCCGAGGTAGGCCGGGCGCTACCGGGACGATGCCGTACCAAGTTCACCTCGCGGGAGGCGATGCTCGATGTGATTCGGGTCGACGCACCGTCACTTATGTAACTCAGTTCGTTCATTTCCCCCATTCGGCGGGCGGTCTCTGTTTACGATCACTGCTGAGCTGCGGCCGACGCCGCCCGATCTCGGGTGAGCGTGCCGCAGCGATCGTCGATATCGGTGAGGGGTCAACGACACATGTCCGACGCAGTTTTCGTGGAGCGCCGGGGGCGCATCCTCGTCATCACGATCAATCGGCCGCAGGCGCGCAATGCGATCAACCACGAGGTGAGCCAGTCGCTCGCCGACGCGATGGACGAGCTCGACGACAGTCCGGAGCTGTCGGTCGCCATCCTGACCGGTGCTGGTGGGAACTTCTGTGCCGGAATGGATCTGAAGGCCTTCGCCGCCGGTGAGTCGGTGGCCATCGAGGGGCGCGGTCTGGGCTTCACGCAGAAGCCGCCGGCCAAGCCCGTCATCGCCGCCGTCGAGGGCTTCGCGCTCGCGGGCGGAACCGAGCTGGTTCTCGCCACCGATCTCGTCGTCGCATCGAAGTCGGCGAAGTTCGGCATCCCGGAGGTCAAGCGTGGCCTCGTGGCGGGTGCCGGCGGACTTCTGCGCCTGCCCAAGAAGATCCCGTACTCCAAGGCCCTCGAACTGGCGCTGACCGGCGACAACTTCACCGCCGAACAGGCCGCCGACTGGGGATTCGTCAACATCCTCACCGACGAGGGTGGGGCGCTCGACGGCGCTCTCGCCCTGGCGGAGCGCATCACCGAGAACGGCCCGCTGGCCGTCGCGGTCACCAAGCGGATCATCGCCGAGTCGGAATCGTGGAGCGACGACGAGAAGTGGGACCGTCAGGGACGCTTGCTCGCTCCGGTCTTCACCTCGAAGGACGCGATCGAGGGCGCCCGCGCCTTCGCCGAGAAGCGCAAGCCCGAGTGGACCGGCACCTAGGCCACGTGAACGCCCGGCCGATCAGCACGTGAAATCGATGTGAGGAGAACAGATGTCGTTCGAGGGTGAAGTCGCCGTCGTCACCGGTGGTGCAGGCGGACTCGGTGCGGCGACGGTGCGTCGGCTGCATGCCGCAGGCGCTTCGGTCGTGATCGCCGACCTGGCCGACCAACCGGCGAAGGAGCTCGCCGAAGAACTGGGGGAGCGGGCGATCTATGCGCGCACCGACGTGCTCGACGACGATTCCGTGAACGCCGCACTCGAGCAGGCAGGTGAACTCGGCGACCTGCGCTACGCGGTCATCGCACACGGCGGATTCGGTGTGGCGCAGAGGATCGTCGGCCGTGATGGATCACCCGCCGAGATGAAGGGGTTCGTCAAGACCCTCAACCTGTATCTCACCGGCACCTACAACGTCTTGCGGCTGACCGCGGCGAAGCTGGCGGCCGGTGAACCCAAGGAGTCCGGCGAGCGCGGCGCGGTCGTGATGACCAGCTCGATCGCCGGCTACGAGGGGCAGATCGGGCAGACCGCCTACGCCGCCGCCAAGGCCGGGGTCATGGGTCTCACCCTCTCCGGCGCACGCGACCTCGGCTCGGTTGCCGTGCGCCTGAACACCATCGCGCCCGGCACGATGCGGACGCCGATCATGGAGTCGATGGGGGAGGAGGCGCTCACCAAGTTCGCCGCCGGTGTGTCCTACCCCAAGCGTCTCGGTCTTCCCGACGAATTCGCCGCGCTGGCGCAACACCTGCTGGAGAACAGCTACATCAACGGCGAGATCGTGCGCCTCGACGGTGCGCAGCGGTTTCAGCCGCGCTGACCGAGGTTGCCGCACTGTGCAGTTGCCCCACATCACAAAAGCACAACGACGACCGTCTCGGCTTGGGGTGCTTCACCGATCCCGGTTACCTTTGTTAAGTCTGAGAATATTGTTAACCAAAGGGGCTATTGGTGCGTTCCTCGTGGAAGAGGCGACTGAGCGTCGTCGCGTGTGCCGTTGCAGTGGCGGCGACCGGATGGGCACCGGCGGCTCTTGCTGCGCCGGCCCCCGACCCCAACCGCGCCCGGATCGACACCGTCATCCACGACTCGGCCCAGCAGACGACACTGATCGTCTACTCGGCCGCGATGCGCCGGCTGGTCCCGGTCAACGTGCTGCGCCCCAAGGACCTCACCAAGCCGCGCCCGACCCTGTACCTCCTCAACGGTGCCGGTGGTGGCGAGGACTCCGCGACCTGGGCGGCGAAGACGCAGTACTCCAAGTTCTTCCGCGACAAGCAGGTCAACGTCGTGACGCCCATCGGTGGCGCGTTCTCGTACTACACCGACTGGCAGCGCGACGACCCGGTGCTCGGCCGCAACAAGTGGACGACGTTCCTCACCAAGGAACTCCCGCCGCTGGTCGACAAGGAGTTCAACACCACTCGCAAGAACGCGATCGCGGGCATCTCGATGGCCGGCACCTCGGTGCTGAACCTCGCCATCTCCGCCCCGAAGCTCTACAAGTCGGTGGCCGCCTACAGTGGTTGCGCTCGAACCAGTGATCCCTTGGGCCAGACCTACATCCGGATGGTCGTCGCCGATCGCGGCATGGGCAACGTCGACAACATGTGGGGCCCGGTCAACTCGGCGGGCTGGCGCAAGAACGACCCGTACGTCAACGCCGCGAAACTCCGGGGCACCAAGGTCTACATGACCAGTGGTACGGGCCTCCCGGGCTGGTACGACCGCCTCGAGGCACCTTTGATCGCCGGTGACCCGTTGACCCTGGCCAATCAGGTGGTCCTCGGTGGTGTCATCGAAGCCGCCGTCAACGAGTGCACCAAGCAGATGGCAGAACGCATGCGCGCGTTGAAGGTTCCGCACAAGGTCCTGTTCCGGCCCGACGGTACCCACTCCTGGGGCTACTGGGAGCGCGACCTCAAGACGACGTGGCCGATGATCGCCAAAGATCTGAAGTGAGCGACGCCGATCGACTGTGGGCGGATGATCTCGAGGTCGGGCAGGTGTTCGGATTCGGCACTCATCAGGTGACCGAGGACGAACTGCTCGACTTCGCCCGTCAGTGGGACCCGCAGGACTTCCACACCGACAAGGCCGCGGCCGAGGCCGGCGTCTACGGCGGGCTCATCGCCAGCGGGCTGCACACGATGTCGATCTACCAGAAACTCGCGGTGACCGGGGTCCTGTACCGCTGGAAAGTCATCGCGGGCAAGCGACTTGCCGATGTCGTGTTCCTCCGGCCGGTGCGCCCCGGGGACACGTTGACCGGTTCGCTGACCATCGACGCCGTCGAGTTCGACGACCGTGACCGCGCGCTCGTAACGTCCACGTCGGAACTGGTGAACGACGCGGGTAAACCGGTCATGCGGACCGTCGTCGAGGCATACGTACACGCGCGGTCGGCCGGCACCCCTCTGCCGGCCGACCGGAACGACTGAATCAGCTCAGTTGGCGCGGTCCTTGAGCAGGAGCCGGACCGTGAGTTCGAGGCGATTGGTGACGTCGGTGGCCGACGCGCGCCGGGTCAGCCACTGCACGAGGTTCGACATCCACACGTCCGAGAGCACGCGCGCGATCGCGAGATCTTCTTCCGTGGGCTCGCCGACGCCGACGATGGCACCGGCGAGGAGCCGGTCGATGATGCCGGCGACCTGATCGACCTCGGCGGTCGCCGACGCGTCGGCGAACATGAAGGCGCGGGTCATGGCCTCGGTGAGCAGCGGGTCGCGCTGCATCGCGAAGGTGATCATGTCCAGGACGTGGCGCAGCCGGTCGACCGGGGTGTCGCCCCGCAGCTGTGAGCGGTCGACCTTCGATTCGACGCGTTCGAACTCGCGAGCCAGTGCCGTCACCAGCAGGTGGACCTTGGACGGGAAGTAGCGGTAGAGCGTGCCGACCGCGACGTCGGCCTTGTCGGCGACGGTGCGCATCTGGACGGCGTCGTAGCCGCCCTTGGAGGCAAGTGCGAGCGTCGCGTCGAGGATGCGGCGGCGGCGTTCGCGCTGCGCGGTGGAACCGGCTTCGGGCGACGCGGCAGGGGTCGTGGCCCCGGCTGGGGCGTCGACCGCGGCGTTGCCTGGTGCAGAGCGGGCCATGTGTTTACGAACATCCTCACGTGATCGGCGACCGGGGAGGTGGGGATTCACGGGTGGCTACCCGATCACCTCCACCCATGGCATATTAGAACAGGTTCTAATTATTCCTCACAACTCGACATACAGAGGATCACTCGTGACAATCGCCACGTCTCCCGAACAGCAAGCCGTCTGCCACAGCATCGAGTCCTGGGCGCGCGCCGCGAAGGTGACCGAACTCGTCCGTTCCGACATCGACAAACCGCGCGACCAGTGGACGGCGCTGTTCGGTCAGCTCGCGGAGTTCGGTGTGTTCGCGGCCGCGGTGCCGGAGACGTCAGGCGGTCTCGGAGCGGAATTCGTCGACGTGGCGGCGATGATCGAGCAGTGCGGCATCGAGCTGGTCCCGGGGCCCATCGCGTCGACGGTGACCGCCGCCATCGCGCTTTCCGCCAGCACCGATGCGCGGGCGCAGGCGCTCCTCGACCAGATCCTCGAAGGTGCGGTGCCCGTCGTCGCGCCGGTCGTGAGCCACGCCGGTGGGGCGGCCGCGCCGCTGTCCGATGCTCTCGACCTCGGGCTCGTCGGCGGCTACTCCGAGGGTGTCGCGGTCCTCGCGGCGCTCGACGTCCCCGGTCGGGACGGTCGGTGGTGGATCATCCCGCCGAATGTCGGCAGCGCCGACATCGCGCCGGAGACTCCGCTCGACGGTACGACCTCGGTGGCGCGCGTACGACTGACCGGTGTCACCCCCGACGACCTCGTCGAACTACCCGACGCGCCGCTCGTCGAAGGGCTGCTGTCGGCGACCCTCGCGGCGTATCAGAGCGGGGTCACGCGCTGGACTCTCGACACCGCCGTTGATTACGCCAAGGTCCGCACGCAGTTCGGTGCGCCGATCGGATCGTTCCAGGCGATCAAGCACATCTGCGCCGAGATGCTCTGCCGCAGTGAGGAGGTCACGGCGGTCGCATGGGACGTGGCCGGCGCGGTCGACGAGGTGCTCGGTGCATCCCCCGATGAACTTGCCGCTGCGCGGGAGCAACTCGAGATCAGCAGACTCGCCGCCGACGTCGTGGTGGCCGAAGCGCCGGCGGCCACGGCCAAGGACTGCATCCAGGTGCTCGGCGGGATCGGGTTCACCTTCGAGCACGACGCGCATCTCTACCTGCGGTCCGCACTCGCGGCGCAGGCTGCTCTGGACCACGCGCACACTGCCGCCACCGCGCTCGCCGACCGTGGGGTCGCCGGTGCTCGCCGACGCTTCGCGCTGGATCTGTCGCAGGTCGAGGACAAGCGCGACGAGGTCCGCGAGACGGTCGCCCGTATCGCTGCGGAGACCGACGCCGACGACCAGCGGCGCGTGCTCGCCGAGACCGGTTACCTCACCCCGCACTGGCCGGCGCCGTACGGACTCGGGGCCGATGCGGCCCTGCAGTTGCTGATCGACACCGAACTCGACGCGGCCGGCGTCGTCCGCCCCGACCTCGTCATCGGCGCCTGGGCGATCCCGACGATCCTGTCGCACGGCACCGACGCCCAGCTCGAACGCTTCGTCCGCCCCACCCTCGCCGGCGAGATCGTCTGGTGCCAGCTGTTCAGCGAACCCGAGGCCGGTTCCGACCTCGCCGCGCTGCGCACCAGGGCCGAACGCGTCGACGGCGGGTGGAAGCTGTCGGGTCAGAAGATCTGGACCTCGCAGGCGCACAATGCGCAGTGGGCCATCTGCCTGGCGCGCACCGATCCCGAGGCCCCCAAGAACAAGGGGATCACCTACTTCCTCGTCGACATGTCCTCGCCGGGGATCGACATCCGGCCGCTCCGCGAGCTGACCGGTCGCGCCAACTTCAACGAGGTCTTCCTCGACGATGTCGTCGTGCCCGACGACTGCGTGGTGGGCGAGATCGACAACGGCTGGCGGCTCGCCCGCACCACCCTCGCCAACGAGCGCGTGGCGATGGGCGGATCGGGACTCGGCAAGGAGATGGAGTCGCTGCTGCGGCAGGTGCAGGGGATGACGCGCGACCTCTCCGACGCCGAACGCGTGGCACTCGGCAGCCAGTTCGCCGACGCACACGTCGGCCGGGTTCTCGACGCCCGCGCGGCCACGCAGCAGCTCGCCGGACTCGACCCGGGTGCGTTGTCCAGCGTTCGCAAACTGATCGGCGTGCAGCACCGCCAATCGGTACCCGATCTCGCCCTGCAGCTCCTTGGCGTGCAGGGCCTCGCGGCCACCGATGCGTCCGACGCCGTGCTGCAGAACCGCTGCCTGTCGATCGCCGGCGGTACGACCCAGATCCTCAAGACCGCGGCGGCGGAACGCATTCTCGGTTTGCCACGCGGCTGACCGTTCGCGGCCGTACGAAACCGCAGATAAAACCGGATCTCTACCCTCTGATGGGCCGACTCTGATACAACTAGAACAAGTTCTAGTTCTGTAGTTCGCGCACGGTGAGGAGACACAGGGTGGACTTTGCCCTGGACGGCACGGCGATCGCGGTTCGCGACGTCGCGGAGGACGTGTTCGCACGACGACAACCCGACTGGGAGTCGACTTTCGGCAAGGGGGATTCCGGCGGGTCGGGAGCAGGTGATCAGGTCGGTGGCTTCGACGCCGAGACCTGGCAGGCGCTCGTCGACGCCGGGCTGCTCGCGTTGCCGTTGCCGGCGCACCACGACGGTGACGAGGTCGACGAGTCTGGACTGCTGCCGCTGTTCCGTCGGATGGGGCGGGCGGCCGCGGTGACCCCGGCGCTCGGCACTCTGACCGCCGCGCTCGTCTTCGCCAAGGCCGCCGGCGATGGTGCGGATGTGTGGTCGCGCTGGGCCGGCTCCCTGACCGGTGGCCGCTGGGCCGCGATCGCGATCGGTGAACACGGCGACCCGCTGACGCCGACCCCGCAGACGGGCGTTCGGGGCGGAAAGCTCAACGGCACCAAGGTAGGGGTCCTGCACGCCGAGGGGGCCTCGGTTCTGCTCGTCACGTCCGATGCCGGCGTCGTGGCCGTCTCGCCGACGGCCGACGGCGTCACGCTCACGCGTACTCCGTCGTCGAGCGGTTGGGGCGAGTACACGGTCACCTTCGACGACGTCGCCGTCGACGATGCCGACGTCATCAGTCGTGAGCTGTCGGTCCTGCGCGACCGCTACCGATTGGCACTGTGTGCCTATGCCGACGGTCTCGTCGCCGGGGCCACCCGGCTCACCGCCGACCACGTCTCGACCCGCGAACAGTTCGGCAAGCCGATCGCGCTGTTCCAGGCCGTCGGCCAGCAGCTCGCCGACATCTACGTCGTCGGCCGGTCGATGGATCTGTCGACCACTGCGGCGGCGTGGCGCCTCTCCGAAGGCCTCGATGCCGGAACCGATCTCGGCGTCGCCGCCTACTGGCTCGCCGAGGAGATCCCGCCGACCCTGCGGACGATGACCCACCTGCACGGCGGCATCGGCGTGGACATCACCTATCCGCTGCACCGGTACTTCTCCGTCGCCAAGGATCTCGCCCGCCTGGTGGGTGGGGCCGCCGTGCGGCTCGACGAACTCGCCGACATCACCGAGGGCGCTGCCCCGGCCGACCGAGCACAGGGGTGAGCATGTTCATCGATCTGACGCCCGAGCAGCGCGCGCTGCGGGAGGAACTCCGGGAGTACTTCGCCGACCTGGTGACCCCGGAAGAAGCGAAAGTCATGCTGACCGAGCGGCACGGACCCACGTACCGCAAGGTCATCAAGCGCATGGGTGACGACGGCTGGCTCGGTGTGGGCTGGCCGAAGGAGTTCGGCGGCAAGGGATTCGGGGAGATCGAACAGCAGATCTTCACCAACGAGGCCGTTCGTGCCGACGTCCCGCTGCCGTCGGTCACCCTGCAGACCGTCGGCCCGACCCTGCAGGTCCACGGCACCGAGGAGCAGAAGCGAAAGTTCCTGCCCGCGATCCTGGCCGGCGATGTGCATTTCGCCATCGGTTACACCGAACCCGAGGCCGGTACCGACCTGGCGTCGTTGAGCACCACCGCCGTGCTCGACGGCGACCACTATGTGGTCAACGGCCAGAAGATCTTCACCACCGGTGGTCACGACGCCGACTACATCTGGCTGGCCGTGCGCACCGACAAGGACGCGCCCAAGCACAAGGGCATCTCGATCCTCATCGTGGACACCAAGGATCCCGGGTTCAGCTGGACGCCGATCATCACCGCCGACGGTGCCCACCACGTGAACGCCACCTACTACCAGGACGTGAAGGTCCCGGTGTCGATGCGAGTGGGCGAGGAGGGCGACGGCTGGAAGCTCATCACCACCCAGCTCAACCACGAACGCGTCATGCTCGGACCGGCCGGCCGCATCGACGGTCTGGCGGCACGGCTGCGGGCCTGGGCGCAGCGTCCGGGTCCCGACGGCACCGTGATCGCCAAGCATCCCGATGTGCGCCGGGCCCTGGCCACCATCGACGCCTACGGCCGGATCAACGAACTCCTGAACTGGCAGGTCGCCTCCACCGGCGAGGCGATCTCGATGGCCGACGCCGCCGCGACGAAGGTGTTCTCCACCGAACGCATCCAGTCGGTGTGCCGGATGGCCAACGAGATCATCGGTCGCTACGGCGATTTCACCGATCCCGAGACCGCCGCCCTGGTGGACTGGCTCGACGTCCAGCAGAAGCGTCACGTCGTCATCACCTTCGGCGGTGGGGTCAACGAGGTCATGCGCGACATGATCGCCACCGCCGGCCTCGGACTCCCGAGGGCCAAGCGGTGAGCGCGCCCGAGATGACCGGGACCGAGTTGACCGGGGACGAGGCGATCCGCGCTGCGGCGCAGGCGATCATGGACGACGGTGCGAGCGCACCGGTGCGTGGGCGCGACCCGATCAACCAGCCGATGATCAACAACTGGGTCGAAGCGATGGGTGACGAGAATCCCATCTACGTCGACGACGCCGCGGCGCGTGCTGCCGGACATCCGGGTGTGGTGGCACCTCCGGCGATGGCCCAGGTGTGGACCATGCGCGGTCTCAACGGCGTCCGCACGGCCGACGATCCGCTCGGGCGTGCGACACAGCTCTTCGATGACGCGGGTTTCACCTCGGTGGTCGCGACCAACTGCGACACCGTCTATCACCGCTACATCCGGCCGGGTGAGCAGGTGTCGCTGTCGGCCGAACTCGTCGAGATCGCCGGACCGAAGAACACCGCGCTCGGTGAGGGCTGGTTCTTCACGACCCGCAACGTGTGGTCGGTGCCCGACGAGAACGGTGCGGACGAGGTCGTCGCGGAGATGCGGTTCCGCATCCTGAAGTTCCGCCCGGCCGCCAAGGATGCTGCACCCGAGCCGGTTTCGTCGGTGCCCGACGATCTCGACCCGGCGCGTCTGCTGAAGCCGAGCGTCTCGCGGGACACCGCCTTCTTCTGGGAAGGTGTCGCCGCACACGAACTGCGCATCCAGCGAGACGGCGAGGGCGCCCTGCGTCATCCGCCGGTCCCGGCTACCTGGAAGCCACGAGAGGCCGATGGATCGGTCCCGGAGACCGACTACGTCGTCGCCTCGGGAACCGGAACCGTCTACAGCTACGTCGTTCATCGTGCACCCAAGGTCCCCGGCCGGCAGCTGCCGTTCGTCGTGGCCCTTGTCGAGCTCGACGAAGGTGTGCGGATGCTGGGTGAACTGCGTGGCGTCGAACCGGAGGACGTCGAGATCGGGATGCCGGTCCGGGCGACGTTCCTGGACTTCCCGGCCCGCGATGAGGCCGGAACGCCGGCGTGGACGCTGTACGCCTGGGAACCGGTGAGTGAAGGGGGAGAAGCATGACCAGTGTCGCCACTCCGGCGGTGGGCGTCGGAACCACACTGCCGCCCTTGGTCATCGACGCGACCCCGACCTTCGTCGTCGCGACGGCACTCGCCACCCGCGACTTCCAGGACGTGCACCACGACCGCGACCTCGCGCAGGCCAAGGGGTCCAAGGACATCTTCGTCAACATCCTGACCGACACCGGTCTGGTCGAACGATTCGTCACCGACTGGGCGGGGCCCACCGCCAGAATCCGTTCGATCGCACTGAAACTGGGTGTGCCGTGGTACGCCTACGACTCGGTCACCTTCACCGGCGAGGTCGCCGAGGTCGCCGACGACGGCCTGCTGACGGTCGCCGTCACCGGAACCAATTCGCTGGGCAAGCACGTCATCTCCACCGTGACCCTCACCATCGGCGAGGGCACCTCGGATACGACACAAGGGGAGGGGCACTGATGGGCGGGCTGTCCGGACAGGCGGCGATCGCCGGCATCGGGGCCACCGAGTTCTCCAAGGACTCCGGGCGCAGCGAGCTGCGGCTCGCGGCGGAGGCGGTGTCGGCGGCCATCGCCGACGCGGGTCTCACGCCGGCCGACGTCGACGGTCTCGTCACGTTCACCATGGACACCAACAGCGAGATCTCGGTCGCCCGGGCCGTCGGAATCCCCGAGCTCACCTACTTCTCGCGGATCCACTACGGCGGCGGCGCCGCGTGCGCGACCGTGCAGCAGGCCGCGATGGCGGTGGCGACGGGGGTCGCCGACGTCGTCGTCGCCTACCGTGCGTTCAACGAGCGGTCGGGACTGCGGTTCGGACAGGTGAATTCGGCGGTAGCCAACCAGGAGAACTCGTCGGGCACGGAGAACGCCTTCAGCTACCCGCACGGGTTGTCGACGCCGGCGGCGTTCGTCGCGATGATCGCCCAGCGGTACATGCACGACTACAACGCCACCAGTGAGGACTTCGGCCGGATCGCCGTCGTCGACCGCAAGCACGCCGCGGTCAATCCCGACGCCTTCTTCTTCGAGAAGCCGATCACCCTGGAAGACCACCAGAACTCCCGGTACATCGCCGAGCCGCTGCATCTGCTCGACTGCTGCCAGGAGTCCGACGGCGGTGTCGCCCTGGTGATCGTGTCGGCCGAGCGGGCCAAGGACCTGCCGCACACGCCGGCCGTGATCGCCGCGGCCGCAGCCGGTTCCGCGGCCGACCAGTTCATCATGACCAGCTACTACCGCGACGAACTGGCATCGCTGCCCGAGATGGGGCTCGTCGGACGACAGTTGTGGTCGCAGTCCGGCCTCGGTCCCGAGGACATGGACATGGCCGTCCTCTACGACCACTTCACCCCGTACACGCTGCTCCAGCTCGAGGAGCTGGGCTTCTGCGGACGCGGCGAGGCCAAGGACTTCGTCCGTGAGCCCGGTGCCCTGGAGGTGGGTGGCCGCCTGCCGCTCAACACCCACGGCGGCCAGCTCGGCGAGGCCTACATCCACGGCATGAACGGCATCGCCGAGGCCGTCCGTCAGATCCGGGGAACCTCCGTCAACCAGGTCGACGACGCCGAGAAGGTCGTCGTCACCGCCGGAACCGGTGTTCCCACAAGCGGGTTGGTGCTCACCGCATGACCGGAACCGTATGCACCGACCACATCAGTCCCGACCAGCCAGTCCAGTGCAACAACACTCTTGAGAACGAGGAGCGCGCAGAATGAAGTTCAACCTCGCCGATGTCTTCGAGACGGTCGCCGATTCGGTGCCCGAGCGGATCGCGCTCAGCTATCAGGGCCGCCAGATCAGCTACGCCGAACTCGACAAGCTGTCCAACCAGGTGGCACACCTGCTCGCGGGCGCGGGGGTCGGCGCCTTCGACAACGTCGCACTGTTCCTCAAGAACAGCGTCGAACACGTCACCAGCCTCCTCGGGCTCCTGAAGGTCCGCGCGGTGCCGGTCAACATCAACTACCGGTACACCAACGCCGAACTGCAGTACATCTTCGACAACTCCGACTCGCGCGCGATCATCGTCGAACTCCCCGAGCATCAGCGCAGCGTCGCCGCGCTGCTCGCCGAGACGCCCACCGTCCGAACGGTGTTCGTCATCGGCGATGTCGTCGAGGAGCTCACCCAGGCGGTCGCCGACCTGCCCGACGGGCGCACGGTCGAGATCGTGTCCTTCGCCGATGCCTACTCCAAGCCGGACAACCGCGATTTCGAGCCGCGCAACGGCGAAGAGCTCTACCTGCTCTACACCGGTGGCACCACGGGGTACCCGAAGGGCGTCATGTGGCAGCACGACGACTTCTTCCGTAAGCCGCTCTCGGGTGGCAACCCCTACGGCGAGGCCCGCAAGGATCTCGAAGAGATCGGCACGGCGGTCAAGGATTTCCCGTCCATCGCCTTCCTGCTCGCGGCCCCGCTCATGCACGGTGCGGCGTCGTACTCGCTGTTCACGTTCTTCACCCTCGGCGGTCGCCTCGTGATCCAGCGCGACTTCGACCCGGAGGCCATCGTCACCGAGGTCGAGAAGGAGAAGGTCAACATCGTCCTCATCGTCGGCGATGCCATGGGTATGCCGCTCGTGGAGGAACTGGAGAAGCGGAAGGATGAGGTCGACCTGTCGTCGATGTTCTCCATCACCTCCGGTGGCGCGATCTGGTCGCAGCACGTGCGCGACCGCATGCTCGCGGTGAAGCCGGATCTGGTGCTGCGCGACAACTTCGGCGCGTCGGAGTCGGGCAACGACGGCGAGATCATGATGGACGACAACGGCAACCTGAAGGTGCCGCCGACCGACAAGATGATGGTCGTCGACGAGAGCCTCAACAAGATCGAACCGGGCTCGGGCAACGTCGGCTACATCGCGCGCATCGGCAACGTTCCCCTCGGCTACTACAAGGACGAGGAGAAGACCGCCAAGACCTTCCCGACGCTGCCGGACGGCACCCGCATCTCGATCCTGGGTGACATGGGCACGGTCGAGGCAGACGGTTCGATCGTGTTCCTCGGCCGCGGCTCGCAGTGCATCAACACCGGTGGCGAGAAGGTCTACGCCGAAGAGGTCGAGGCCACCCTGCACGGGCACCCGGCCGTCGCGGACGCGCTGGTGGTCCCGGTCCCCGACGAGAAGTACGGCCAGCGGGTCGCCGCGGTGATCTCTCTCGCCGAGGGTGCCGAGGAGCCGACGCTCGAGGAGATCCAGGACCACTGCCGCGAGACCCTCGCCCGCTACAAGGTCCCGCGCACCGTCGTGTTCGTCGACGAGGTCAAGCGCACGCCGGCCGGCAAGGCCGACTACCGCTGGGCCAAGGCGGAGGCGGCGAAGGAGAGCACTCCCGTCTAGTCGAGCGGACCTTCTCGCTCCCTGAGGTGCGAGGAGCGATAGCGACGAGCCACGAAGGGCCTGGTGACATTGTCTCGCCAGGCCCTTCGTGGCTCGCTTCGCTCGCACCTCAGGGAGCCGAGGCGGCGCTCAGGTGAGCTGGAGGGACCCCCACAGCGCGAGCACGGCGACACCCAGCGTCGCGGGGACGGTGAGTGCGCCGAGCCTCAGGTACTCCCGTGAGGTCGGGGCGGCGACGTCGCGGTGCATGATCTCCCGCCAGAGCAGGTTGGCCAGCGACCCGAAGTAGGCCAGATTGGGGCCGATGTTGACGCCGAGCAGCATCGCCATGACCAGGCCCGGGTCGTGGGCCACCAGCGGGATCAGCAGGAGGGTCGCCGGGAGGTTGTTGACGAGGTTCGCCAGGATGGCGGCGAGAACGGCGACCGTCAGGATGCCGAGCAGCGTCGACGACGAGGGGACGATCCCGCCGATCCAGTCGCCGAGCGGGCCGTCGCGGACCGGCAGGATGACGACGCCGAGCGTGGCGACGAACCCCAGGAACGGGATGTTGACCGCCGTGACCGTGCTGCGCAGCGTGGCCACCGGGGAACGGAGCAGCTCGGGCAGCGTGAAGAGCACCGCGCCCACCCCGGCGACTGCGGCGAGCGGTACACCGAACGGTTCGGCGACCACGAACGCGACGAGCAACAGGGCCAGGCCGACGAGGAGAAGGGTCGGACGAGGCGCGGCCGGCCGGGGCTGTGCGTCTGGGGGTCGGGGCGCGGGATCGCCGGGCGTGGGACTGCCGAGTGCGCCGGAGAAGTACCACCGGAAGATCAGGTACTCGACGAGGATCGCCGCGATCCACGGCGCCAGCATCACCCCGGTGAAGCCGAGGAAGCCGAAGCCGGTGGCGGAGAACGCCAGCAGGTTGGTCAGGTTGGAGACCGGCAGCAGCGTCGACGCGGTGTTCGCCAGATGGGCGCTGGAGAAGGCGATCGGGGTCACCCGTGCGCCGATGTGCCGTGCGGTGGCGACGGCGACCGGCGTCAGCAGCACGATCGTGGTGTCGAGGCTGAGGATGGCGGTGGTCACCGCCGCGGCCACGAAGACTATGCGCAGCAAGCGATACGGCGAGGCTCGGCTCCAGCCGGCGAGAACCGTCCCGACCCAAATGAAGACGCCTTCGCGGGCGCACACGTCGGCGACCACCAGCATCGCGGCGAGGAAGCCGATGGTCGGCGCCATGGTCATGACCTCGTCGGCCGCGGCGTCGAGGTCGGTCAGACCGAGCAGGATGAGCAACCCGGCCACCGGGGCCGCCACCAGGACCACCGGGACACGCTGCGCGGCAAGGGTTGCGACGATCACCACGACGAGGCCGGCGATGCTGACGATGCAGCCGGCGGCACTGTCCACGGTGAGCACCGCAGAAAGGGTACGCCCAGACCGGCTACGCCTCAGTCGCGGGCGTAGGTGTCGTCGAGGTCGGGATCGGGTTCGAGGTCACCGGTCCGGCTCGTGATGACCGGGCCCTCGACGACGCGACGCGGAGTGATCCACAACAGGACGACGGCGCTGGCGAGCATGATGCCGCCCAGGATCAGCGAGGCGTGCTCGAACGGCACGTCGAAGGCGGCCTGGCTGCCGTCGGCGATCTTGTCGGCGAGCTCGCCGGACTGCGCGGAAAGGTTGTCGACCACGACCCTCGCCTCGGCGAGGGAACGCTCGATGAGTGTTCCCGACTGTTCGGCCTGGGCGATGGTGGCCTGACCGCCGGTCGGGTCACCCGCGGCGATCTGCTGCTGTCCGGCGGCGGTGAGCTGCTCGCGGGCGAGGTCCGCGGTCGGCCCGATCCGTGCCTTGTAGCCGGCGGCGACCATGGAACCGGCGATCGCGATGCCGATGGCCGCACCGATCTCGCGAGCGGTGTCGTTGATCGCCGAACCGACACCCTGGTTGTCGAGCGGGGTGTTGGACATGATCGCGGTGGTCGCCGGGGCGGAGGCCAGGCCGATGCCGATGGCGACGACCGCCAGGATCGCCGCCAATGTCCAGTAGTCGCCGACCCGGATCAGGCCCATGAGGGTCAGGCCGATTCCCGACAGCAGGGCGCCACCGGCGATCACGAACTTGAGCGAGTCCAGCCGCACCGCCAGCCAGTTCGACAGCAGCGAGAAGATCCCCACGCCGGCGACGAACGGCATGAGCGCCACGGCGGACTGTAGCGGCGAGTAGCCGAACACCAGCTGCAGCAACTGCAGGACGAGATAGAACATGCCGAAGGAGGCAAGGAACTGCACCGCCACGGACAGCGACCCCGAACCGAAGGCCCGGTTGCGGAGCAGCCGGACGTCGAAGAGCGGAGAGGCCGAACGCACTTCGACGACCACGAACAGTGCGGCGAGGAGGATGCCACCGACGAGGCAGGCGAGGACCAGCGGATCGGCCCACCCGCGGTGGGGCGCCTCCAGGAGACCGAAGACCACTCCGGCGATCGCCAGGACCGAGCACAGGGTGCCCGGGATGTCGAAGCGGCCGGGGTCGGTGTCCTTCGACGTGCCGATCGTGAAGCACAGCAGCGCCGCGACGCCCGACGACGCGGCGAAGGTGATGAAGATCGAGTGCCAGGAGAAGAATTCGAGTAGCAGGCCGGTGACGAGGAAGCCGGCGATCGCACCGCCACCGGCGATCGCCGACCAGATGCTGATGCCGACGGCTCGCTGGCCGTCGGGCATCCCGGAGGTGATGAGCGACAGCGTCGTCGGCATGATCAGCGCGGCGGCCGCGCCGGCCAGGCAGCGGGTGAGGATCAGTTGTTCCGGGCCGTTGACCCAGATCGCGGCGAGTGACGCCACACCGAAGAGGATCAGACCGATGATGAGGATCTCGCGTCGCCCGAAGCGGTCGCCGATCGCACCGGCGGGCAACAGCAACGCGGCGAGCGCAAGGGTGTAACCGTCGACGATCCACGTCATCTGGCCGGCGTCGGCCCCGGTGTCGACGGCGATGTCGGGCAGTGCCGTGTTGAGTGCTGCCATCGCGGCGACGACCATGCTCACGGACAAGCAAGCGACGAGGACGAGCCACGCGGAGCGCGCATCCATCCGGAATCCGTTCGGCAATTTCATCTTCCGCCCCCGATTTCGATGTGTGACTCGTAGGATCTCAGGGTTGCCGTCCGCCGCGTTGCGGTTTCGTTATCGCGACACGCGTGAGGGGAACCACCGCAACGTGGGTAACTTATGACACATTTATCACTGCAGTACCAGAACCGGGCTAGTGTGCTCCGGTC
This sequence comes from Gordonia metallireducens, assembly GCF_021245825.1. NCBI lineage: Bacteria > Bacillati > Actinomycetota > Actinomycetes > Mycobacteriales > Gordoniaceae > Gordonia > Gordonia metallireducens. Next base: position 267 of record NZ_JAJQJP010000017.1, on the reverse strand, counting down.
TGTGAACCGCAGGCCGTCATGGTCGAAGTTGGCCCCGGACAATCGAAAGTGGTGAAAGGTCATGGCCTCACCCCACATTGCGTCGAACACAGTCGCGTCCGCCGCTGCAGGACCCAGTACCGGCGCGACCCCGATCGCTTCTCCGAACACCACCGACGCTTCGCCTGCGCGCCTCCACATCTGGCGTGTGCTGACGATGCTGGCGGCGCTCATCGGCGTCATCGTGACGCTGGTGGTCATCGCGTCGTCGGCGGTGTGACCGCCGAC